>JAKLKW010000203.1:0-8852 GCA_023150455.1 Alphaproteobacteria bacterium | reverse complement strand
TTCGGCCGCTTCGGCGCCGAGCTGGGGCTGGAGTCGCGCCTGGGCATGCCGGTCGCGGACCTCATGCGGCTGAAGCGCATGATCCGGCCGTTCGATCTGGCGGACGCGATCATGGTGATGCGGCCGCTGCGCCTGGTGAAGTCGGCGGCCGAGGTGGCGCGCATCCGCCATATCTGCCAGATCGCGGGCGACGCCTTCGACCGCCTGCCCGGCCTGGTCGCCGACGGCGACACCGAGCGCGACATCGTGCGCAAGTTCCAGGCCGAGCTCTACCTGCTCGGCGCCGACAAGACGCCCTACACCGCGATCGGCTCGGGCCGCGGCGGCTACGACAGCATCATCCAGGGCCCGCTGCCGCGCCGGTTGCGCAAGGGCGACATCTTCCTGATCGACACCGGCTCGCGCTGGGGCGGGTATTTCTGCGACTTCGACCGCAACGTCGCGCTGGGCAGGCCGACCGACAAGGCGCGGCGCATGCACGACCTGCTCTGGCAGTCGACCGAGGCCGGCATCGACGCGGCGCGGCCGGGCCGGACGGCCGCCGACGTGTTCCGCGCCCAGGCCAAGGTGCTGGAGGATGCCGGCATCGTGCTGGGCAATGTCGGGCGCTTCGGCCACGGGCTCGGCAAGAACATGACCGAGCCGCCGTCGAACAAGCCGGGCGACGGCACGGTGCTCGAGGCCGGGGTGGTGCTGACGATCGAGCCGTCCGCCATGTATGACGGCAACAAGATCATGGTGCATGAGGAGAACCTCGTGGTCACCGACGGCAAGCCGCTGCTGCTGACGCGCCGTGCGCCGCGCGAGATGCCGGTGGTGGAGATGTGAACCGCGTGAAACGATTGCCGCGGCGCGTTGGTTCCGAGTCGAATTTGAAATAAATCTCTGCATCGGAGCGGCGCCTGGTCCGTTCTCTCTGCGCCCCCCGGTAGTGGCGCAGCAACCCAGGGAGAACCATCCATGACCCGTTCCGCCGCCTTGATGGCTGCGCTGAGCCTTGTCCTCGGCGCCGGCCTCGCCTCCGTCCACGCCGCATGGGCCCAGACCCAGACCGACGTGAAGGCCGGCACGCAGACCGGCGCCGGCGTGCAGACGCCGGTCCTGGGCACGCAGACCGGCGTGCAGACGAACACCGGCGCTTCCGCCGGCACCCAGTCCGGCGCACAGGGTTCCGCCGGCGCCCGCGCCGGCGCCAAGGCGAAGACCGACGCGCCCGCCAAGGCCGGCAGTGCCACCACGTCGACCACGCAGGGCGCGGCCGCGACCGGCAAGTCCACGGTGCAAGGCGCCGCCGCGACCGCGAAGTCGACCGGCGACAGCGCGGCCGGCACGGCGAAGACGAAGGCGCAGGGCGCCGCAGCCAAGACGCCCGCCGCCCAGGTCGAAAGCAACAGCAGCGGCCAGGCGACCGTGAAGAAGCCCTGAGCTTCGTGCCGATGACGCGATCGCGGGCCGCCCGGCCGGGCGGCCCGCCGTCGTCAGCGGGATCGGGGAACGGCTTTCCAGCCCGAGCCAGACTCGCCTGGAACGACTCCGGCAGGACGTCCGTCAGCTCGTCAGCAGCCATGCAGCTGGTGAGCTCTTCCTGCAACGCTGGCGCGGCGACAACGGCCGCGCACCGGCTTTTTCACGTGTCGTAGCGTGTGTCGACGGACAGCAGCCTGCTGGTCTCGAAGGAGCCGCATTACGAAGCACGCAGCGTCCGAGCTTGTTCCAGCAGAGGGAACGGGCCTAACGGGATGCTGCGCGTTCGATCTTGAACGTGCCCCAACACTGCTTAGTGTCGTCGCGCCATTCCCCGCCGCCGTGGCCAGCCGAGAGATCGAGCTGTCCGTTGAAGATGAAATTGATGAAGTTGTTTCCGTTGGCCGTTCCGTCGTTGTAGACGAGCTCGATGCGCAGTCCCTGAATCTTGCCGTCGTCCTGTACGCCGCCGCGGACGCGGACCTCGCCATAGTAACCTTTACCCAATTTGTAGTGCCAATTCCGCTTGGGGTCCTTGCTCTTGCCGTCCATGTAGTAATCGATGTCGACGATCTTGCCGTTGCGAACCTCGATTTCTACGTCCGCGGGCCGGCAGTTCGCCTGTACGAATCCGTCGCGGTTCCCGTCCGTCCGGACGATCTGGCCGATCCAGCGGCCATCGGGCGGGCGACCGGCGGGCTGCTGCCGCGGCGCAGGCATCGGCGGCGGGGGTGCCTGCACCTGAGGCGGAGGCGGGGCGGGTGGCGCCGGGGGCGGGAGGGCGTCGAGCAGCTCCTTGGCCCTGGGGGCCATTCGACCGGCGGGGTACTTGTTGAGAAACGCCGTGATGGATTCACGGTCGTTCCTGCGCACGCGCGTCCAGGCGTCGGCTTCGTCGGGATCGATGCGGCTGAGAAGCTCGGCAGAGATGAACCCGTTCGTGCCCCGGTGTCTGACGCGCAGCCACTCCGGCAGCCTGCCGGTCGCATGTACGATCTCGTCGCGCGGGACGGTCGTGAGCAGGTCGGATGTCCTGTCCGGGGCCGCGCGCAGGTTGGCGTTGGTGAGGGTGACATGGGTCGCGTCGAGCGGCTCGATCTGCGGACGGGGCGCCGGCGGTTGGCTGGGCTGCGGTATCGCCACCGACGGCGACGGCTGGGACGGCGCATCGGGGCGTCGCGGCTCGGTCGGCGGCGATGGAGGGGCGGCCTCCGCGCGAGGTTGTGGTGGCTGGGGCTGCGGTGGCGGCTCCGGGCGCTGCGGGCTCGGAGCGGCCTGCTGGTCGGATGGCGCCGAGGTCTTCGGGTCCGGCAACGGCGGGATGGGCGGGGGCGGTGCGGGCGTTGTCGCCGACCCCGGCCGCGCCGGCTCGGCGGGGGCGGGTCGCGGCGGGGCCGGTTCGGGCGGAGCAGCCGGCGGCTGGCCGGCCTGTTGCGGCAAGGTAGCGATCTGCGGGTCGCCGGCGCCGCCGCCGTATCCCATCCAGGCAGCCCAGGCGCCGATCGCCAGCGCGATCGCCGCCGCGATCGCCGCGACAAGCCGCCACGGCCGACGCCGCTCCACAGGCTCTTCCGGCGGAACCGGGGCGCCCTCCTGCAGCAGGGCACGGCGCATCGCGCTCGCGCTGGCAAAGCGCTCCTCCGGCTTCAGCGAAAGCGCCCGATCGATCGCCGCCAGGAACACCGCGCTGTATCGGCCGCGTCCGACCTCCCGCGCCGGCTTCATCGGGGCCGGACGGTTGAACGCCTTCGCGTCCGTCCGCTGCAACGCCGTCGGCGGCGGCTCGCCCGATATCCCCTCGTACAGCACCGCCCCCACCGCGTAGACATCCGTCCACGGGCCCTGTTCCTCCCGCGTCGAGCCGTACTGCTCCGGTGGCGCGTAGCCGTCGGCAAACACCGCCGCCGTTCGCCGCTTCCTGCCCCGCGCCATCTGCACCTGCGTGCCCAGCTCCAGACGCGCAGACCCGAAGTCGATCAGCACCGGGATGCCGCTGCCTTCGCGCAGCAGCACGTTCCCCGGGTGGATGTCGCGGTGGTACATCTTCTCCGCGTGCAGCGCCGATAGCCCCTCCAGCATCCCGCCCGCGATCTGCTTCAGCTCCCCTTCCGGCACCCCGTCCCCGTGCCGCTCGTAATACGCCCGCAGGCTCTCTCCCTCGACGTACTCCATCACCAGGTACGCCGTCCCCAACGCCTCCTCGAGCGTCTTTACCCCAACAATGTTCGGATGCTTCCGGCCACGCGCGTCGTCGTCGAACCGCGCCAGCCAGCGGCCCTCGTCGCGGAACTTCTCCAGCCCCCAGCGGAAGACCTCGCGCGATTCCCGCGTCGTGCGCGCCGTGATCTGGTCGCCGCGACGCTGCGCGTAATCCTGCGGGTAGTACTCCTTGATCGCCACCCGCCGCCGGTTCAGGCTCACCTGCTCCGCCAGGTACGTGAAGGCAAAACCCCCGCGCCCAAGCACCCGCACGATCCGGTAGCCCGCAATCTCGAACCCAGCGGGCAACGCGTCCGGATGCTCGTCATCCACCGTCGCGTCTCGCTCAGCGTTCATGCTACCGACCCCTGCGCCGAACTTACCAGTAATGATGCAGCCGGGCCGGGAATCGTGCAACTACCATTGGAACTAAGGCAAGTCCCAGGCAACCCTGAACCCCCAGTCGCGGCTGCGCGCGGTCCGCGGGTCGAAGCTGCGGAACGCGGAGCGCCTGCTCCCTGTTCGTTGCCGGCCGGCGGTTCACGCCTATTGCACGCGGATCGTGCCGTCCGGCGCGACGACCAGGACCGCGACCGGCGGGCCATCTTGAACGCGGCCACTTGCGTTGACCGAAGAAAGTGTGCGCACCGGAAGGTTCTGGCGGCCGTTGCGGAAAATCGCGATCCCGCCGACCTCGACCGGTACCCGCGCGGCGCCCAGCGGGTAGGCATAGAGATTGTAGAAGATCTTGTAGGTGCCGGGCTTGACCTGCGGGTCGAGATATACCTCCACACCCGGTCCGCGTTGGCGATCGAACGTCAACTCCGCTTGCGTGCCGGGAAAGTGGCGGCGGTTGCGGTTGTGCCGGGTGAAGTTGATCTCGTTGCCATCTGGATCGACCACGTGCAGGTCGATGTCCGCGTTCACCTGCCACCCGATGCGCAGGATGAGGAAGCTGACGCGCTGCCGCGCCTCCATCCCCGCGATCACGCGCCGCAACTCTGCGTTCCGCCGTTCCAGTTCCAGCGCCTCCTGGGCCCGCGGCGCCAGCCGTGCCAAGGCGTCGGCCTGGCGGCGCAGTGTTTCGACCTCGGGCCGCAGCCGTCCCGCCAGTTCGGCCAGGCGCCCATGCTCCGTTTCCAGCTGCCGCAATGTCTCCGTCAGGCGCTCGCGTTCGTTCCGCACCGTCGCGTGCCTCTGGTAGTAGGGGAACAGCAAGGCGGCGACGACCACGAACGCGCCCATTGCCGACGCGAACAGGTCGAGCGCCGACAGGCTGAATATCTCGATCGTACGGTTCGGGCGACGCATGGCCGTCAATTCGTCCGCACGTTGCCATCCGCCGTAACGACGACGGACAGCGCGGGCCGGTCGCCACCGGTCGCTGCCAGCCATGGGCGGCCGCTGGCACCACGGCGCAAGGTCAAGGTTCGCGCCGGAATTTCGATGCGGCCATTGCGATGGATGACGACGCCTTCGACGTGCGCGGATGCCGGCGGGCCGCCTTCTCCATAGAGATTGTAGAATATGCGGTAGATGCCAGCCTCCGCTTCGGGATGGAAGAAAATCTCGAGTCCAGGTGCGCGCGTCGCGTCGAGCGTCAGTTCGGCCGGCGTGTCGCGATAGATGCTCCGATTGAAATTCGGGCGCTGCCAATAGAACTCGCGTCCTTGCGGGTCGACGACGTGCAGGTCGACATCGGCTGCTGCGGACTCCCACGCGATCCGCACGATCAGGAAGGTTCTCTTGAGGCGCTCCTCCAAGGCCTCGGCGCGCTGACTCAGTCTTGCGTTCTCGCCCTGGAGCTGCGGCAGGCGCTGCGCAAGCTGCTCGCCCTGCCGCAGGCGCTGCACGTCACTACGCAGACGCTCGCTCTCGCCCTGCAGCGCCTCCACCGCTTCGCGCAGCAGCTCGTTCTGCTCGCGCAACGGATTGACGCGGGCGCGCAGCGACTCGATCTCGCGCAGCTCCGGCGCCGATTTCTGGAAATAGGGGAACAGGATGACGACGATGAGGACGAATACCCCCATGGCCGAGGCGAAGAGGTCCAGCGCCGACAGGCTGAAGAGCTCCAGCGTACGGGACGTCCGCTTCATCGCGAGCGCCGCATCATCTCTTCGGTTCTATGGTGGCGCGCATGATTAGTTGTGTCGGCTGGCATTCGGGTCGATGGCCTGCCCGTCCCCTCCCTTGCCGCTGGGATTCTGCGACGCAGGGTTCGGCTGCCGACGCGGCAGGCTCGGCAGCAGCCGTTCCGCCTCGTCGTAGTGGCAGCTGTTCGGGTGCTGGTAGAGAAACTCGGAAACCGCTTCCCGCGTGCCTTCGGACCTTGCTCTTTCCCAGGCTCCGGGGTTGGGGTCACAGTTCTTGCTGTCCTGCCGACGCCCTGCTCCCGACACGGGCGCCGGGCGTTCGGGCGTCGCGGAATGTGGCGAGCCGGCGGGCGGGGTCGACTTGGGCGAGGGCGCCGTCGCGCCTTGGGGGGCGGGGGCGGACGGCGCCACCGCCGGAGGGCCGGTCGCCGGTGCGGCCGGCTTCGCCGGGGCTGCGGGCGTGGTGACGCCTTGCGGTGGGAGGTTGCCAGGCTGTCCCGGAGTATTGCCGGGTGCGATGGACGAAGACGGCGGCGACCCCGGTTTCGCCGGTCCAGCGCCGGCGCCAAGCGGCGCCGTCGGCGGCAGTCCCGGCTGGGGAGTGATCGCAGGCAGCGACTCCTTTCCCGTGGCAGGGGCACGCCGCGACGCGCCTGCCGTGGTCTCCGCGCCCGAACCCTCCAGCGCTCGGCGCACCGCGTTGCCGCCCTGATTCGCGCGCTCGCCCGAGGTGGATGGCGCGTCGGAACTCTTCGGCTGCTGCGTCGCCTGGCCTGGCGGCGATGCCACGCCGGGGTCGTGTCCGGCGCCCGACGGGTCCGTCGCCGAAGGCGCTTCGATCTGTTTCGCGGCGGAATCGTCCAGGGGCGGCGCTTTCGGCGACAGGTATTCTAGTCCCAGATGCGCCGCCAGGGCGGCCAGGGAGGCGACCGCGACCGCGGCGACGCCAATCGCCAGCATGCGCGTGCGCCGGCTTTGCCTACGGCCGATGCCCTCGAGCGAGCGGGTGGACGGCTTTCGGGCATCTTGCGCCGCCGCGCTCTGGCGGAAATCGACCACGATGACCGTTGTATTGTCCTGGTGCGCCGCGTTCTTGCTCTCGACCGCCTTGACCAGGCATTCGGCTGCGTACTGCGCCGGCTGGCCGGCGGTCGCGGCGATGATCTCGGTGATCTCGCTTTCGGCCAGCGTGAACACGCCGTCGCTGGCGATCACAAACACGTCGCCCGCATCCGGCTTGCGCGGCGCGACAGGCCGATCGATCAGGGGAATCTGCGCGCCGATCACGGCCGAGCGCAGCGCATGGCGCTGCGGATGGTTCCGCGCGTCCTCGGCCGAGAGCGCGCCGCGCTCGACGTCGGCATCGAGCACTGGGGTCATCGAATGGTCCTGGTTGAGGCGCTCGAGCCGGCCCTGCCGATAGAGCCAAAGGGGTGAGTCGCCCACGCTGATCCATTCCACCCCCTCGGCCGTGAACGCGATGCCCACGAGCGTGCAGCCCATGCCTCTGAGGTCCGGCCGGCGGCGAATCTCCTCGGCGATTGCCCGGTTCGCCTCAGCGAGACCCGCAGCCAGGCGGTCGCCCGTGCTACCGGGCTTGAGTTGGAACTGGCCGGCGAAGGTCCGCGTGGCGAGCGTGCTGGCCACCGCGCCGCCCTTGTGGCCGCCCATGCCGTCGGCCAGAACAACCAGCAGATCGTCGCGCGCGCCACCCGAGACAGTGTGCAGGTCGTCTTCTTGATAGGGACGTGCGCCGCGACTGCGCGCCCATCCGTGATGCGCGCGCATCCGACGCTATTTCCCCGCCGACCAGCAGAACCCGGGGCCGCAGAGCGGGACGAAGCGAAGCGCCGTGTCGCCAAGTTCGATCACCGCGCCCGCCCTGATCTCGGTCGGCACAAGCACGGTCGACTTGGTCGCCTGCAGGTAGACGAGTCCCTTGCCGCTGCCGGGCTGCAATGTGAATTTCCGGCTCCGCGGGTCGTAGACGATGATTGCGTGGGCGGAGGAGATGCGGGGGTCGCCGAAGTCGATCCGCACGCGCTGGCCGGGCGCGCTGCCGATGTGGTTCTGGCCCAGGCCGAGGGTCAGCACGTTTCCCTTGCCGGGGCCGCGCACGACGACGAGCCAGCCGCTGGGCGGATCGTTCATTGCGTCGTTTTCCTCATCCTCGCCGGTCAGCATCCCGGGCGCCACCACGGTGCCGGCCGGTCGACCGCCCGCCCTGGCCCTGCCCGACCGAGCGTCTCCGGCCGCATCGTGGTCGGTAGCGCCCACTTCCGGCTCCGCCGCGGTGCCGTACTTGCCCTGATCGTCGGTCGAAAGCGGCCCACCGAATGGCGCCGTACCGCCGAGATTGCTCGACTCGCCGCCACCCACCGGCATCGCGCGGGTCGTATCTTCGTTCGACTTGTCCTTCTTCCTCTTCGTGCGGAACATGGAATTACCCTCCTTCCGGCACGTAGAGCCGGTTGATCAGGTTGTCGAGGCAGTATTGCCCGATGCGATTGAGCGCCGACTCCTCGCGCGCCTGCACGACGTGCATCCCGAGCACGAGCAGCATCGCCTGGAACAGCGCCACCATGGTCGTGTCGAATGCCACGGCCAGGTTCCCGGTGGTCTTCTTCAGCAGGTCGGGGTCGTCAATCCGCGCATCGCCGAGGAAATTCAGGGCCAGCGAAATGCCGACCACGGTGCCGATGAACCCGAGAGAAGGGATCACCCACATGATGTAGCGGAGCATCGAATAGCGCAGGTCGATCTCGTGCAACAGCAGCTCAAGGGACGAGTTGAGCAGGCCGCTGGCGGAATCGATCGACCGGCTGCTGTGAAACTGCACGAGAGTTCGCTTGACGAGCCGCGGCAGGAATAGCGTATCGCTGCCAGGCATGTAGTGCAGACGACGGTGGAGCTCGCCGGTGTCCTCGAGTTCAAGCACGGCATCCTCGTCGAACTGCAGATATCCGAGCCGGAGCTGCTTGACCTCCTCGCGTGTCTCCAGGTGCCGTATCACGAGTTCGGCAACTCCAATGCCGAACACCAGCCACATCAGGTTCTGGATCGTCAGCGGATAGGGAAACGTCGTCGTCATCTTGT
>JAKLKW010000202.1 GCA_023150455.1 Alphaproteobacteria bacterium | reverse complement strand
CGCCGCCGTCGAGCGTGTCGTTGGACCAAATTACGGTGACAGTGCATTTAATTGACTTCGCCGTCATGCCGTGAGATTTGTCATGCATGGCCCGCTTGTGTCGTGTCGTCGTACCCGGGCTGCCGCATCACGTGACGCAGCGCGGCAACGGTCGCGCGCCGGTGTTCTTCAATGACGCCGACTACATGGCGTATCGCGACGGATTAGGTGAGGCGTGCCGGGCGGCGGATGTTGCCGTGTGGGCCTGGGTGCTGATGCCCAATCATGTCCATCTGATCCTGGTGCCAAAGGACAAGGATGGGCTGCGTCGCGCCTTGGCGCCGCTGCATCGGCGCTACGCGGGACGCGTCCATGCCCGGACGGAGCGGACCGGGCATTTCTGGCAGGGGCGGTTCGGCTGCGTGGTCATGGACGAGGCGCATCTGAGCGCGGCGCTGCGATACATCGCGCTCAACCCGGTGCGCGCACGGCTGGCCAAGCGGGCGACGGACTGGCGTTGGTCAAGCGTGCACGTGCATCTCGGACGCACGGCCGATGACGGCGTGACGGCGCGGGCAGCGGTTCTCGAGCGCTTTCCCGACTTCGCCGGCCTGATCGCCGCCGGCGAGGACGAAGCCATGTCGGATCGCCTGCGCCGCGCCGAGTGCATCGGCCGGCCGGTCGGCGACGAGCGCTTCCTCGCGCGGATCGAGCGCCGCACCGGCCGGACGCTGAAGCCGGGCAAGCGCGGCCCGAAACCGAAGAAGGATTGAATGCACTGTCACCGTAATTCCGGGGCGGGCGAGAAGGCGGCACGGCGGCGGGCGCTAGATCACGACGTTGGCGGCGCTCAGGTCGGCCAGCAGCGTTCCGTTCACCGTGAACATGTCGCCGGCGCCGAAGATGAACACCACGTTGGCGCCGGACTGGCTGGCGTTCGCCATCGCCGCGGCGAAATCGGCGAAGCCGTAGGCGGTCAGGTCGAGCCGGTCGTGGCCGGGGTCGAAATCCAGCACCACGTCGGCGCCCGACAGCATGCCGTGCCGGAACACGTCGTCGCCGAGCTCGCCGGTCAGCCGGTCGTTGCCGTCGCCGCCGTCGAGCGTGTCGTTGCCGTTGCCGCCGACCAGCGTGTCGTGGTCGAGATTGCCGAACAGCGTGTCGTCGCCGTTGCCGCCGTCCAGCACGTCGTTGCCCGCGCCGCCGTCGAGCAGGTCGTTGCCGTCGCCGCCGGAAAGGCTGTTGCTGGACGCGTTGCCGGCGAGGAAATCGTTGAAGCCGCTGCCGACGACATGGGTGAAGCCCAGCAGCGTGTCGGCGCCGATGCCCTTGGACGCGGTGCCGAGGGCGAGGTTGACGCCGACGCCCGTGGCCAGCCCGGAATAGTCGACCGTGTCGGCGCCGGTGTTCCCGGCCACGCTGGTGCCGCCGATCAGGATGTCGAACCCGTCGCTGCCGAAGACCGTATCGTTGCCGCCCAGCCCGATGATCAGGTCGTTGAAGAAGCTGCCCTCGAGCTGGTCGGCGGCGCCGGTGCCATAGGTCAGCACACCGCTGGCATCGGAGAACTGCACGAACTCGATGCTGCTGAGCGCGTCGAGCCCTTCGGGCCCGTTGACGACCAGCGTCGCCCCGCTTGCGGCGAAGGTGACGCTGCCGAGGGACGAGCCGAACAGGAAGGCGGTGTCGTTGCCCTCGCCGCCGTCGAGCACGTCGTTGTGGGCGGCGCCGATCAGCGTGTCGTTGCCGCCGCCGCCGTACAGCCGGTCGTTGCCGTCGCCGCCGATCAGCGTGTCGTTGTCGGCGTCGCCGTAGAGCACGTCGTTGCCGAGGCCGCCGTCGAGCAGGTCGTTGCCGTTGCCGCCCGTGAGGCTGTTGTTCGCCGTGTTGCCGGTGAGGAAATCGTTGAAGCCGCTGCCGACGGCGTGCGTGAAGCCGAGCAGCGTGTCGGTGCCGAAGCCCTTGGACGCGGTGTTGAAGAGGAGGTTGACCCCGACTCCGGTCGTCAGCCCGGAGTAGTCGACCGTGTCGAGGCCGGTATTGCCGGCGACGCTGGTGCCGGCGATCAGGAAGTCGAAGCCGTCGCTGCCGTAGAACGTGTCGTTGCCGCCGAGCCCGATCATCAGGTCGTTGAAGAAGCTGCCCTCGAGCTGGTCGGCGGCGCCGGTGCCGTAGACCAGCTTGCCGTTCGCGTCGGAGAATTGCGCGAACTCGATGTTGTTGAGCCGGTCGATGCCGTCGGGCCCGTTCACGATCAGGGCCGCCCCGCTGACGGCGAAGCTGACGCTGCCGATGGACGAGCCGATCAGGAAGGCGGTGTCGTTGCCCTCGCCGCCGTCGAGCACGTCGTTGTGGGCGGCGCCGATCAGCGTGTCGTCGCCGCCGCCGCCGAACAGCGTGTCGTTGCCGTCGCCGCCGATCAGCGTGTCGTTGCCGGCATTGCCGTTGAGCACGTCATTGCCCAAGCCGCCGTCGAGAAGGTCGTTGCCGTTGCCGCCGGTGAGGCTGTTGTTCGCCGTGTTGCCGGTGAGGAAGTCGTTGAACCCGCTGCCGACGACATGGGTGAAGCCCAGCAGCGTGTCGCTGCCGAAGCCCTTGGACGCCGTGTTGAAGAGGAGGTTGACCCCGACGCCGGTCGTCAGCCCGGAATAGTCGACCGTGTCGATGCCGGCGGTTCCAATGACGCTGAGGCCGCCGATCAGGAAATCGAATCCGTCGCTGCCGTAGATCGTGTCGTGGCCGCCCAGCCCGATGATGATGTCGTTGAAGAAGCTGCCCTGCAGCCTGTCGGCGCCGTTGCTGCCGTAGGTGAGCTTGCCGCTGGCGTCGCTGAACTGCACGAGCTCGATGTTGCTCAGCGCGTCGGTGCCGTCGGGGCCGAGCACCGCGAGCGCGGCGCCGGAGCGCGCGAAGGAGACGCTGCCGATGGACGCGGCGAACAGCGCCATGTCGTTGCCGGCGCCGCCGTCGATCATGTCGAGGCCCGCGCCGCCGATCATCGTGTCGTCGCCGGCGCCGCCGCGCAGCACGTCGTTGTCGGCGCCGCCGTCGATCGTGTCATTGCCGGCGCCGCCGTCCAGCACGTCGTTGCCGGCGCCGCCGCTGATGAAGTCGTTGCCGTTGCCGCCGGACAGGGTGTTGTTGAGCGCGTTGCCGGTGATGAAGTCGTTGAAGCCGGTGCCGATCAGGTTGGCGATGCCCGTCAGCATGTCCTGCGGCGAGCCGGGCAGCATGAACTTGACTACTTGGCCGAGGTCGAGATTCGCGCCGACGCCGCTGGCGAGGCCGGCATAGCTGACGGTGTCGGCGCCGGCGGCGAGGCCGAAGCCGTTGCCGCCGATGATGACGTCGAAGCCGGCGCTGCCGATGAACGTGTCGTTGCCGGCAAGCCCGACCAGCAGGTCGTCGCCGTCGCTGCCCTTGAGCAGGTTCGCCGCCGTCGTGCCGTAGACCAGGTTGTAGGTGGCGGCGGGGCCGATTCCGTTCTGGAAGGTGACGCGCTCGACACCGGTAAGCCTGTCCACGTCGTCGCGGGCGCCCACCGTGTCGGTCACCTGCAGCGCGCCGGCGCTGTTGGCGAAGCTGTATTCCTGCCAGAAGCCCTGGAACACCCCGGTGTCGACGCCGACGCCGCCGACCAGGCTGTCGTTGCCGGCGCCGCCGACGAGCGTGTCGTCGCCCGCGCCGCCCTCGAGCCGGTCGTTGCCGGCGCCGCCTTCCAGCGTGTCGTTGAGCGCGAGCCCGAAGATGGTGTCGTTGTCGACGCCGCCGGTCAGGCTGTCGTTGGACGGACCGAGGCTGTCGCCGGTGAAGATGGCCATGGCAGGAAGGTCTCCCGATGCTCGCGTACGCCGCCCGGTTCCGCCCCGGCGGCGCGCTTCCTCATCGGGAGCGCGGGCGCGCCATCAGGACGGCAGAAGGGCTGGCCCCTCGCGCGCCGTCCTGGCGCGCCTATCCAGATACGCAATATTTACCACAGGGTTATTGCCCATGGGTAGAGGGGAAACAGCCGCCGCGCTGCCGGGCGGCCTCACGCAGTCAACGTGCACCACACGGGCGTGTGGTCGGACGGTTTCTCCCAGCCGCGCGGGGTCTTGTCGATGCCGCTGTCGCTGAGGCGGTCGGCGGCGCGGGGGCTCAGGAGCAGGTGGTCGATGCGCAGCCCGTGGTCGCGCTCGTAGCGGTTCTGGAAATAGTCCCAGTAGGTGTATTGCGCCCCATGCGGATGGAGGGCGCGGATGGCGTCGGTCCAGCCCTGGTAGACGATGCGGCGGAAGCCGGCGCGCGACTCGGGCTGCACCAGTGCGTCGCCGGCCATGGCCTTCGGGTCCCACACGTCCTCGTTGGTGGGACACACGTTCCAGTCGCCGGCCAGCACCGTCGGCACCTCGCTCGCCAGCAGCGACTGCGCGTGCTCGGCCAGGCGCTCGAGGAACTTGAGCTTGTAGGCGAACTTGTCGGTGCCGATCGGGTTGCCGTTCGGCAGGTAGATCGAGGCGACGCGCAGCCCCGCGATGGTCGCCTCCATGTAGCGCGCCTGCTCGTCCAGCTTGTCGCCCGGCAGCGACAGCAGCGGCTGTTCGATCTTGCCCTTCGCCAGCAGCGCGACGCCGTTATAGGCCTTCTGGCAGACGATCGCGGCGTTGTAGCCCGCGGCCTCGATCTCCAACCGCGGGAAGCCGTCGTCGAGGCATTTCAGCTCCTGCAGCATGACGATGTCGGGCGCGAACTCCTTCAGCCAGCGCGTCAGGTGGCCGGTGCGCGCCTTGACGGAATTGACGTTCCAGGTGGCGATCTTGAGCATGGGGCGAAGAGCTCGTCTTGGCAGAAGAACGAAGGAACCGACACACGGGTCACCGACGCCAGGCTTCGAGCTCCTCGGGCGGCAGGGGATCGAAGAACGAGTCGTCGAAGCTGACCATATCCTTCATCGCACCGAACTTCCGCTGCGGCCGACCTTCCCCGATCGGCACCAGTCGGGCGACGGGTGCCTTGCCGCGCGCAGGAAGAACGTGTGGCTCAGACCGCGAACGAGTTGCCGCAGCCGCAGGACGACTTGGCGTTGGGGTTCTTGATCTGGAAGGACGCGCCGACCAGGTCCTCGACATAGTCGATCTCTGCGCCGTCGAGCAGGCCGAGCGAGGTCTCGTCGATCACGACCTTGGCGCCGCCGCGCTCGAACAGCCTGTCGTCATCGCCGACCGTGTCGTCGAACGCGAAGCCGTACTGGAAGCCCGAGCAGCCGCCGCCGCTGACCGAGATGCGCAGCATCAGGCCCTTGTGCTCCTCCTGGCTCATCAGCCAGGCGATGCGGCCGGCGGCGCTCTCGGAGAGCGTGATGCCCGGGGCTTGCTGCGTCGGGGTCAAGGCCTGCGCCATGGCGGCGTCTCCGGACTGGACGTTGGACATACCGGAATGTAGGTGATCGCCGAGGGAAGTCAAACCAGCGCGTGGCCTGCCTGGAAATCGATGGGTTGCCCCTATCGGCCCATAGCTGTAGTGTGCGGACCATGCCCGCCCTACTGAATCTCGCGGTATTTGCCTGCCGCGCGGAGCAGAGTCGGGGGCGCCGCCATGCCGAGCCGGAAAGCCGGATGCGCTCCGCGTTCCAGCGCGACCGCGACCGGATCATCCACTCCGCGGCGTTCCGCCGGCTGAAGTACAAGACCCAGGTGTTCGTGTACCACGAAGGCGACTACTACCGGACACGGCTGTCGCACAGCCTGGAAGTGGCGCAGATCGCCCGCACCGTCAGCCGCGCCCTGGGCCTCGACGAGGACCTGGCCGAGGCGCTGGCGCTCGCGCACGACCTTGGCCACACGCCGTTCGGCCACTCGGGCGAGGACGCGCTGGACGAGGCGATGAAGCCCTACGGCGGCTTCGACCACAACGACCAGACCCTGCGCGTGCTGACGCTGCTCGAGCGCCGCTATGCCGAGTTCGACGGGCTCAACCTCACCTGGGAGACGCTCGAAGGCGTGGTCAAGCACAACGGTCCGCTCGACGACCCGCCGCCGTCCATCCGCGCCTATGTCGCCGAGCACGACCTCGAGCTCGCCACCTGGCCCGGCGCCGAGGCGCAGGTGGCGGCGCTGGCCGACGACATCGCCTACAACAACCACGACATCGACGACGGGCTGCGCGCCGGGCTGTTCGACGTCGACGCGCTGGCCGAGGTGCCGCTGGTCGGGCCGGTCTTCGCCGACCTGATGGCGCGCTACCCCGGGCTCGAGCGCGGCCGGCTGATCCACGAGGCGGTCAGGGCGCTGATCGGGCTGATGGTCGAGGACCTGCTGGACGAGACCAACCGTCGCCTTGCCGCCGGAAAGCCACAATCGGCTGACGAAATCCGCCGGATGGACAGGCCCGTGGTCGCCTTCTCCGACGCGATGCGCGCGAACGACGGGGCGCTCAAGCGCTTCCTGTTCCAGCGCATGTACCGGCACTACCGCGTCAACCGCATGACCAGCAAGGCGCGGCGCGTGGTGCGCGACCTGTTCGACCTGTTCCTGGCGGAACCGGAAACCCTGCCGACGGAATGGCGCGAGCAGACCACCGGCGCGGCGACGCCGACCACCGCGCGCGTCGTCGCCGACTACATCGCCGGCATGACCGACCGCTACGCGCTGGACGAGCACAGCCGCCTGTTCAATCCCTACGGCGCGAGCTGACGCCCGAACGTCGATGCCTGGCCAACGATGAACATTCATTGCCCATGAACGTCTTCAAGGAATTCAGCGCCGTCGTCGGCAAGGCGGTCGAGGCCGAGGCCGAAGCGGGCGGCCTGCCGGCCGGGCTCGACCTCGCCCGCGTCGCGGTCGAGCCGCCGCGCGACCCGAGCCACGGCGACATGGCGACCAATGCCGCCATGGTGCTGGCGAAGCCCGCGGGCATGCCGCCGCGCGCGCTGGCGGACAGGCTGGTCAAGCGCCTGGCCGCGCATCCCGACGTGACCGAGGCGGCGATGGCCGGCCCGGGCTTCATCAACCTGCGCCTCAAGGACGAGGTGTGGCGCCGCCAGCTCGGCGAGATCCTGCGCGCGGGCGCGTCCTATGGCGACAGCAGCCTCGGCGCCGGAAGGCCGATCAACGTCGAGTACGTCTCGGCCAACCCGACCGGCCCGCTGCATATCGGCCACGCGCGCGGCACGGTCGTCGGCGACGCGCTGGCGAACCTGCTGGCCAAGTCCGGCTACAAGGTGACGCGCGAGTACTACATCAACGACGCCGGGACCCAGGTCGACGTGCTGGCGCGCTCGGCGCATCTGCGCTACCGCGAGGCGCTGGGCGAGGCGATCGGCGAAATCCCGGAGGGCTGCTACCCGGGGGAATACCTCAAGCCGGTCGGCGCGGCGCTGGCCGCGCGCGACGGCAAGAAGTGGCTCGGCCGGCCGGAGCCGGAATGGCTCGGGCCGCTGCGCGAGTTCGCCGTCGCGAAGATGATGGACCTGATCCGCGACGACCTGGCCGCGATCGGCGTGCATCACGACGTGTTTACCTCGGAGCGCGCGCTGGTCGAGGCGGGCGCGGTCGATGCCGCGCTCAAGGACCTCGAGGACCGCGGGCTGGTCTATGTCGGCACGCTCGAGCCGCCCAAGGGCATGAAGCCGGACGACTGGGAGCCGCGGCCGCAGACGCTGTTCCGCTCGACCCGGTTCGGCGACGACATGGACCGGCCGCTCAGGAAGTCGGACGGCAGCTGGACCTACTTCGCCGGCGACATCGCCAACCACTTCGACAAGTACCGGCGCGGCTTCGCCGACATGATCGACATCTGGGGCGCCGACCACGCCGGGCACATCAAGCGCATGGTCGCGGCCGCCAAGGCCATCACCGGCGGCAACGGGACGCTCGACGTCAAGATCTGCCAGCTCGTCAAGCTGATGGACAAGGGCGAGCCGGTGAAGATGTCGAAGCGCGCCGGCACCTTCGTCACGCTGCGCGACCTGGTCGACGAGGTCGGCAAGGACGTCGTGCGCTTCGTCATGCTGACGCGCAAGAACGATACGCCGCTCGACTTCGACCTGACGGCGGTGCGCGAGCAGTCGCGCGACAACCCGGTGTGGTACGTGCAGTACGCGCATGCGCGGGCGCATTCGGTCCTGCGCAACGCGCAGCAGGAGTTCCCCGGGCTCGACGCGACGGCGTCCGCCCTGGCGGCGGGGCCGCTGGAACGCTTGACCGATGCGGACGAGCTTGCTCTCATCAGGCAGCTGGCGAACTGGCCGCGCGTCCTGGAAGGCGCGGCCGAGGCGCACGAGCCGCATCGCCTCGCCTTCTACATGTACGACGCGGCCGCCGCGTTCCACGGTCTTTGGACGCGCGGGCGCGACGAGAGCGGCATTCGGTTCCTGGTGCGCGAGGATCGCGCGCTGACGACAGCCCGGCTGGCGCTGGTCGCGGCGGTGGCCACGGTCATCGCTGCCGGCCTCGCGGTGTTCGGCGTCGAGCCCATGAAGGAGATGCGCTGATGGCAGCCAACGAGGATATCCGCGCCGAGCGCCAGCGCGGGCCCGATCCCTACGATCCCGATCGGTTCGAGGGCGAGCCGGAGGAGGACTACATCGACGACGAGCCGGCGCCGCGCCGCTCCGGCCGCGTGCTGCCGATCGTCGTCGCCAGCCTCGCGATCTTCGGCTTCGTGGTCATCGTCTACTACGCCTACCAGCAGGGCATCCGCGCCGGCAGCGAGCAGAACCCGCCGATCATCAAGGCGGAGGAGGGGCCGAGCAAGGTGCGCCCCGCGTCGCCGGGCGGCATGGAAGTGCCGAACCAGGGCATGAAGGTCTACGAGCTGGGCAAGCCGGGCGCGCAGACGGCGTCGACCGGCGGCGTCGAGCGCATCCTGCCCAAGCCCGAGGAGCCGATGCCGCGGCCGCCGGCGCCGCCCGAGGCGGCGACCGCGGCCCAG
>JAKLKW010000201.1 GCA_023150455.1 Alphaproteobacteria bacterium | reverse complement strand
TCGAAGTGACGACGATTTCGTCGCAGCTCTCGCGTCTGTCGAACGACGGAATCATCGAGGGCGTTTCGACGTCCGGTGCCCGCCTGGGTTACCAGCTAGTCGAGCGGTTCTTCAACATCTGGTATCTCATGCGCCACGGCACGCGGCGCACACGCCAGAAGCTGTACTGGCTCACGGCCTTCCTGCAGAGCTTTTATGCACCTGACGAGTTGGACATCATGAAGCGCGAGTTGGAGGACTCGCGCCAGTATAGCTGGCATCCGCACTACCGCGAGGCCCTCCTCGCTGCCTATGAAGCGAGGACAGGCACAGTAGATTCCAATCTTGCTGGTCGAACGGTCACTGCGGCCTCCATCGATCGCGTGAAGGTCAGCTCCGCGGCCGAATTCGGTCGCGGCGTCAGGGCCGATAGTGTCCGACAAGTGGTGCACGGAACTGCCACATCGGGCCAGGCCCAAGATACCGACGCCTCCATCAAAGACTACGATGAGGTTATCGGCAAACTAGCGAATACAAGCGAACCTACCCAACTTGGACAGTTGGCGATGGCGCTGGTCAGCAAGGGCATCACGCTCGGCCAGCTCGGACGCCACGACGACGCGATCGCGGTCTATGACGACGTCGTCGGCCGCTTCGCGACCGCGAGCGAGCCGGCACTGCGCGAAGCGGTCGCGAGGGCGCTGGTCAACAAGGGCTTCAGGCTCGGCGAGCTCGGACGCCACGACGACGCGATCGCGGTCTATGACGACGTCGCCGGCCGCTTCGCGACCGCGAGCGAGCCGGGGCTGCGCGCGCAGGTCGCGTGGGCGCTGGTCAACACTGGACGCGCGCTACTCGACCTTCGGCGCATTGATGAAGCCGAACAAGCCTATCGGAGGGCAAACGCAACAAGCCCACAAAAAGCGTTCGCCTCGATAGCTTTGGGAAACTTGCTGGCAGATCACCTAGATCGGTTGGACGCAGCGGAAATCGCCTATCTGGACGCCATGCAAATTGCCGACTCTTCACTGATTGCAATTGCCAACCTCGCCTGGCTCCGCATCCGACAGGGTAGGATTTCCGAAGCGGTCGAGCTTCGTTCGCGCTTGACGTCACTGGACGCTGTCGGCCTGGAGCTCCTCAATGCCGCTCTGGCACTTGAAAATCAGAATTTCGGAGTCGCCACGGGCCATCTGGCTCACGCGCTCGATGGCAATGCCGCGGAGCTCAAGACCACCTACTTCGACGACCTGTTGCGTCTGCTGCGGCTCGCCCAAGCACATGGCCATGGCGAGCGCCTGATTGCCTGGTTCAAAGAGACCGGCCACGCGGAGCGACAGGCTCCGATCCATGCCGCCTTCGTAGGGTATGTGCGCGGAAGACGCTTCCTGCTCGACTTCAGCCCTGAGGTACGGAAACCGGCCGAGCGCATTTACGATTGGCTGACCGGTCCACGAGCCGATCCCCAGCCGGCCGTCGACGAGAAAGTCTCCAAGCCGAGGCGCCGTCGCGGACGTCCCCGCAAACCACGGCCTTAGTCTCCTCCGTGATGCCTAAAGCATATGGCACAACGGTGGCCGTCGCCCGGCGCCTGTTCGCCTGGGGCGTCGACGCGGTGTTCACCGACTGCCCGGACCGGATACAGGTGGTGCGCTGAGCGAGGTTGACCGCGACCCTATTCTTGCGCCTGTTTCCCGCCGCTGCGCGCAATCGCAGCAACGGTGTCGCAACCCATGCTAGCATCGGTTTGGGAGCCGGCCCGGCAGCAAGCGCGCGATTGACACGAGAGCAATGTAGCCGGCTCACCTGCGCCGACCGGGGGAGAAGGCTGCATGATCTGGAGCCTGTGGTATCGATTTGCTGCCTACAGCCGCTCCTCGCTGTGGATCGTGCCGTTCTTCGCGATCGTTCTCGAGCAGATCGCGATTCGTCTGACCGACCGCCTGGACGCACGGCTGGATTGGTCCTTCTTCAATGCCAGCGTGAGCGGATCACAGGCGGCACTGGAAGCGATCGTCACGCTGTCGGTGGCCTTCCTCGTGTTCACCTTCGGCTCGTTGCTGGTGGCAATCCAAGTCGCGAGCGGGCAGCTGACGCCTCGGATCATAGCAACCATTCTCCTTCGCAACAATGTCGTCCGCTACTCCGTCGGCATGTTCGTGTTCACGCTGATATACGCCGTCGGCCTGAGGATCAGGACCGAAACAAGTGTCAACCAGCTCGGCTTGGCTGTTGTTACCGTTCTCGGCCTGGGCAGCATCGTCTGCTTCCTGTACCTGATCGACTATGCCGCAAGGCTCCTGCGTCCCAACAGCAACATGGCGCTGGAGGCGGAAGTCGGGCTGAAGGTCATCGATTCCGTCTACACGAGGCCGCTGGCGCGCGCGCAGCGGAACCAGCCGTACCTTCCGCTTCCAAGCCAGGCCGATCAGGCGATCCCGCACCGCGGGACGTCGGGCATCGTGCTGGCGGTCAACCTGGAGCAGCTGCTGGAGGAGGCGCAACGCGCGGACTGCGTCGTCGAATTCATGGCCTATGTCGGCGACTTCGTCGGCGTCGACGAGCCGCTGTTCCAGGTCTATGGCGGCCGGATCGCCGACGAGGACGCGCTGCGCTCGGCCGTGGTGTTCGGAACGGAACGCACCATGGAGCAGGACCCGATGTTCGCCTTCCGCATCCTGGTCGACATCGCCGTCAAGGCGCTGTCCAAGGCGGTCAACGACCCGACGACGGCGGTGCTCGCCATCGACCAGCTGCACCGGCTCTTGCGCAAGGTCGGGCGGCGCCATACCCGCAACGACCAGATCAAGGACGCCGCCGGAGCGCTGCGCGTGGTCTGGCGCACGCCCAACTGGGAGGACTTCGTCCTGGTGGCCACCGCGGAGATCCGCTTCTACGGCGCGGAGAACGTCCAGGTCGCCCGACGCCTGCGCGCCATGCTCGAAAACCTGATCCAGACCCTGCCCGAGCGCCGCCACGCGGCCTTGCGCGAGCAATTGGACCTGCTGGACCGCGCGATCGACAAGACCTACGCCTTTGCGGAGGACGCGAACGTCGCCCGCATCCCCGACTCGCAGGGGCTGGGCGCATCGGGTTCGACCGGGCGGTCCGCCGCCTCGTAGGCGAAGGGACCGCGCTCAACCGGCCGGCGAGCGCCGGAAATTGTCGACGAGGATGTGTGCGCTCACGGCGATGACCCAGACCGGGAAGATCATCACGCTCCACTTGATCCAGTAGC
This sequence comes from Alphaproteobacteria bacterium, assembly GCA_023150455.1. GTDB lineage: Bacteria > Pseudomonadota > Alphaproteobacteria > JAEULC01 > JAEULC01 > JAEULC01. Next base: position 5,710 of record JAKLKW010000201.1, on the reverse strand, counting down.
TGCCGGCCAGCAGCAGGAGCGCCAGGACGAACCCCGAGACCGCGATCCAGCGCGCGGCGAAGCCGGTGCGCAGGGCCAGCGTCGAGGTGCTGATCATGAAGACGCAGGCCATCTTGATCGCGTAGATGTTGAGCAGGTTGTAGACCATCCCGCGCGCGATGGAGAACGCGGGCGTGCTGCGCATTGCCTCGGCATGGATGCTGTGCGCGGCGATGATCCCGCCGGCGATCGCCGCCGCCACGAACAGGAGGCCGAGGAACAGGAACCCGCTGCCGAGGAAGACCGAGGCGAAGAAGCGGTCCTCGCGCGCGCCCAGCCGGTCGCGCAGGACGCCGACGAACCAGAGGAACGCGATGCCGGCGAAGGGGATCAGGTTCAGCGCCAGGACAACGCGGTGCGATTGGCGCTCGAGCCACTCGCCCTGGTCGAGGGGATCGGCGGGAATCGAGATGCGCAGCAGCAGCAGCGACGCCATCAGCAGGAACGAGAAGGCGATGCCGGCGATGGCGGCGGCGCGCGGCGTCTTGAGCTGGGCATGGGTGAGCGTGTCGTCGGTCGCCATGGTCGTCTCGCACGTTGCGCCGCCTTGACGGCAGGTAGCACGATTGATGCAGGAAAATCGGCTGCCGCATCTTGACACAAGTCAATGCCGGCCGTTCTCGGGCCGGACACATGATTCCGTGGCGCCGCCGGTCCGCGAGAGGGGAGCGTGAACGATGAAGACCGCCGACAAGCAGGGGGCCAAGAAACTCAAGAACAAGGCCTATATGAAGGAGCTGCGCAAGCTGCAGACGCGGCTTTGCCTGCTGCAGGGCTGGGTGCGCGAGACCGGCACGCGCGCCATTGTCGTATTCGAAGGGCGCGACGCTGCCGGCAAGGGCGGCACGATCCGCGCGCTGACCGAGCGCGTCAGCCCGCGCATCTTTCGCACCGTGGCCCTGCCCGCGCCGAGCGACCGCGAGAAGTCCCAGATGTACATCCAGCGCTACATGCAGCACTTCCCGGCCGCCGGCGAGATCGTGGTCTTCGACCGCAGCTGGTACAACCGGGCGGGCGTCGAACGCGTCATGGGGTTCTGCACCGACCAGCAGTACAAGCGCTTTCTGGAACTCTGCCCGGAGATCGAGCGCTACATCGTCGAGGGCGGCATCAAGCTGATCAAGTACTGGCTCGAGGTCGGCAACGACGAGCAGAAGCGCCGGTTCGAGGCCCGGATCGACGACCCGCTGCGGCAGTGGAAGCTGTCGCCCATGGATCTGCCGTCGCGCGAGCGGTGGTACGCCTATTCCCGCGCGCGCGACGCGATGCTGCAGGCCACGGACACGGAAACGGCGCCATGGCATATCGTGCGCTCCGACGACAAGAAGCGGGCGCGGCTCAACTGCATCGCGCATTTCCTCGGGCAGTTCGACTTCAAGCCGGTCAAGCGTCCCAGGGTCAAGCTGCCGAAGCGGTCCGACAAGGGCGCCTACGACGACGTCGCGACGATGAAGGACCGGCGCTGGATTCCGGAAAGCTTCTGACCGGCCGCCTGCCGGCCGGCGGCCCGGGCGCGCAAACGCCTGCCGCCCGAAGCGGAGTGCGGTAGTATCCGGGCCAACGGTGTCGGGGGGCACCGCAGCATGGACGAAGGAACGCGCGGGCTCGTCTCGCGAACGGCGCTGGCGCTCGGGACTGGCCATGGTCGCCATCGGCGGCGTCCCGATCCCGGTCGCCATTGCCCTAGGAGGTCGAAGGATCAACGAACGTCGCGCAACTCGAAAACGCCGATCGGATGCGAGAGTCCCTTCGGCACGACGTCGCCGACGCGGCGGAACGCGAACCGCTCGCCGACGCGCGCGCGCAATGCCTCGGAAACGAGAATTTCGGTTCCGTACTCCTTGTTGAGCTGCTCGAGCCGCGCGGCGATGTTCACCGAGGAGCCCATGGCGGTATAGCTCATCCGTTCCGATGAGCCGACGTTGCCGACGATGGCCTCGCCCAGATGCAGGCCGAAGCGCGTGCGGAACGCGGGCCAGCCCTCGGCGGCGAATTCGCGGTTCAGCTCGGCGATGCGCTTGCGGCAGGCCAGCGCGGCGGCGCAGGCCTTGGCGGCGTGGTCGTCGTCCGGCGTCGGCGCGTTCCAGAACGCCATGACGGCGTCGCCGATGAATTTGTCGACCGTGCCTTCGTGCCGCATGATTTCGTCGGTCACCGCGGCAAGATAGCGCGACATGTAGCGCATGAGCTTTTCGGGCTCCTGCGCGTCGGCGATCGTCGAAAAGCCGCGGATGTCCGTGAACAGGATCGTGATCTCGCGCCGGGTGCCGCCGAGTTCCGGCCGTTCGCCGCTCTCGATGAGCTGGCGCACGAGCTGCTTGGGCACATAGCGGCCGAAGGCGGACAAGGCGGTCTTCATCATGACCGCCGAGCGGCCCAGCTCGTCGATTTCGCGGATGTGGGAGCCTTGCCAGGGGTGCTCGTCGATCTCGAAGCGGCGGATCCGCTCGTTGTCCTGGGCAAGCGCCCTGACCTGGCGCGAAACCGCGTGCCCGAGCCACCAGACGAAGGGAATGGTCAGAACGACGGCGGCCACGGCCGCGACCATGGTCTGAAGCCGCATCGCCTGGATGTCCTGGAAGAACTCGTCCTCGGGCGCGATGACCGCGAGATAGGTCGGCGTCGCGAAATGCAGCGGCACCTCCTCGAACGAGACGACCAGGTCGCGCCCGCGCACGGTCGCTTCGTAGCTGCTCCGGCCGGTCTTCTTCCAGTTGTCGACGATCGACAGCTGGTCGGCGGTTCCGAGGTCCTGCAGGCGCGGGACGGCCAAGGTCTCGCCGCCGCCCGCGGCGGCCGTCCTCATCAGCTCGGCCATCCTCGGGTGGGCGACAAGCCGGTCCTGGTCGTCGAACAGGAACACGACGCCGGTCTTGCCGACGCGCGCGTCATGCAACGCGCTGTTGAGATCGGTGAGCAGCACGTCCGCCGCGATGACCCCGTTGACGCCGGTTCCGAGCGGCGCGCGCACCGTGTAGAGCGGCGCCTTCAGGTAGTAGGACATGTAGATATCGGTGATCGGGCCGGCCTCCGGATCGTGGGCATCGGCAAACCACGTTCTCGTGCGCGGATCGTACCGGTCGTCCGCGTCGTCGCGCTCCTCCAGCACCTCGCCGCTGGGCCCGAGGAACACGCGTCTCGTGGTCTGGCGCTGACCCGCGTTCACCACGATGATGGTCGCGCGAAAGATGGCCCGCGGCGGCGGCCGCATCTCATCGAGCTGCTGGCGCGGGACATTGTCGAGATTGGCCAGCTGCAGCCAGCTGCCGTCGTCGAAACCTACGTAGATGCTGTAGAGCTGCGGCAGCTGCGCCAGGGCGGCACGGAACACCGGCAGGAGCTCATGAGCCTGCGCCGGGCTCTCCAGCCAGCGGAACGAGGTGCTGGCGGCCAAGGTCGACAGCAGGGCCTGGATCGGGGCGATCAGCTCTACCGTCCGGCCGACCGCGCGTTTGGAGGCCTCGTTGACGTAGTGGAACGAAGCCTCGCGCACCATGTCGCTGGTGCGGGCGCCGGCGATGGACAGGATCGTGGCCGAGAGGCCGACGATGATGAGGAAGAACAGCGCCGTAAGCCCGGCCTGGATGCGCACGTGCCAGGTTGCCCGCGCGCCGGCCGCAGCCGCGCTCGCCCGGCTGCGCGCCATCTCGCGTTGCGTTCGCAAACCGGGGCGCGCCGCAGCCATGCAGCTAGCCGATGGGCTGCCGGGCCTTGCGCGTCGGCCGCCCCTAGCGTCGGGCGGCGCGCCGGGCGGCGCCGAACAGGCCGCCCGTCGTCGCGCCGATGGCCGCGCCGCGGCCGGCGTTGCCCGTGATGCCGCCGATGATGGCGCCCCGCGCCGCGCCGCGCGCGGCGCCGCGGAACACCTCGCCCTGGTAGGGGTCGTAGTTGTGCGGCGTGCCGGGGCAGCCGGCCATGCCGGGCTGGCAGTTGGGGTTGTATTGTGCCGCCGCCGGCTCGGGTGCGAGCGCGAGGGCCAGGCAGGCCGCGAGCGCGGCGCAAGCCAAGGCCGGTGCGGGACGCGGCCTCATCGCTGGAACGCCTTCGGCATCGCCTCGATGATCGGCGTGTCGGCGTTCTGCTGGCAGTAGCCGACGATGTTCTTGACGTTGCGCTCGAGGTTCGACGGCGTGACCTCGTAGAGGTCGAGCTTGGCGGCGTGGAACCCGTAGAAGAAGAAGATCGCCGCGACGCGATCCTCGTCGTCCAGCCGGTCGAGGTCGCGGCACGGGATCGAGCGGATGTCGACCTTCTTGTCCTGCGCGACCGCGGGGACTGCGAGCGTCGCAATCGAGGCCGCCACGGCCAGCCCCAGAGTCCAGTGCTTTCGGTTCATGTCGATCGTTCCCTTTCCTTCGCCGCTATCGTGGATCGTCGTCGGCCGGCATCCAGCCGGCGCGCGGGTTGTAGGCGCGCAGGCCGGAGGCCAGCCTGGCCGTGTCGCGCCCCAGGTCCTTCTCGTAGACGTCGCCGTAGTGGTTGACGATGAAGGTCATGATGCCGGTGTTCCCGTACTCCGCGGGGTAGGCGATCATCGCGAAGCCGGCGACCATGTTGCCGTTGATCACGTAGCTGTAGGCCCCGCCGGGCGCTTCCGGGCCCTGCGCCGTCAGGATGCGGTAGATGTAGCCGTAGTAGGGCGCGCCGGGCTCGCGGCGGCTGGCGTCGGGCACCAGCGGCCCGAACGGGCTCTGCTCCTCGCCGGGGCCGGCCGGCCAGTAGAGCCCGTCCTTCTTGCCGGGCGAGCTGCGGATGCGTTGCGCGAAGGCGCGCAACGGCCCCTCGCCGCGCGGCCGGCTCGCGTACTCGCGCTGTGCGGCGACGTAGAACCGCAGCGTCGCGATGGCCTTGAGCTCGTTCTCGCCGATGCGGCGGTTGACGATCTCCTCGGCGCCGGCAGCCGCGTCGAACCGCCATTGCCCGGACGCTTGCTTGGCCAGCGGCACCGGGAACGGCCAGGCCTCGAATCCGATCACGAGCGTGGCGCGGTCGGCGCCCTCGGGCTTGATCACGACGAGCTCGCCGAGCGCCTTGTGCGTACGCTCGACGTTGCCCTGCAGCTGGGCCGTGTCCGCCGACTTGATGCGGTCGAACTCCGGGCCGAACAGGGCACCGAGCGCCGCCTGGTCGAAGCGTGCCGTCGCGGCCTTGAGTGCCGCGGCCGCCGCGTCCGGCGTGGCGAAGGAGGTCTGCGCCGCCGCGCCGTTCGCCATCAGCAACGCGCCGACGAACGCCGCGCAGAAGCCGGCGCGACGGAGGGTGGTGGTTGATCGCATCGACATGTCCGTCCTCCCGCCTAGCGCCGTCCGACGCGGCCGCCGCCGCTGAACTGGCGGCCGCCGCCGCCGGGATTGCGGCTGTAGGCGCCGCGATTGCCCGCGATATGCGCGCTGCGGCCCGAGCCGTAGCTGAACCCGTCCATGCGCTGCCCGCCGCCGCCGAAGCTGCCGGCGCGCTGCGAGGGATAGCCGGGGCGCTCGCCGCCGCCGAAGCCGCCCTGCCGGCCGCCCTCGAAGCGGCCGCCGCCGGCGGGCAGCTGCGTCGGCCGGTCGCCGCGACCTAAATCCTGGCGCCCGCCCAAGCCGCCCGCGCCGCCGGGAAGCTGGGTCGGCCGCTCGCCGCCAAGCCCCGCGCGCCCGCCCTCCGGCCGCACCGTGGTGCCGCCGCCGAT
>JAKLKW010000003.1 GCA_023150455.1 Alphaproteobacteria bacterium | reverse complement strand
ACGGGCGCCGGGGCGGGCGCCGGCGGCGCGGCAGGCGTCGCCGCGGCTTGCTGCCGCCGGCGCTCGGCCTCCTCCGTCCGCGCGCGCCAGGCGGCGGCGTCCTCCAGCAGCGAAGCGGACACGTAGCCCGTCGTGCCGTCGGCGCGCTCGACCAGGAACCAGCTCTGGTCCTTGACCTTGCCCAGCGCCTTGACGCTCTGGCCGGCCGCGAGGCTGGCGATCTGCTTGCCGCTCAGGCCCGGCGCCTCGCGCACGCGGGCGTTCTGCGTCGCGACCAGCTCCTTGTCGAGCGGCTCGAGCGGCGGCTTCTCCGCCGCCGTCGCCGGCGCCGTCGCTGATGGCAGGGCCGCCTGCTGCGCGCCGCCCAGGCTCTCGGCGCGGCGCCGGGCGAGCGGGACGAAGGCGCCGTTGGGGAACTGCGCCAGGTAGTCGCGATAGTCCTGCGGGTCCTTGCTGTCGGCGATGCTCTGCCAGAACGCCACCTCGACCGCGTCGCGCGCGCCGCCCGGCGCGGCGGCGCTCGCCGCCTGCGGCGTGACGTTGATGGTCAGGTTGAGGACGAGGTCGCCGGTCAGCGACGAGGACTCCCACGGCGTCTGGGCGCCCTGCGTCACCTCGACCACGCGGCTGCGCACGCGCTTGAACAGATCCTCGGCCTTCATGCCCGGCTCGGCCAGCGCCTTGACCAGCGCGGCGGTATACGGGCTGTTGGTCCCGTCGCCGTCCACCGCCACCGCGCCGGGCGCGGTCGAATAGGCGATCAGCGTGCCGCGCGCCGCGTCGATCGCCGCCAGGCCGGGCGAGGCGCCGCGCATCACGCCGCGGAACGGGTTGTTGCGGCAGGCGTCCAGGATCACGACGTTGGCGCGGTTGCGCGAGTCGGTCATGAGGTCGAGCACGAGGCCCACGTCGAACGCCTGCACCCGGACCGAGGCTTCGGACGTGATCGCCGCGTCGACCGGCACCAGGTAGTTGCGGCCGCGCGTCTGCACGCCGTGGCCGGCGTAGTAGAACAGGCCGACGCCGCCGGCCTTCAGCTTCTCGCCGAACTCGAGCGCCGCATCCTCCATCGCCTTCTTGCCGGCGTCGATGCGCTCGATCACCGTGAAGCCGAGGCGCCTGAGGCTCGCCGCCATCGCCTTGGCGTCGTTGGCCGGGTTCCTGAGCTTCTGGTCGGCATAGTTCGCATTGCCGACGACCAGCGCGATGCGCGGCTCGGGCTGCGTCTGCGCGCGCGTCTCGGGCGCAGCCGCGGAAGCGGCCAGGCACCACGCCAGCAGCAATCGCCACCCAACCGCGCGCATGTAGCCTCCATCGATTTCGCGCGAACGAGCGAGACTGCCACCGGCAATGACCGGCGGCAATCGCGTCGGTGTGCTAGCGGAAGGCGGCGGGGCGCGCTGTGACGGAGATCACGCCGGCGCGACTCCGCCGGCTACGGCCGGTCATAGGCCCGCTCGAGGGCGGCGATGTCGATCTTGTCCATCGCCAGCATCGCTTCCATGACCCGCTTCGACCGCGCCGGGTTCCGGTCCGCGAGCATCCGGCCCAGCACCGTGGGCACGATCTGCCAGGACACGCCGTACTTGTCGGTGAGCCAGGCGCAGCGCTGCGTCTGGCCGCCCTCGGACAGCCGGCGCCACAGATCGTCGACCTCGTCCTGCGTCTCGCATTTGACGAACAGCGAGATCGCGGGCGTGAAGGCGAACTGCGGGCCGCCGTTCAGCGCGATGAACTCCTGGCCCTCGAGCTGAAACGTCACCGACAGCACCGACCCCTTCGGTCCCGGGCCGGCCTCGCCGAAGCGCATGACATCGCCGACCTTCGCGTCCCTGAAGATGGACACGTAGAAGTTCGCGGCCTCCTCGGCCTTGCCGTCGAACCACAGGCAAGGGGCGATCTTCTGCATCGCTCGCCGTCTCCTCGATCCCCGCCCGGCCGGCGCCGGGAGGGGGAAGGGGCGTGATCGCGCGGGGCTATTCCGCCGCGGACTGCTTCTGCTGCGCGGCGTGCGCGGCCATCGCCTCGGCCGCGCCCTTGGCGAGCTCTTCCGGCGACACGTCGCGCACATGCGTGGCGACCGACCACTTGTGGCCGAACGGATCGACCAGCTGGCCATAGCGGTCGCCCCAGAACATGTCCATGGCCGGCATGGTCACCTTGGCGCCGGCAGCGACCGCCTTCGCCATCGTGGCGTCGACGTCGGGCACGTTGAGGTGGATCGTCACCGGCGATCCGCCGAGGGTCGCCGGGCCCGCGCTGCAGCCGGGGAACTCGTCGGCCAGCATCAGGTGCGAATCGCCGATGCCGAGGCACGCATGCATCAGCCGGGCCGGATCGCCGGGCATCGGCAGGCGCAGCATCTCTTCGGCGCCGAACGCCTTCTTGTAGAACGCGATCGCTTCCGCGGCGCCGCGCACCGCGATGTGCGGCGTCAGGGTATGGAAGCGGGGCGAATTGTCCTTGGCTTGAGCGGCCATCGGCGTCTCCTGTCGTCGAGTAGGGGTCACGTCCTGTGCGATGCCGGCGCCGGCATTCCGCCTGCGACGCGCTGTCGCTTGACAATTACGTTGATATCAACGCTAATGCGTCGATGTCAAGGCGCGATGATCTCCCGGTGGAGATCACCCGGATGGTTCGCGACACGTGTCTGTGTCTGCATGTGCAGCGGGCGGCGCGGGCGGTGGCACGGCGCTTCGACGAGGCGCTGCGCCCGTTGGGCCTGACCAACGGCCAGTTTTCCCTGCTGATGTCGCTCAACCGGCCGGAGCCGCCGAGCATCGGCCAGGTGTCGTCCCTGCTGGCGATGGACCGCACCACGCTCACCGCCAACGTCAAGCCGCTGGAGCGGCGCGGGCTGCTCAAGGTGACGGTCGACCCCGCGGACAAGCGCAGCCGCCGTCTGCTGCTGCTGCCCGCCGGCAAGGCGCTGCTGGTGAAGGCGCTGCCGATCTGGAAGGAGACCCACAAGGAGGTCGAGCGCCTGCTGCCGCGCGCCGACCCCGAGGGCCTGCGCAAGGACCTGCGGGCGCTGTCCTGAGCGGGCCCGGCGCGCGGGCTTCAGGCCTCGGCCGGCACCTTGCCGCCATGGGCGAGGGACCAGCCGTCGGGATCCTTCAGATAGGCGCGGATCTCGGCGATGGCCTCCTTCGCCAGCAGTCCGTCGCTTTCGGCGGCGTCGACCACGTCGGCCCAGGTCGCCAGCGCGTGCAGCGTGACGCCTTCCTTCGTCAGCCGGGCGATGCCTTCGGGGAAGATGCCGTAGTGGAAGACGACGAAGGCATGCGCGACCTTGGCCTCGGCGGCCCTGAGCGCGTTGACGAAGACGAGCTTGCTGCCGCCGTCGGTCGCCAGGTCCTCGACCAGGAGGACGCGCGCCCCGGGCGGGAAGTCGCCCTCGATCTGGGCGTTGCGGCCGAAGCCCTTCGGCTTCTTGCGCACATAGAGCATCGGCAGCATCAGCTCGTCCGACAGCCACGCGGCGAACGGGATGCCGGCGGTCTCGCCGCCCGCCACGTAGTCGAACGCCTCGACGCCGGCGGCGCGGGCCAGGGTCTCGGCCCCCAGCCGCATCAGCCGCTTGCGCGCGCGCGGGAAGGAGACCAGCCGCCGGCAGTCGACATAGACCGGGCTGGCGCGGCCCGAGGTGAAGATGAAGGGCTCCTCGGGCCTGAGATTGACCGCCCGGACCTCGATCAGGATGCGGGCCGCCTGGCGGGCGATGTCGGCCGCGAAGCTGGAGGAAGCGAAGCCGGGGGCGGATGACATGGGCTGGGCACCTCGGTCGGTCGGGCGTCAGGCGAGCCGTGCCGTCATAGGGGCAAAGCGCGCGCCGGACAAGATTGGGCGAATTCGTCGCCGCGGCTAAGTTTGCCGTCGCGGCGCCATATTTTTCGGCGATTTGAATTGTCCCGCCGGAACGGACGTTTGTATGGTGTCGTCTGTCTGGTGTCGGGGGACGTTGCCGACGGTCGGAACCGACGGCGGGGGCGAGGATTCGCCGCAGATGCACCTGTCACGCCGTTCACTGTTGCGCGCCGCCGGGGCCCTCGGCCTCGCGGCCTCGGCCGGCCCCAAGCCCGGGGCGGCCGCGTTCCTGGCGCAGAACAGCAACAAGGACCCCCGCTTCTTCCGCATCGCCACCGGCAGCCTGGGCGGCGTCTACTATCCGATCGGCAGCGCGCTGGCGCTCGCCATCTCGAACCCGCCCGGCTCGCGTCCCTGCGACAAGGGCGGCAGCTGCGGCGTGCCCGGCCTGCTCGCCTCGGCGCAGTCCTCGCACGGCTCGGTCGCCAACGTGCAGGCGATCGCCTCGGGCGCGGTCGATTCGGGCTTCGCGCAGGCCGACATCGCCTATGCCGCCTACACCGGCACCGGCCCGTTCCGCGGCAAGCCGGCGCTGACCTCGCTGCGCGCGATCGCCAATCTCTACCCCGAGCACGTCCATGTTGTCGTGCGCAAGGGCGCCAGCGTCGCCACGGTGCGCGACCTGCGCGGGCGCGCCGTTTCGCTCGACGAGATCGGCTCGGGCACCTTCGCCTCGGCGCAGCTGATCCTCGATGCCTATGGCCTGCGCGAATCCGACCTCAAGGCGCAGCACATCCCCTCGGACCAGGCGGTGCAGCGCATGAAGGACGGGACGCTCGACGCCTTCTTCTTCTTCGCCGGCTATCCCGCGCCGGCGGTGACCGAGCTGGCCAATGCCGTGGCGATCGACCTGGTGCCCATCGTCGGCGAGGCGGCGAAGCGGCTGCGGGCCCGCTACAAGTTCTTCTCGGCCGACATCGTGCCGGTCGGCACCTACAAGGGCGTCGGCCGCACCGAGACCCTGGCGGTCGGCGCGCAGTGGCTGGTCTCGGCCAACGTGCCCGAGGCGCTGGTGCGCGACATCACCGCGGTGATGTGGACGCCGCAGACGCAGCAGGCGCTCGAGAAAAGCCACCCGAAGGGCCGCCAGATCAAGATGGAGACGGCGCTGAGCGGTCTTGCCGTGCCGCTGCATCCCGGCGCCGAGCGCTACTACCGCGACGTCGGCGCGCTGCAATAGGCGACGGCTTCTACAGCAGTTCCAGCTCTTCCAGGATCGAGCGCACCGCGGCGCGCTGCTCGCGCGTGAAGGGCAGCATGGGCGGGCGGCTGTGGCCGCCCGGCAGGCCGAGGAGGTTCATCGCCTCCTTGATGCCGATATAGGCGCTGCCGACCTTCAGGATGTCGTAGGCGCGCAGCATGGTGAAATGGAGCCTGCGCGCCTCGGCGACGCGGCCCGCGGCGGCGGCCTCGTAGAGCCTGACCGCGGTGCGGCCCAGCACCTGCGGCAGCATAGCGACGACCCCGTGCGCGCCGATCGCGACGGCGGGGACGACCAGGTCCTCGAGCCCGACGAACACCGTGAGCCCCGGGCACTGCCGCAACAGCTCGCCGCAGGTATAGATGTCCCAGGTCGAGTCCTTGATGGCGACGACGTTCTCGATCTCCATCAGCTCGGCCACCAGCGGCGCGTAGAGCGGGTTGTTCACGTAGCGCGGGCTGTTGTACAGCATGATCGGCAGCCCGCCTTCGCCCGAGACCCGGCGATAGAACTCCTTCACCTCGCGCTCGGTCAGCTTGATGTAGAGCGGCGGCAGCACCATCACGCCCTGGCAGCCGGCCTCGGCGGCGCGCCGCGTCAGCCGGACGACCTCCTCGGTGCGGATGGCGGCGGGGCAGCCCACCACCGGCACGCGGCCCTTGGCCTGGTCGACCGCCAGGTCGAACACGCGGCCGCGCTCCTCGTCCGACATGAGGAAGAACTCGCCGGTGCTGCCGGCGGCGATCACGCCGCTGCAGCCTGCCTTGATCACGAACTCGACCACCTTGCGGTAGCCCTTCTCGTCGATCGCGCCGTTCTTCTGGAACGGCGTCACGATCACGGCGAAGGAGCCGCGCCAGTTCACCTTGGGCTTGCTCATCGGATGACTGGTATCAGGGATCGGGCATCGGATGAAAGAGGAGTCTCCTCCCGTCGGATCCCGGTCCGCCGCCTTCCGCGATCAGGCCGCCTCGGATTCCTGCGGGAAGAAGCCGCGCAGGATGGCGGTGATCGCCTCGCTGCGGGTCAGCCCATGCGGACGGCGGAACTCGTCGAGCGCCGCCGCCAGGTGCTCGGGCAGGTAGATGCTCATCACCGTGGCGGCCTGGTACTTGGTCTTGGGCCGCCGCGCCATCAGGCTGCCATCGCTTTCGATGATCGTGTGCAGTCTCAGAGTCATTTTCTTACCGAACCCCGCCAGCCTTATGCCGCTTGAGCCTCCCCCGAGGCATCGACGACATGTCGTAGGCAAGCCTACGTGCCACTTCTAAATATAGTACACGACGGGATTCGGCGTTCCAAACGAAATGTTGCGCGAATTGCGGGAATCGGCGGGCGGTCGGTTCTAGCGCCGGCCGAACAGGCGCTCGATGTCGGCGAGCTTCAACGCGACGTAGGTCGGGCGGCCGTGGTTGCACTGGCCGGAATGCGGCGTCGCTTCCATCTGCCGCAGCAGCGCGTTCATCTCCTCGGCGTTGAGCGCCCGGCCGGCGCGCACGCTGCCGTGGCAGGCCATCGTGCCGCATACCTCCTCGAGCTTCTCCTTCAGCGCCAGGTGGCCGTCGAGCTCGGCGATCTCCTCGGCGAGGTCGCGCACCAGGCCCTTCACGTCGACCTTGCCGAGCAGCGCCGGCACCTCGCGCACGGCGACGGCGCCGCGGCCGAAGCGGTCGATGACGAGGCCGAGCTCCTTCAACTCGCCGAGCCGCGCGAGCAGGCGTTCGGCCGCCGCCTCGCCCAGCTCGACCACCTCGGGGATGAGCAGCACCTGGCGCGCCACGCCCGATTCGGCGAGCGCCCGCTTCATGCGCTCGTAGACCAGGCGCTCGTGCGCCGCGTGCTGGTCGACGATGACGATGCCGTCCGCCGTCTGCGCCAGGATGTACGTGCCGTGCAGCTGCGCGCGTGCGGCGCCCAGGGGGAAGGCGAGCATGCGCTCGTCGGCGGCCGGCGCCGCCACGTTGGCCGCGGGCACCGTTCCGAGGCCCGGGAGCGCGGGGGCCGACCCCGGCGCGCCGGGCGGTCCCTGCCATTGGGCGAGCTCCTCGCGCAGCGCGCCGGAGGCGTGCATGACGGCTGCGCCGCCGATCGGGCCGCCGGGGCGGAACGCGTTCAGCGCCTGGCCGGCGACGGTGGTCGATGCCTGGTGGCCGGCCGCCATCAGCGCCTGGCGCAGGGCGCCGACGATCAGGCCGCGCACCACGCCCGAGTCGCGGAAACGCACCTCGGCCTTGGCCGGATGCACGTTGACGTCGACCATGCGCGGGTCGATCTCGAGGAACAGCGCCACGACCGGATGGCGGTCGCGCGCCAGGAAGTCCTGGTAGGCGGCGCGCACCGCGCCGCCGAGCAGCCGGTCGCGCACCGGCCTTCCGTTGACGAAGAGGTACTGCTGCTGCGCCGTGGCCCGGTTGAAGGTCGGCACGCCGGCATGGCCCAGGAGCCGCATGCCCGCGCGCTCGGCCTCGATCTTGAGCGCGTTGGCGGCAAAGTCGCGGCCGAGGATGGCGGAGAGCCGGCTGAGCCGGGCGTCGAACAGGTCGCCCGCGGCCGCGGCATAACGGCGCGCCGGGCGGCCCTCCTCGGCGATGGAGAAGGCGATGGCCGGGTGCGCCATGGCCAGCCGCTCGACCGCGTCGACCGCGTGCGCGAGCTCGGTGCGCGGCTCCTTCAGGAACTTGAGCCGTGCCGGCGTGGCGAAGAACAGGTCGCGCACCGCCACCTGGGTGCCGGGGTTGAGGCCGGCCGGCACCGGCTCGGCCACCCGGCCGCCGATCACCTCGATGCGCCAGGCCTGCTCCTGTCCGCGCGGGCGGCTCGTGATGGCGAGGCGGCTGACGGCGCCGATCGACGGCAGGGCCTCGCCGCGGAAGCCCAGCGTGTCGATCTGGCTCAGGTCGTCCTCCGGCAGCTTCGACGTGGCATGGCGCTCGATCGCCAGGACCAGTTCCTCGCGGGCCATGCCCTGGCCGTCGTCCAGGACCGTGATCAGGCTGACGCCGCCGTCGCGCAGGGCCACGTCGATCCTCGTGGCGCCGGCATCGATCGCGTTCTCGACCAGTTCCTTGACCGCCGCGGCCGGGCGCTCGATCACCTCGCCGGCGGCGATGCGGTTGACCAGCGTCTCCGGCAGGCGGCGGATCGTCCGGCCGCGCGCCGTCGCGCGCCGGCTGTCTTGGGACCCGCGCCGGGCGGCGGCGGCAACTTCGCCGGGCGCGCCGGCGTCGGGAATGGGCGTGGTGTGCACGGCGATATCCTACCAGGACGCGTGGCTGGCGTAACCGACCCGGGCGAACCGGCCCGGGAACCAGGGACTGTGGCGCCCCTGCACCGTCACGCGAGCGCTGTGGCCGGACTCCTTGAGTCGCCCCCGGCCGGCGTCTATATATTTCCACCAGAAGTCGCGGCCCGGAACGGACGGTAGTCGATGCGCGGTATGGCAAGGACGAGCCTGGCCCTGGCGGCGGCGGTACTGCTGACGCTCGCGGCCGCGCCGGCGGGCGCCCAGCAGGCGCAGCCGGGCCAGCAGGCCCAGCCGGAGCCGCAATGCCAGACCATCGGCGGCACGACCTACTGCAAGGACGGCACCCAGTACGACCCGGCGCAGGCGGCCCAGCCGAGCGCCGCCCAGGCCGCCGACGGCAAGCCGGCGGTGACGAGCATCGGCCGCTCCGGCCCGACCCAGTACCAGGTCGACAACACGCGCATCTTCGGCGTGGACGACCGCATCCGCCGCCTCGGCGACACCCAGTCGCGCCTGGGCCAGCAGGACGCGCCCAGCACCTATAGCGGCCGCAACTGCTTTCACTTCAACACCAGCTATTTCTGCGACTAGGGCGGCCGGTCCGGCGCGGCCTCAAGGTTCGCGCGCCCTGACCGGCTGGCTGGACGTGGCGCCCTTGCCCGGCGCCGCAGGGGCGGGCGGTCGTGCCTCGCGTCCTTGCGCCACGGCGCGCCCGACGAACTTCGGCAGCTGGAACTTGCGCCGGTAGTCGCCCGGCGTCATCCCGGCCAGCCGGCGGAACAGGCGGCGGAACGAGGCCGTGTCGGCATAGCCGACCTCGCGCGCGACCTCTTCGACCGGCGCCGGGCCGGTCTCCAGCATCTGCTTGGCCTCCTCGATGCGCAGCGCCTGCACATAGGCCAGCGGCGCATAGCCGGTCGCCTGCCGGAAGCGGCGGTCGAAGGTGCGCTTGGGCAAGCCGGAATAGCCGACCAGCGCGGCGACGATGTCCGCGCGGTGGTAGTTGTCGGCGAGCCAGGTCTGGCAGCGCAGGATCGCGGCGTCGCCGTGATCGACGTTCTGGATCATCGAGGCGAAGGGAAGCTGTCCCTCGCGGTGCCACTGGTAGAGGAACAGCTTCGAGATCCGGATCGCCTCTTCCGTGCCGCCGTGCCTGGCGATGAGCAGGAGCGCGAGGTCCTGCCAGGACGAGGCGCCGCCGGAGCAGACGATGTCGTGGCCGGGACCGCTCTGCACCAGGATGCGGTCCTCGTGCAGAACGACCTTGGGGTAGAGCCGGCGGAACAGCGGCGCGTAGCCCCAATGCGTGGTCGCCTCGTGGCCGTCGAGCAGCCCGGCCTCGGCCAGGACGAGCGATCCGCCGCAGGCGGCGTAGAGCTGTGCGCCGCCGCGATATCGGTCCCTGATCCAGTCGAGCAGCCGCCGGTCGAGCGCGCGCAGGTCGGCGCTCGCCTCGACCAGCACGTTCGGCACGAAGACGATATCGGTACGGGCGACGTCGGCGATGCGGTCCTGCGGGACGACGCTGACGCCGGTCACCAGCAGCAACGGTCCGGCATCGGCCGCGACGACCCGCGGCTCGAAGAGCGGCGTTCCGCGCGCCCCGCCGCTGATCGCGCTCGACAGCCGGCCCGCGGCCCAAAGCGTGTCGTACACGCCGTAGATGATCGACGGATCGCATTCGGGGAACACGATGACGCTGACGTGAAGGGGGCGCCTGGTCATGGATGGCCGGGCCTTGGCTCGATTGGCTCCATGGCGGCCATTCTGCCTCTCACGCCCGTTCGCCTCCAGCCTTATGTCCCCGGGCCAGCGCGGCGCTGCCGCGCCGCAAACCGGACAATCGAGAGGATACAGCCATGAATCTGGACATGACGAAGCTCGAGCCGCTGCTCGGGACGATGGTGAACGAGCTGGGCGCCGCGGCGAACGCGGCGCTGGTGCTCATCGGCGACAAGCTCGGGCTCTTTCGCGCGCTTGCCGCCGGCACGGCGCTCACGCCGGCGGAGCTCGCCCGGCGCACCGGCGCGCATGAGCGGCTGGTGCGCGAGTGGCTGGCGTCGCAGGCCGCCTCCGGCTTCGTGACCCTGGACAAGCACACCGGGAAGTTCTCGCTGTCGCCCGAGCAGGCGGCCGTCTTCGCCGACGAGGAGAGCCCGTTTCTGATGACCGGCGGCTTCCATTCGCTCGCGGCGGTGTTCGCCGACGAGCCCAAGCTTGCCGAGGCCTTCAAGACCGGCAAGGGCGTCGGCTGGGGCGAGCGCTGCAACTGCCTGTTCTGCGGCGTCGAGCGCTTCTTCCGGCCGGGCTACAAGGCCAATCTGGTGGGCGAATGGCTGCCGGCGCTCGACGGCATGGTGGCCAAGCTCGAGCGCGGCGCCAAGGTGGCCGATGTCGGCTGCGGCCACGGCGCTTCCACCATCATCATGGCGGCGGCGTTCCCGAAGTCCGAGTTCGTCGGCATCGACTTCCACGAGGCGTCGGTCGCGCGCGCGCGCGAACACGCGCGGTCCCATGCCGGCGGCAAGCTCGCCAACGTGCGCTTCGAGGCCGCGCGCGCGCAGGACTTCGCCGGCAGCGGCTTCGACCTCGTCACCATGTTCGACGCGCTGCACGACATGGGCGACCCGGTCGGCGCGGCAGCCCGCGCGCGCAAGGCACTGAAGCCCGACGGCGCGCTGATGCTGGTCGAGCCGATGGCCGGCGACACGCTGACGGACAACCTCAACCCGGTCGGGCGCGTGTACTACGCCTTCTCGACCAGCGTGTGCGTGCCGGCGTCGCTGAACCAGGACGTGGGCGCCGCGCTCGGCGCCCAGGCGGGCGAGAAGCGCCTGGCCGAGGTTTGCCGCCAGGGCGGCTTCACGCGCGTGCGCCGCGCCGCCGAGACGCCCTTCAACATGGTGCTCGAAGCCAGGCCCTGAAGGCACGGTCGCGGCGGTCCGCGCAAAGGCGGCCTGCCGCGACCGCGCTCCGCGGCGCCCCTGGCGAACACGTTTGCGTCATTCGCCGCGGCGGGAGCGATTGTCCGGCGGGAAGGCATGCAAAGTGCTATGGTGCACGGCATTCCCCGAGACAAGCGAGCACGTCATGGCCCTGCCGGCGCAATATTCGCTCATGCATTCCGAGTACAACGAATTTCTCGAAGCCCCGATCGGCGAGGGGCGGAACGGGATGCCGATCAGCGTCATCTCGGCTCTTGCGCGGTTCGACATCGATCGCGCTGTTGGTCCTGCTGGCCGCGGCCGTTGCCGCCTGGTTCGAGGCGACCGCCAACCGCGATCATTCGCTGGTTCAGGAAAACAAGGACACGACGCGCCAGCCGTGACGTGACCGCGCGGTCACGTCCGCCTTCGGCACCTCACCAGGCGCGCACGCGGCCGATATCGACGTGGACGAAGTCGGAGCGCGCGTAGTAGCCGACGCCGCCGGCCGCGAGACTCCTGGCGGCGTCGCGTAGCCGGGCGAGCGACACGCCCGGGACGCGAATGTCGATCGCGACGCCGCGCGTGTGCAGGCTGTTGCGCGCCACGCCCGTGCTCGCGGACGCCAGCATGCTGTTCGTCGCGGGCGAGCGGTAGCCGGAGATGACCTGGTAGGGCTCGTGCGTGTCGAGCGCGCGGCGCAGCCGGTCGAGCAGGTCGAGCAATCGCGGATCGATCGGATGCGACAGGTTGCTGCGGTGGTCGCGCAGGACCCAATCGACGCGGCTGAGCGCGCCGGGCACGTAGTCGCCATCGGCCCAATAGACCGTTCGCAGCCGCTCGCCGGTGTGCAGGCTCTCGAACGATACGGAGCGCGTCTGGGCCGCCTCGGCCTTGCCCGAAATCAATACCGGCGCGGCCAACCCCGCGGAGGCCGTCATGAGGAGAAATCGCCGTCGCGTCGCCGGCGCGCCGCGCGCCGCACCCTCTGCCCTTCCGCTCACGCAGTCCCCTGGATGTCGTTGCCCCTGGCTAAGGCCAAAATAGCGGCGCGGGGCGCGCCGCGCCAGCCTCAATTGAGCAGGTCGTACCGGCCATGGCCGGCCGGCAGCGCCTCTGCCGTGGCGGCCGCCGGCCCGGGGGCGTGGAAGCGCAGGGCGCGGATCAGGGGGAAATCGCGTCCGTAGAGGTCGGGGCGGAAGCTCGCCCGGCCGGCGTCGTCGACCAATGCGGTCCAATAGAGCAGATAGACCGGCACGGGGCGGGAAAGCGTCAAGCGCCGGTTCTCGCCGGTGGCGACGGCCGCGTCGAGCGCCGCCCGGTCCCAGTCGGGCCGTTCGAGCAGGCGAAGCGCGAGCGCGGGGGCGTGCTCGACGCGCACGCACCCGTGGCTGAAGGCGCGTTGCTGACGCCGGAACAGCGCCTTGCCGGGCGTGTCGTGCAGGTACACGTCGAGCGCATTGGGCATTTCGAACTTGATGCGGCCGAGCGAATTCTTCGCTCCGGGGAACTGGCGCAGCCGGTAGGGAAATCCCGCCGCCGACAAGCTGCGCCAGTCGACGCCTTTGCCGAAGGGGTCGTCCGGCCGCTCGATGATGGCGATCTGGTTGGCGGCGAGATACGCCGGGTCGCGGCGCAGGCGCGGCAGCATCTCGCGCGTCGCGATCGACCGGGGCACGTTCCAGAACGGGTTGAGCGTGATCCCGGTGATGGTTGCCGCGAGCACGGGCGTGCGGTGCCGCACGTCGCCGACGATGACGCGCGTCGTGAGCACGGGTACGCCGTGCTCGACCAGCGTGAGCGTGGCGTCGGCGACGTTGACCTCGACATACACGTCGTCCGCGCGGCGCGGCAGGCGGCGCCAACGCTCGAGATTGGCGGCGATCTGGGCGGCGCGATGGTCGGCCGTCACGTGCAGCGCCGCCAGCGTCGCGGCGCCGATCCGCCCGTCGGGATCGAGACCGTGGCGCGCCTGGAACCGTTGCACGGCGGCGAGGAGGGCCGGCGCGTCGCGCGCGCCGTCCGGCAGGTCGCCTTCCGCCCCGAGGCGCTCGCGCAGCACCGGCAGGCGCGGGTCGTCGCCGTCGAGCTTCAGCTCCTCGTCGCCCGGGACGATGGGCCAGCCGCCGAGTGCCGCGATGCCGCGATAGTGGCGCAGCGCACCGATGAGACGGCGGTACTGCGGATCGGCCGGCTCGAGCGCGTCGAGCCAGGAAGCGACCGACCGCTCGCGGACCGCCTGGATCAGCCCGTCCGCCGGCAGGAAGTCGTCGGCCTCGATCGACCAGCCCTGGCCGAACGCGTCTTCCGGCACGCTGCCCTGGCGCAGCTTGACGGCATGGCGCAACAGCGCGTCGGTCAGCAGCACGTCGCGCTCGGCCAGCGCCCTTGCGTCGCCGGCGCCTTGCAGGCGCGCGAGCGCGGGCAGGTGCAGATCGCCGGTATCGAGCCCGTGATCGCCGGCGGCGCGAAGCCGCGCCTCGATCTCGCGGGCGTCCGCTTCCGCCTCGGGGCGCGCGTGCCAAAGCGCCTCGTGCTGCGCCAGCTCGTAGACGCGACGCAGCGCGTCGGCCATCACCGGCTCGCCGGCGACGCCGCGCGCGGCGGCGCCATCGACCTGGCCGCGGATCTCGGCCGCGACGACGGAGGGCGGCGGGAAGGCGTCGGCGCGCGCCGGCGCGCCGGCGGGCAGCAGCAGCGCCAGCGCCACCAGGCGCAGCACGAGCCGCAAGCGCGCCGTCATGACACCTGCCGCATCGGGTGGTCGGGCACGGCGCCTTGCGCGAACGCGATCCGGGCTTCCCGCCGCAGCTCGTCGGCGCGGCCGAGATAGCGCGGCGAATAGTGGAAGGTGACGAGCTCCTTGGCGCCGGCGCGCCGGGCCAGCAGCCCGGCCTGGCGCGCGGTCAGGTGATGCTTGCGCGCCGCGATCGCCGCGTCGGCGTCGAGGAACGGCGACTCGATGAAGAGAATGTCGGCGCCCGCGGCGAGCCCGGCGATGCGCTGCGCGTTGGCTTCGTGAAAGACCGCGTCGACCACGTAGGCAATCTTGCGCCCGGGCACGATGTTGAGCACCTCGGCCTTGAGCGTGCCGAGCGGCACCTGCGTCTCGCGCGGCTCTCCCTGCTCGCGCCACCAGATGCGGAACGGCGTGTCGTCCGGCAGGCCGGCGAGCGTCGCGCGCTTGAGCTCGGCCAGCCACGGGCCGACCGGCCAGCCGCGCTCCGCCAGGCGGTTCTTCCAGATGTTGACATGCGCCTTTTCCTCGATCGCGTAGGCCATCGAGGGGATCTGGTGATCCAGCGCCACGGCGCGCACGCGCAGCGCCGGCTCGTCCCACACGATGCCGGCCTCGGCGGCGCCCTGCGGCGCCGGCTCGCGCTGGAAGCCGGTGCTCGAGCGGTAGCGCGCCGCGGTCGTCTGCGCGCCCGGATGGATCTCGGTTACCGCGAAGACGAGCTCGGCCTCGTAGTTGTGCACGAGGTTCCAGGAATAGCCGGCGAGCTTGTGGCCGACCCGGTCGGCGAGTCCGGGCGGCCCGAACAGCGCGACGGTCTTGTCGCGTCCGAGGCAAAGGCGCAGCAGCCGGTCGAAGCCGGAGAAATGGTCGGCATGGGCGTGGCTGATGAAGACGTGGCTCACCTTCAGAAGCGCGCTGGCGCTCAAGGGTGCGAGATCGCCCAGATCGAGCAGCAGGGCGCGCCGCTCGAACATGAGCTCGGCATAGACGCCCGGGTCGCCGAAGACGTCGTTGACGAGCCGCGGATGGATGAACGTCGCCATGGTCGTGAGCGGCACTCCGGGTCCGCCGGCCTCATTGCCGTGGGCCGGCCGTCGCAGGCTAACGCACGCGTCGCGCCGACCCTTTGACTCAGATCAAGCGGCCTCGTCGCCGTCGTAGGAACAGCGCTAGGTGTCGGGCGCGCGGATCAACGCGCGCCTGGCGCCGCCGGTTCCGGTCCGGCACGGTCATGGCGGCGATCGCTGGAACATCGTCAGGTCCCAGGTCCCGCGGATCTCGTCGTGACGGAGGATGTAGAGCGCCGAGTCCTCGCCCTTGATCTTGAAGTAGCGATAGTCGGGACCGGGCCAGCAGTCGACAATCTCGGCCACGCCGATTCGCCGACCGCCGAGGGCCAGCCGGATCGGGACCTCGCCGCCGCTTGCGTCGCGCGTGGATTCGACATCGATGCGCATCGTGGGCTCCGGTCGTCGACGAGACGGCCGCGACGATGGCGGCGGGTCTGCCGGGCGGTCTTTGATCCAGGTCAAGCAACAACGCAACGCGCTTGGTATGCTGGCGCATCGCGCGAACGATCCGGCGCGCACGAAATGGATCGGCGGGCTTGCAGGAGTCGCATGGCCGTGGTCGGCGCTGGCAACCGTACCGCCGCGGCGCCGGATGCTCCCGGCGAGGTCGGGGGCGCGGCGCCGGCGGGGGCCTCGGCCTTCAACCGGCTGGCCGCCGAGCGTCTGCGCGACGCCGCGGCGCTGCTGGCGCACCAGGACGAAAATCCCTTCCGGGCCGCCGCCTATCGCCGGGCCGCGGACGCGGTCGCGGCCCTGGACACGGACCTGCACGCGCTGCTGGACGCGGGCGGGGTGGAAGCGCTGGAGCGGATCCCCGGCGTCGGCCCGCGCATCGCCGCCGCGCTGGCCGAGCTCGCGCGCACCGGAAGGTGGATCTACCTCGAGCGCCTGCGCGGCTCGGCCGAGCCGCGCGACGTCTTTTCCACCATCCCCGGGGTCGGCCCGGCCCTGGCCGAGCGCCTGCACGAGACCCTGCACGTCGAGACGCTGGAGCAGCTCGAGGCCGCGCTGCACGAGGCGGAGCCGAAGCCCGTGCCGGGCATCGGCCCGCGGCGCCTGCGGCTGCTGCGCGCGGCGCTGGCCGAGATGCTGGCGCGCATCCGCCCGGCGCGGATCGCCCCCGCGGCCGAGCCGCCGGTTGCGATGCTGCTCGACGTCGACCGCGAATACCGCGCCAGGGCGCAGGCGGGCGAGCTGCGCAAGATCGCGCCCAAGCGGCTCAATCCCGCGGGCGAGGCCTGGCTGCCGATCCTGCACACGCGCCGCGGCGCGTGGGAGTTCACCGCCTTGTACTCGAACACCGTGCGCGCCCACGAGCTCGGCAAGGTCGAGGACTGGGTCGTGCTGTACTTCCACGCCGATAGCGGCGGCGAGGCGCAGCGCACGGTCGTCACCGAGACGCGCGGCCCGCTGGCCGGGCGGCGCGTGGTGCGCGGGCGCGAGCGCGAATGCTTCGGGGTCTACGAGCGCGCGCCACCGCGCTGACGCGCGGACCTCAATGGCGGGTCAGCTCCCGCGTCGGCTTCATGTAGGCGCCGGAGCCTTCCTGCAGGATGCGCGGCACGACGTCGTCGGCCTCCTCGCGCTCCTCGATCACCTCGAGCCGGTCGGAGCCTCCGCCATGCGTGCTGCTGCGGATCAGCTCGACCGCCTCGCCGAGCGTCTCCGCCAGCACCGTGAAATGGCCGATCGGCCCGTCGACGGCGCCCTTGCCGCCATATGCCTCGATCACGAACAGTTTCATGGGACACCTCGCCTGCGCCGGTGGGGGAACGCGGCGCCGATGCGGCGATCCTCCGCGGCGGCGCGCGCGCGCGCATTGATCTGAGTCATCCATCGCCCGCATGATGCGCCGCTTCCGCCGCCACGCGCTTTTCCTGCCGGTCCTTCCTGGCCACGCCCGTGCCCGAGGCGGCCGCGCGCGACATCGTCGCGCGCGCCGGTCGATTCCTTCGCCACCTTCGCCGGGGTCGCCGCCGCCGCCGCCGCCGCGCGTTCACAGTGACCACGCCGGCCCGACCGAAAGAATTCGCGGCCACCAACCGCACGCTGCGGCGCTCGGGTTCCCGGCCGCGATCCACGCGGGCCGCGCGCGCCAGCGGGCCAATCATTTTGTCGACCAAGACGGGCACGCCGCCCGACGCCGCAAAGGCGGTCGCCCATCCGGCGCTTAGGGCGGCCGGCGACGCCCCGGGGCAGGCGCGCGAGCGCGGGCTGGCGCGGCCGACGCATCGCAATAGACGCATCGCGGTTGCGAGGCGGTATCAGGCAAGTATCTGGAAAATAACGATAAACCGCGAGCGACTGTAAAGATCGCATTAATCGCCGCGACCATAGTCTCGTGTTCAAGTCCGGGAAACGGACATGAAGTGGTTGCTCGGGAGCTGGGACGACAGCGCAAGAGGAGAAACACCATGAATTTGCAGGCCCCGGGTATCCGATCGAAGCCGCTCACCTTCCTCGACCGGTTCTTCAAGGACCGTTCCGGCAGCGTGATGCTGACGGTCTCGATGGCGGCGCCGTTCGTCATCGCGCTGGTGGGCTTCGGCCTCGAGGCCGGCCTGCTCTATCGCATCAAGCGCGCCGAGCAGACGGCGGCCGACGCCGCGGCGCTGGCCGGCGCGATCGAGCGCGGCAGGGGCGAGACCGGCGCCGTCGTCACCACGGCGGCGCGCAACGCCGCCACCGCCAACGGCTTCAGCGACGGGACGTCGACCACGGTGACGGTCAACTCGCCGCCCATGTCGGGCCTCTATGCCGGCAACAACGCAGCGGTCGAGGTGATCATCACCACGACGCAGCCGAAGATCATTCCGCTGTCGCTGACCGGCGGCACCGGCGACGGCGCCACGACGATCACGTCGTCCTCCGTGGCGATGGCCGAGATGACCGGCGATGCCTGCGTGCTGGCGCTCGATGCGAGCGCGAGCGCGGCGGTGAAGAACAGCGGCAACGCGACCATCGGCATGGAGGGCTGCGTCGTGGCCGCGAACTCGGTCGACCCGTCGGCCATCTCGATCGGCGGGTCGAGCACGCTGTCCGCGCACTCGCTGTGGACCGCCGGCAACTACACCCAAGGCGGGTCGAGCACGCTCAATCTCGCTGCGCCGCCGATGACCGAGATGTGGGCGCTCAGCGACCCCTATGCGAGCCTGACCATCCCGTCGCCGGGCTCTTGCAGCTTCACGAACAAGAAGGTCAATTCGGGCGCCGCGACGCTGTCGCCCGGGACCTACTGCAAGGGACTCGACATCGGCGCCCAGGCGGTCGTCACGCTGTCGCCCGGCACCTACTACATCGACGGCGGCGACCTCAAGGTGAACGGCCAGGCGACCATCAAGTGCCCCAGCTGCACCGGCACCAGCGGCGTCACCTTCGTGCTCACCAGCTCCGGCTCGGCGGACGATATCGGCATCGCCGACATCAACGGCGGCGCGGACGTCAAGCTGCAGGCGCCGAGCGACGCCGGCAATCCCTTCGCCGGCCTGTTGATCGTGCAGGACCGCAAGGCGGGCAGCTCGGGCGTCATGAAGCTCAACGGCGGGTCGACGCAGGTGCTGAACGGCGCAATCTACGCGCCCAAGAGCGAGGTGCAGTGGTCCGGGACCACCGACACGACCACGAACGCCTGCATCGAGATCGTGGCGCGGCTGATCACCTTCATCGGCAACTCGGCGATCGACAATTCCGGCTGCTCGGCGATGGGCGTCAAGCCGATCCAGATCACCGCGAGCAAGCTGGTGCAGTAGCCATGGCGCCGGCCGGCCTCCATCGCGTCCTCTCCCTCGCGCGCCGGTTCGGGCCGGCGCGCGAGGGCAACGCCCTGATCGAGTTCGCCGTGATCGCGCCGCTGCTGCTGCTGCTGGCGGCGGGTGCCACCGACTTCGGCATGCAGGCCTACGCGGCGCTTTCGGTCGAGAGCGCCGCGCGCTCGGGCATGCAGATGCTGGCGACGAACCCCGGCGACACGGCCGGCGCGGAAAGCGCGGCGCTGGCCGCGACCAGCCTCGATCCGTCGCAGGTGACGGTGACCGTCACCCAGGCCTGCCAGTGCGGCGACGGGGCGTCGGTCAGCTGCAGCGGCACCTGTGCGACCGGCGGCGACGTCGCGATCTCCTACCGGGTCGAGGTCAGCACGAGCTACACGCGGATCTTCCCCTATCCCGGGCTCGACAATCCCGTGACCTTGACCGGCCGCGCGCAGATCCGCGTGCGATGATGGCCGGCATCCGCAGCCTCGGGCGCCTCCGGCGGTGCGAGGGCGGCGTCAGCGCCCTCGAGTTCGCGCTGGTGGCGCCGCTGTTCTTCCTGATGCTGTTCGGCATCATCGAGTTCGGCCGCCTGAGCTGGATCAGGACCAGCCTGCAGCATGCCGCCGACGAGGCCTCGCGCTACGCCCTCGTCAGCACGGGCGCCAGCACCAGCCAGATCACCGACTACGCGCGCGCCCGCGTCTCGGGCGTCGATCCGAACCTCGTGGCGGTGAACGTGACGCAGGAGTCGAGCGGCGGGCGGACCTTCGTCGTGATCAACCTGTCGTTCAACTTCACCTTCGTCGCCGAGAACCTGCTGCCCTACGGGCCGATCCCGCTGGTCGGCCGCTCGCGCGTCGCGACGAGCTGATCCGCGCGGCGCTCATTCCCTGTCCGCCGCGCCTGGTCGGCCGCTGATCCGGCCGCCAAACCAAATGTTCGGCGCGCGGATCAACGCGCGCCTGGTCGGCCGCTGATCCGGCCGCCAAACCAAATGTTTGGCGCGCGGATCAACGCGCGCCCTGCGATCCCGTCGGATCGCACATGAATGTCGTCAGCACGAAGCGGCGGCCTTTCCTGACCGGCATGGCCTCGTGCAGCAACGAGCAGGAGAAGACGCAGGCCATGCCGGCGTCCATGCGGTAGAGCGCGCCGCCGTACTCGGAGAAGCGCAGCTCGCCGCCCTCGAAGTCGTCGTTGAGGTTGAGCGAGATGGCGAAGCGGCGGTGGCGCGTGCGCGGCGACATGTTGTCGCGATGCGGGCCGAAGAAGTCGCGCCGCCCCGCGTCGTAGCCCAGCACGATGTGGCCGTCGAAGCCGTAGGGACCCTTGAACGTGAAGGCCTTCAGCACCTCGGGCGCGATGCGGCGGTTGAGCGTGCGGCTGATGCGCCTGGCCATGTCGGGATCGCGCACCACGTGGTCCTGGCTCTTCTTGCGGTCGTAGAGCAGCGCGTCGGTGCTGCCCGAGACGCCGAGCTCGGCGTGGTCGCCGTGCCAGGCATCGATCAGCGCGCGGCACAGCGCCGGATCGAACGCGTCGGGCACCAGGAGGATCGGCGCCGGCCGCCCGCCCGCGACCGGCGCGGCCGCGCGCCAGTGCCGCTCGAGCCAGGCCCTGGCGTCGTCGATCAGGGCCTCCGGCGCCGCGCCCGCGAAGCCCGCCAGCGCGCGCTGGTTGGGGTCGATCAGCACCAGCTTCAGCCCGCGCGTCTCGCCCGCGACCGGGTAGACGCGGTTGACCTTTGCCTCCGCGTCGACCAGTACGGGGAAGGGCGGCTCGCCGCCCGCGGCGTCGCGGGCGAGCGCGGCGACGCGCTCGGGCGCGCCCGCGACGACGGCGAACAGCTCGGCGCCGAGCGCCTTGAGCGCGGCCGCCCGCGCGCTCATTCCCGCGAGCAGCGTCTGCGCGGCGGGATCGGCGCCGTCGCACAGCGCCACCAGCCCCGGCCCGCCCTGGGTCAGGTCGTAGAACAGGCGAAACGCGCCCTTGAGGTCGGCCAGCACGAAGTTGGCGACCCGGTCGCCGCGCTCGAGCGCCTCCGGGGTCGTGGACGTGGTCGCGGTCGTGGCCGACTGCATGGGCGTCAACGCGCCAGCCGCAGCCGCCGCGCCAGCAGCAGGAACAAGGCCGCGCCCAGCCCCCACATGCCGTTGATCACGGCGCTGCGCAGCAGCGCCGTGGCCTGCCAGCCCTGCGCCACGGCCTGGCCGCGCAGCGGCGCCAGCACGAACCAGGCGAAGAAGGCCGGCCCGACGATGCCGAAGACGAATCCCGCCAGCAGGAAGGCGCCCGGCCGCCGCGGCAGCCATGCCGCGACCGCGGCCAGCACGATGCCCCACACGCCGCCCCAGAAGGCCAGCGACAGCACGCGCGGCACGCCGAGCGGCGGCACCGGCGCCATGCTGAAGGGCGCAAACCGCGACCAGCCCAGCCAATGCATCGCCGCGCCCACCGGCTGGTGGAACAGCAGCACGGCCAGGAAGCCGGCGACGAAGCCGGCGAGGAGGATGGTCAAGGGCGCGCGGGACGCCATGGGGCCAGTTTACCCTCTCCCGCCTGCGGCGGGCGAGGGTACGAGGTCAATTCGCCGCGCCCAGGCCGGCGGGATCGCCGACGACGACGACCGTCAGGCGGTCGGGGTCGTACAGGCGGCGGGCGGCGCGGCGGGCGTCGTCGATGGTGACTTTCTCGATATAGGCGTTGCGCTTGTCGAGGTAGTCGATGCCGAGCTTGTCGGCCTGGATCGTGACCAGCATGCGCGCGATGCGCGTGGTGCTGGAGAGCTGCAGCGCGAAGGAGCCGGTCAGGTAGGTCTTGGCGTTCTCGAGCTCGGTCTCGGTCGGGCCTTCCTCGCGCATGCGCCGCCATTCCTTGCGGATCAGCTCCAGGCTCGCGGCCGCCTGCGCGTTCTCGGTGCCGACCGTGCCCAGCACCAGGCCGGCGCGGTTGAAGGTGCTCATGTAGGAGCTGACGCCGTAGGCGAGCCCGCGCTTCTCGCGCACCTCCTCCATCAGGCGCGAGCCGAAGCCGCCGCCGCCGAGGATGTAGTTGACGACGTAGGCGGCGTAGAAGTCGGGGTCGTCGCGCTTGATGCCGAAATGGCCGAAGGCGACCACGCTCTGCGGGATGGGGCGGCGGATCACCGTCGTCGTGCCGGGCGATTTCGCCGCGGCCTCGGCGACGGCGTCGCTCCGGCCCTTGGCCGGCAGCCGGCCGAAGGTACGGTCGAGCAGCGGCTTCAGCTCCTCGGGCGCGATGTCGCCGACCACGCCGATCATCAGCCCTTCGCGCGCGAACTGCGCCTTGTGATAGGCGACGATGTCGTCGCGGGTCAGCGCCTTGACCGTCTCGAGCGTGCCGCGCGACTGGCGGCCGTAGACGTGGCCGTCGAACAGCGACTGCCACAGCGTGCGCCAGGCGAGCGACTGCGGGTTCTCGGCGTCGCGCTGGATCGCGGCCAGGATGCTCGCGCGCACGCGCTCGATCGCGCTCTGCTCGAAGCGCGGCTCGGTCAGCGCCAGGGCCAGCAGCTCCATCGCCTCGTCGCGGCGGTCGGCTATCGTGCGCAGGCCGACCATCACGTTGTCGCGCTCGGCCTCGGCGCCGAACTCGATCGAGCGGTTCTCGAGCCGGCCCTGGAACTGCTGGCTGTCGTAGGGCCCCGCGCCTTCGTCCAGCAGCGACACGGTCAGGTTGGCGAGCCCGTCCTTGCCCGCGGGATCCTGCGCCGAGCCGCCGCGGAAGCCCGCCTGGACGGCGAGGATCGGCGCGCTGCGGTCCTGGATCAGCCATGCCTCGATGCCGCCCGGGCTGACGACGCGCTGGATCTCCAGCGCCTCGGCCGCGATGCCGGCCGAGCCCAGGAACAGCGTGGCCGCCACCGCGGCGATGCGCAAGAACATGATCGACGTCCCCTGAAGTCCGGTCAGCTCGTCGGCTTGGGCCGGAGGATGCCGGTGACGGACTGGCGCTCGACCAGCACGTGCCTGGCGGCGGCGTTCACCTGCTCGACCGTCACGGCGCCGATGCGGTCGGGCCAGGTCTCGACGTCCTCGACCGTGCGGCCCATGGCGAGCGCCGCGCCCAGCGTGCGCGCGCCGCCGTTGAAGCTGTCGCGGCCGAGGATCGCCGCGTCCTGCAGCCTTCGCCTGGCGTTGTCCAGTTCCTCCTGGGTCACGCCCTTCTCCAGGATCTCGGCCAGGACCTTGTCCACCGCGGCCTCGACCTTCTCCACCTCGACGCCGATCTTCGGGCTGGCGGCGACGTTGAAGGTCGTCAGGTCGATCGCCGAGGCGTCGTAGTAGGCCGATGCGCCGACCGCCAGCACGCCCGGCAGCACCAGCGACTTGTAGAGCCGCCCGGTGGCGCCGCCGCCCAGGATCTCGGCCAGCACCTGCAGCGGATAGGCGTGCTCGACGGCGCCGCGCGCGTAGCTGGGCGCGAGGTACGTGCGCCGCCACGAGGGCTGGCGCACCTGCTCGCTCTCCAGCACGACGCGCCGCGCCGCCTGGTGGGTCGGCTCCTGCACGCGCACGCGCGGCGGCACCGGCCGCGCCGGGACGGCGCCGTAGTACTTTTCGGCCAGGGGCTTCAACTCGGCCGCCGTGATGTCGCCGCCGACCACGAGGATGGCGTTGTTGGGCGCGTAGTACCTGCGGTGCCAGGCGACCGCGTCCTCGGTGGTGAGCCCGCGCATCTCGTGCTCCCAGCCGATCACCGAGCGGCCGTAGGGATGGTTCATGAACTGCGCCGCGATCATCTGCTCGTTGAGCCGCGAGGCCGGCTTGTTGTCGAGCGTCTGCCGGCGCTCCTCCAGGATCACCTTGCGCTCGGGGTCGACCTCGGCGTCGGTCAGCACCAGGTTCGCCATGCGGTCGGCCTCGAGCTTCATCACCAGCTCCAGCCGGTCCTTGGCGACGTTCTGGAAATAGCCGGTGTAGTCGTAGCTGGTGAACGCGTTGTCCTGGCCGCCGTTGCGCGCCACGATCTTCGAGAACTCGCCCGGCGGCACCGACTTCGTGCCCTTGAACATCAGGTGCTCGAGGAAATGCGCGATGCCGGACTTGCCCGGCACCTCGTCGGCCGAGCCCACCTTGTACCAGACCATGTGGGTCACCACCGGCACGCGATGGTTCGAGGCGACCACCACCTGCATGCCGTTGGCCAGCATGAAGGTCTCCGGCTCGAACACCTTGGCGGCGGCGGGGCCGGCGGCGAGACCGGCGAGGAGCGCACCGGCAACCAGGGCGCGCGGGACACGGGGGAGGGGTCGCATCTCGGTCGTTCTGCCTTTCCGCGGACGGGATGTTCGCGTCGTTCGCCGCACCCGCTGCCCGGCGGTGGGACCGGCTCGCGGCGCGAATCCGGCAAACACTAGGCCGCAGTCCCGCGGCCGCTCAAGTTAAGTCCCTGTCATGACGGGGTTGTGAAGCGCCTAATTCAGCAGCCCGTCCAGGATGCCGCGGCTCTTGCGCTTGATGGTGGGCGTCTCGCCCTCGGTCGGCGCCCTGCCGCTGGCGGCGTTGGCCTTGAGCCGGTCGGCCTCCTTGTTGGCGTCGATGATGACGCCGGGCTCGGCGTCCTTGCGCCAGAACAGAAGGTCGTCGATCAGCGTCTTGTTGGCGTCGGCGATCTGCTGCGAGTCGCGGTCGACCAGGATGCGGATGTTGGGATCGGCGCTGGCGGCGCCGGCCTTGCCCAGCAGCGCCTGCTCGCCCGGCGTGCGGCGCTGGAAGCCGGGCACCGAGGCGGCGTCGCCCTTGCCCCCGGCCGACATGCCCTTGGCGAGCTGCGGCTGCTGATCCTTGCCGAACACGGTCTGCTTGGCCTGCGCGGTCACCGCCGTCTCCAGCGGCGCCGCGCCCGGCTGCGGCGGCCGGAGCTGGTAGTTCGGCGGCAGCGACAGCGGCTGGCGCGTCGTCACCTGGAACTCGTCCGGCGGCTTGCGCTTGTCGAGGCCGATGGCTTCGCGCGCGCCGCTGCAGCCGCCCAGAACGGCGGCCAGGCCCGCGACGGCGAACACGAGCGGTAAGCGACTCATTCCTGTTAACTGACCACCTGGTTTCAGCGACCCGGCGTAGGCGCCTTTTTAGGCGATTCCCGCGGCTCGAACAAGCTGTCGAGCAGCAGCAGGCCGACCCCGACCGTAATGGCGGAATCGGCCAAATTGAAGGCAGGCCAATGCCACCCGAGAAGGTGGAAATCCAGGAAATCGTAGACCGCGCCGAAGCGCAGCCGGTCGACCACGTTGCCGAGCGCCCCGCCCACGATCAGCCCCAGCGCCAGCCCGGTCACCGCCCGGTCCGCCCGCCACAGCCACCACAGCAGCCCCGCCGAGATCAGCAGCGCCAGGGCGACGAAGGCCCAGGGCGCCGCGGCGGCGTTGAACAGGCCGAAGCTCATGCCGCGGTTCCACACCACGACGATGTTAAGGAATGACGCCAGCGCGACGCCCCCGCCCGGCTCTGTACCGATGAGCCCCATCATCAGCGCCTTGGTCGCCTGGTCGGCCACCAGCACGACCACGGCCAGGACGAGACCGAGGCGAAGGCGGGGGGTCACGACCCGCTCCATTCGAGTCCCCCCTCCCGCGAGGCCCGCGAGGGGAGGGGGGACGGAGAAGAGCCCGTCACGCCACCGCCTCGGTGCAGCGCAGGCACAGGCCCTCGTGCGCCGGGGCGCGGCCGACCTCGGGCAGGACTTTCCAGCAGCGCTCGCATTTGTGGCCCTCGGCGGCGCGGAAGGCGACGGCGATGCCCTGGACGTCGGGCAGGGTGAAGATGCCGTCGCGCGGGGCCGATGCGATCGGCGCGATGGCGAGCCCCGAGGTGATGCAGATCTCGTCCATGTCGGCGCCTTCGAGCGCCGCGCGCCACGCGTCGTCGGCGTAGAGCACCGGGGCGGCCTGCAGGCTCGCCCCGATGCGCTTGGCGGCGCGCTCGAGCTCGAGCGCGCCGGTCACCGCGCGGCGCGCGGCGCGCAGGCGGTCCCAGCGCTCGGCCAGCTCGTCGTCCTGCCACTCCGCCGGGGCATGCGGGAACAGGCGCAGATGCACGCTCTCCTCGCCGCCGTCGCCGGACTCGGCGCGGCGCGCGAGCCAGGCCTCCTCGGCGGTGAAGCACAGGATCGGCGCCAGCCACGCCGTCAGGTACGAGAACAGGTGGTCGAGCACGGTGCGGCAGGCGCGCCGCCGCTCGGAGTCGGCCCGGTCGCAGTAGAGCGAGTCCTTGCGGACGTCGAAATAGAAGGCCGACAGGTCGACCGCGCACAACTGGTGCAGCTCGGTGAAGACGCGGTGGAAATCGAACTCGGCGCAGCTCCTGCGCACGAGGCGGTCGAGCTGCCACAGCCGGTGCAGCACGAAGCGCTCGAGCTCGGGCATCGCGGCCGGCGCCACGCGCTCGGCCGCGCCGAAGCCGGCGAGCGCGCCGAGCAGGTAGCGCAGCGTGTTGCGCAGCCGGCGATAGGCGTCGACCTGGCCCTTGATGATCTCGGGCCCGATCTGCAGGTCCTCGGCGTAGTTCGACGCCACGACCCAGAGCCTCAGGATGTCGGCGCCCTGCTGCGAGACGACGTCCTGCGGGGCGGTCACGTTGCCGAGCGACTTCGACATCTTGCGGCCCTGCTCGTCGAGCACGAAGCCGTGCGTCAGCACCGCGTCGTAGGGCGCGCGGCCGCGCGTGCCGCAGGATTCCAGCAGCGAGGAATGGAACCAGCCGCGATGCTGGTCCGAGCCCTCGAGGTAGAGGTCGGCCGGCCACTTGAGGTCCGCGCGCTGCTCCAGCACGAAGGCGTGCGTCGAGCCGCTTTCGAACCAGACCTCGATGATGTCCTTGACCGGCTCGTAGTCCGCCGCGTCGTACTTGTTGCCGAGGAAGTCCTGGGGCGAGCGCGCGAACCAGGCGTCGGCGCCCTCGCGCTTGAACGCCGCGACGATGCGCTGGTTGACCTCGGCGTCCTTGAGCGGCTCGCCGGTCCGCTTGTTCATGAACACGGCGATCGGCACGCCCCAGGCGCGCTGGCGCGACACGCACCAGTCCGGGCGCTGCTCGATCATCGCGTAGAGCCGGTTGCGCCCCTGCGGCGGGTAGAACTTCGTGTCGTTGATCGCCTGGAGCGCCTTCTTGCGCAGGTCGTTCCGCTCCATGCCGATGAACCATTGCGGCGTGTTGCGGAAGATCACCGGCTTCTTCGAGCGCCAGGAATGCGGATACTGGTGCTTCAGGCGCCCGCGCGCGATCAGCATGCCGGCCCCGATCAGCGCCTGGATCACCGCCTCGTTGGCGTCGCCCTTCTCGCCCTTGGGCGTGATGACCGACTTTCCGACGAAGCCCGGCGCCTGCTCGGTGAACCTGCCGTCGGCGTCGACCGTGTAGGGCAGCGCCGTGTCGATCCCGCGCTGCTTCAGGGCCTCCGCGTTCTCGACCCAGGCGTCGTAGTCCTCGCGGCCATGGCCGGGCGCGGTGTGCACGAAGCCGGTGCCGGCGTCGTCGGTGACGTGGTCGCCGGCGAGCAGCGGCACCTGGAAATCATAGCCGCGTCCGCGCAAGGGGTGCGCCGCGGCCGACCGCGCCAGCATGTCGGCGCCGACGTCCGCGATCCGCCGGTTCGCCGTCACGCGCGCTTGGCGGAACACGTCCTCGGCCAGCTTGTCGGCAAGCACGAATAGCTCGCCTTTCCGGGCCCAGTTGCCTGCCGGGGCGTCCGCGACCTCGAAGAGCCCGTACTTGATCTTCGGCGAGTACGAGATCGCGCGGTTGCCCGGGATGGTCCAGGGCGTGGTGGTCCAGATGACGATCGCCGCGCCCTTCAGCGCCGGGTCGCCGTCGGTCACCGGGAACTTCGCCCAGATCGTGTCGGAGACGAAGTCCTCGTACTCGATCTCGGCCTCGGCCAGCGCGGTCTTCTCGACCACCGACCACAAGACGGGCTTCTCGCCGCGGAACAGGCTGCCGTTCATCAGGAACTTGTGGATCTCGGCGGCGATCAGCGCCTCGGCATCGAAGAACATCGTGGCGTAGGGGTTCTCCCAGTCGCCGGCGCAGCCCAGGCGCTGGAACTCCTCGCTCTGCACCTTCATCCAGTGCTCGGCGAACTCGCGGCATTCGCGGCGGAACTCGACGATCGGCACCGCGTCCTTGTCCTTGCCCTTGGCGCGGTACTCCTCCTCGATCTTCCATTCGATCGGCAGCCCGTGGCAGTCCCAGCCCGGGACGTAGTTCGAGTCCTTGCCCAGCATCTGCTGCGTGCGGCTGACCACGTCCTTCAGGATCTTGTTCAGCGCGTGGCCGATATGCAGGTTGCCGTTGGCGTAGGGCGGGCCGTCGTGCAGGATGAATTTGTCCCGGCCCTTGGACTGCTGGCGCAGCTTCTGCCACAGGCCGATGCGGCGCCAGTGGTCGAGCAGCTCCGGCTCGCGCCTGGGCAGGCCGGCCTTCATCGGGAACCCGGTCCTGGGCAGGAAGACGGTCGCCTTGTAGTCGCGGCCGGCGGCGCCGTTGCCTTGCTTGTCCTTGGCGGGCGTGTCGGGCGCGGGCTTGCTGGACATGGAGGTCATGACGTGGCTTTCAGCTCGAGAGGCGCTTCGGTGTCTTCGCCCGCTTCTTCGGCGCCCGGGCGCGGCGCCCCCGTAATTCGCGCCGCCAGCAATCGCCGGGCCTGGCGCGCGTCGGCGGCGATCTGCGCCTTCAGCGCGTCGAGGCCGTCGAACCTCCGCTCCGGCCGCAGATACTCGACCAGGCGCACGCGCAGGCGATGGCCGTAGAGGTCGCCCGAGAAGTCGAACAGGTGCACCTCGAGCAGCAGCTTGAGGCCGTCGACGGTCGGCCGCCGGCCGAAATTGGCGACGCCGTCGATCCAGCGGCGCGCGGCGTGCGTCCCCTCGTCCGCGAGCGCGGCGCGCACGGCGTAGACGCCGGTCGCCGGCGCCAGGTAGGCGGCGTGGTCGACATTGGCGGTGGGGAAGCCCAGCCTGCGCCCGACCTGGCCGCCGCGCTGCACCTTGCCGATGATCTCGAACGGCCGTCCCATCAGCCGCGCGGCGCCCAAGGGATCGCCCGCCTGCAGCAGCTGGCGGATCTTGGTCGAGGAATAGACCGTGTCGCCGTCGCCGACCGGATCGACGATGCTGACGCCGAGCCCATGCGCGGGCGCGAGCTCGCGCAGCAGCGCGACGTCGCCGCCGCGGCCCTTGCCGAACACGAAGTCCGCGCCGCACACCACGTGCTTCAGGCCCAGCCCGTCGGCGAGCACGTCGCGCACGAAGGACTCGGCGGTGATCTGGGCGAAGTTGCGGTCGAAGCGCGGCACCAGCATCAGGTCGATGCCCATCTCGGCCAGCAGCGTCGCCTTCTCGCGGAACGGCGTCAGCCGGAACGAGGGCTCGCCCGGGCGGAACACCATGCGCGGATGCGGCTCGAAGGTCAGCACCGCCGACGGCGCCATCGATTCGGCGGCCACGCGTCGCGCCTTGTCGATCACCACGCGGTGGCCGAGATGCAGCCCGTCGAAATTGCCGACCGCCGCGACGGCGCCGCGCGCGTCCGGCGCCAGACGGCGATAGGTCCTAAAGATCCGCATGCGCCCGAAAACCAACGCAGAATCAAGCCCGCCCGGCATCGGCCCGGCGGCGGCGCGACAATATCGCGCCCGGGCGCGCCCGGCTACGGCCTTGTCCCGGCAATTCCCATGGCTTGCGGCGCCTCGCCCGCGGCCGGCTCAGGCCTTGCGCGCGGGCACCATGACGAGGGCATCGCCCTCGATCACCACCTTGTCGCCGACCGAGCAGACGGTGCGCATGGCGACGCGGCGCTTTTCGGGCACCACCTCGGTGATCGTGGTGCGCGCCTGCACCGTGTCGCCGGCGCGCACCGGCGCCTTGAACTTCAGCGTCTGCGACAGGTAGATCGCGCCCGGGCCCGGCAGCTTGGTGCCGATCACGGTCGAGATGAAGCTGGCCGAGAGCATGCCGTGGGCGATGCGGCCCTCGAACATCGTCTCGGAGGCGAACTCGTGATTGAGGTGCACCGGGTTGATGTCGCCCGAGATGCCGGCGAACAGCACGATGTCGGCGTCGGTGATGGTCTTGGCGTAGACCGCGGTCATGCCGACCTTGAGATCGTCCAGATAGTAGCCGTGCAGCTCGTCCATGGTGGCGCGGGCTTCGCTCGGGTCGGGCGGCCGGCCGGCGGCGGCCGGGCCCGGGGGAACCCGCAGGGTGGCGGTCATGCGATCAGTCCTTCCCAAAGGGCGTGCGCGGCCGTCTTTTGTGCAGCGCAGCATCCGCAGTGCAATATAACGGTCGCACAACCCGCCGGCAAGCATTGCCCGTCCGGCTCGCCAGACGGCCGGCAAGCCGCTGATTCCGGCCGACTTCACCGGCGCTGTGCGGCGCGGTATTGCAACGCATCACGACCGCTCCCGGCTCCCGGGATTCCTGCCCTGTGGACCCACCCGCTGGGCGGTCCTAGAGTCGAATGCACGCCATCAGCGAGGATCCCCGATGCGCCAGAAAACGGCCATGCTGCTTGCCCTCGCCGCGTTGATCGGCCCCGGCGCCGCGGGCGCCCGGGCGCAGACGCCGCCGACCGCGCCCGTCGGCGGTCCGCGCGCCGAGTACACGGCCGAGTTCAAGCTCCAGGGCTATGGCGGGCCGAAGGTGCGCGGCCGCGTTTATGCCGCGCCCGGCAAGGAGCGGCGCGAGATCGCCGACATCTGGGGCGGCACCACGCTGATCCTGCGCTACGACCTGGGCCTGGCCTGGACTCTCGTTGCCGGGCGCCCGTTCTACAGCGAGTTCCCCTTGAGCAGGACCGAGCCGGCGCCGGCGCCCGGCGCCGTGCCGCCGGGCCTCGTCTTCCGCGAGCGCGACGACATCAACGACGTGCCGGCGAGCCGGTACGATTTCCCGGCCGCCGCCGGCGGCACGGGCGGCGAGATCTGGCTGACCGAGGACGGCATCGCGTTGCGCATCGACGGCGGTGCCGCGCCGGGCGCGCCCGAGATCCGCTTCGAGCTCGACAACCTGGTGCGCGGGCCGCAGGACCCCGCGCGGTTCGAGGTGCCGCAAGGCTATCGCAAGCTGGGCGCGCCGCCGCCGCCGCCCCTGGCGCAGCCGGCGCCGCCCGCGCCGCCGGCGCAGTAGGTTGCCTATCCGGTACTGGGAGCACGAAGCGACCTCGGTCCCCCCTCGCGCCCATTCGACCAACGCTCAGGAGGGAGGGGGGACCGATAAACGTGTGGGCGTCGCCGCCGCCTTCTCGGCCTGCACCAGGCGTCGCGCGGGCAGGCGCAAGCGCACCGTGGTGCCGACGCCGAGCTTGCTCTCGATCGCCAGCGACCCGCCGTGCAGCTCGGTCAGCGCCTTGACGATCGGCAGGCCCAGGCCGGTGCCCGGGCGCTCGCGCGTCATGGCGCTGTCGATCTGGCCGAACGGCGCGAGCGCGGTCGGGATGTCCTGCTCCGCGATGCCGATGCCGGTGTCGGAGACGGCGATCGCAAGGTCGCCGCCCGGCTCGATCGCGGCTGCGAGCGCGACCCGGCCGCCGGGGCCCGTGAACTTGATCGCGTTGGACAGGAGGTTGATCAGGATCTGCCGCAGCGCGCGGCGGTCCGCCATCAGCATCGGCAGGTCGGGCGGCAGGTCGACGCTCAGCTGCAGCTTCGCGTCGCGCGCCAGGCGCTCGACCAGGCGCGTTGCGCTCATGGTGACTTCCGCCAGGTCGATACGCTCCTCGCGCAGGTCGAAGCGTCCGGCGTCGATCTTCGACATGTCGAGCACCTGGCTGATGACGTCGAGCAGGTGCATCCCGCTGGCGCGGATGTCGCGCGCATAGGCGCGGTAGCGGTCTTGCGCCGCGTGGCCGAGGATCTCGTCGGCGATGATCTCGGCGAAGCCGATGATGGCGTTGAGCGGCGTGCGCAGCTCGTGGCTCATGTTGGCGAGGAACTGGCTTTTCGCCTGGCTGGCGGCCTCGGCCTCCTCGGCCGCCTTGCGCAAGGCGGCCTCGGCGCGCTTCAGGTTGGTGATGTCGCTGAACACCATCGCCACGCCGCCGTCGCCGGTGCGCGTTTCGCTCAGGCGCAGCCAGCGCCCGTCGCCGGTCTGGTACTCGATGTCGGTAGGCGGGTTGCCGTGCTGCTCCAGGCGTATGGCGACGAAGCGCTCGAGCTCCTCTTGCGTGCCGGCCATGAAGCGTCCCGCCGCCGCGGCGCCGCGCAGGATGTCGGCATAGCGCGCGCCGGGCCGGAACAGCCCGCTGACCGGCCCCGTCATCTCGAGCAGCCGGCGGCTGGCGCGCACCAGGCGGTCCTCGGCGTCGAACAGGGCGAAGCCGTCGCGGAAGCTGTCGATTGCGTCGGCCAGGCGCGCCTCGGCGAGCTCGGCCTGGCGGCGCGCGTCGAACTCGGCGGTGACGTCGCGGCCGGTGCCGCGATACCCCAGGAATTGGCCGTCCGTGCCGTAGAAGGGCTTGCCGCTGATGCGCACGTGGCGGATCGAGCCGTCGGGCAGCCGCTTGCGATGGTCGAAATCGCGGAACGGCAGCCGCCGGTCGAGTGCCGCGCGATGCGCGGCCCAGGCCGGGCCGTCCGGCGGGTCGGGGCTGAACTCCCAACGCACGTGCCCGAGCGCGAGGGCGTCCGGGATCACGCCCATCGCCGCGTGACGCGGCGACAGCCAGCGGAACCGGTGGTCGCTGTCGGTCTCCCACACCCAGTCCGAGCCGCTCTCGGCGGCCGAGCGATAGCGCGATTCGCTCTCGGCCAGAAGTTCCAGCGCGCGCCGCTCGGCGGCGACGTCCGCCAGCAGGCCGAGCCAGGCGCCCTCGCCCAGGTGGAGGAGCTCGACCTCGATCCGCTGCGGCGGGAGGCCGGGCGGAGCATCGGCCGCGTCGAGATCGAACCGCCCGCCGCGGCCCTGGCGCACGGCGGCGGCGATGCGCTCGGCGACGTCGCGGCCGAAACGCGCAGGCGGAAAGGGCGCGCCCGCCGTGCCGGGCTCGTGCGCGCCGCCCGCCTCCATCAGCGCGGCGAAGGCGGCATTGGTGCAGGTCACGGCGAGGGCGCCGGACGCGGCGTCGGCCGTCGCGGCGAAGGCCGCGCGCGGCATGCTCCGGACGATGGTCTCGATCGACTGCAGCGGGGTCATGGTCGGCAGCCCGTCAACGCTCACGGGGCGCGGCGCCGTCTCGTGCCACAGCGGGCCGCCGCAAGGCGGGCGCAGTATGCGCTGCCGTCGCGCGCGCGTCATCGTGAAACGCCCGGCGTGAAATGCCCGGCGGGTCGCGGGTCGCGGGCGGACGCGGCATGGTGCGTATGCGCCGGCGGCGCTTGGCCGGGGGCAGCCACCCGTCGCATGCTGCCTGTCTTCGGCGAAGCGGAAGGAAGCACCATGACCCCGGGGAGATCGGACGCGACGCCCCAGCGACGAGCCGGGAGCGGTTCCGCCCCGGCCGCGCCCGATCACGACCGGATTCCCGCCTCGGCGCTGATGCTGCTGGCGCTGATGACCGTGTTCTGGGGCATCAACTTTCCGATCATGAAGCTGGCGCTGGCGGAGATCGAGCCGTGGACGTTCCGGGTCGCGTGCCTCGGCATCGGCGCGATCGGGCTGTTCGCCATCGCCGCCGCGCGCGGCCAGACGCTCGTGCCCGCGCGCGCCGAGCGCCGCGCGCTCGTGCTGGTGTCGCTGCTCAACATCACGGGCTGGCACCTGTTCTCCGCCTTCGGCCTCGCGCTGATGGGGGCCGGCCGCGCCGCGATCCTGGCCTACACCATGCCGCTGTGGGCCATGCTGGCGGCACGGATGATCCTCGGCGAGAAGCTGACCGCGGCGCGCGTGCTAGGCCTGGTGCTGGGGTTCGGCGGCATGCTGGTGCTGTTCGGCGCCGAGATCGAGGGGATTGGAGCGGCGCCCTGGGGCGCCTTGTGCATGCTGGCCGCGGCGGTCAGCTGGGGCGCCGGGACGGGCTTCATGAAGGCGCACCCGTGGCGCATGACCGCCACGGTGCTGACCGGCTGGCAGATGGCGATCGGCGGCGTTCCGGTGCTGGTCGGGTTCTTCTTCGTCGGCCGGCCGCCGGCAGCGGCCGGGATCAGCGCGACGGCGTGGCTCGCGCTCGCCTACGCGACCACGATCCCGATGGTGTTCTGCCACTATGCCTGGACCCGGCTCGTGGGCCTGGTTCCCGCCGGGGCGGCGGCGATCGGCACGTTGGCGATCCCGGTGATCGGCGTGATCTCCAGCGCGCCCATGACCGGCGAGGCCGTCGGCCCGCGCGAGGTGCTGGCGCTCGGCCTCGTCCTGGCGGCGCTTTCGATCGTGCTGGTGCTGCCGGCCCGGGACGCGCGCGCGGCCGGCTTCCTTGCCGGATCGGGGCGATCACGCCTCCCTGATCGCGGCCGTTCTTGACCCGTTCGGGGGATACGGCCATGTTAGGCATGCACGCGCGCATGGCGACAGCCGGCCGCGTCGCGCGGGAACTGGAAGCAACATGCGCCTGACCGTCCGGATCTTCGCCTTGCTGGCCGGGCTCGCCGCCCTGGTGCTGGCCGACCATGCCGCGCGGGCGCAGCAGCCGCGCGAGGGGATGCTGTTCGCCGCCTCGTACATCCCGATCCCGCCCGGCTCGCCGGTGACCATCCACCTGCTCGACGACAACGACGGCGCGCGCGATCTCGCCGAGTCGTTCCGGCGCGAGCTGACGCAGCGCGGCTACAAGGTCGTCGACCGGGCGCCGTTCACGATGACCTTCTGGCTCACCGGCACGTTCGACACCGGCGAGCAGCAGGCGCGCCGGCACCTGCTCGAGCTCGGCGGCGAGGGCGGATCGAGCGCGCGCACCGACACCGACGTGGAGGCGCGCGTCAACCTGTTCTCGACGCGCGGCGGCGGCCTGTTCCAGGATCCGCCGACCCGCTCGTCCAACGCGCGCACCGGCAGCCGGTACCGGCTCTATGCGTCCGTGAAGGAAGAGGCGACGGGCAAGCGCGCCTGGATCGGCCAGTCCTATATCGACGTGCAAGGCTCGGACCCGTTGTCGGTGGCGATGGCCATGGTGCCGACGCTCGCCGGCAGCTTCGGGCAGACCGTGCGTCGGCAAAGCTTCACCCTGCCGCAATAGCGGCGCGCTCTTCGGGGGAGAGAGGCGTCGAATGAAGGCTGTTGTCGCTTGAGGGCGATCGTTCTGGGCGCCGGCATCGCCGGCGTGACCAACGCCTACTACCTCGCCAAGGAAGGCTGGTCGGTCACGGTGATCGACCGGCAGGACGCGCCGGCGCGCGAGACCAGCTTCGCCAATGCCGGCATGATCGCACCCGGGCATTCCTTCACCTGGAACGCGCCGACCGCGCCGATGAAGCTGCTGCGCTCGCTGTTCGGCGCCAAGACCAGCCTGCGGCTCAGGCTGTCGACCGATCCGCGCTTCTACGCCTGGGGCCTCATGTTCCTGCGCAACTGCACCGCGGCGCGGGCGCGCGAGAAGACGCTGGTGAAGCTCAGGCTCTGCCTCTACAGCCAGCAGGCGACGAAGCAGGTCGCGGCCGACGCCGGCATCGAGTACGACCATCTCGGCAACGGGATCCTGTATCTCTACCGCGATCCGGCCGGTCTCGCGCTCGGCGTCGAGCACATGCGGATGATGCGCGAGCAGGGCCTGAAGATCGACGTATTGGATGCCGAGGGCTGCGCGCGCGTCGAGCCGGCGCTGGCGCAGGTCAAGCACCGCATCGCCGGCGCGATCCACTGTCCCGACGACGAAAGCGGCGACTGCGCCAGGTTCGCCGAGGGGCTGGCCCGGACCTGCGCGGCGATGGGCGTCCGGTTCAGCTACGGCACGACGGTCGAAGGCTTCGAGCTCGCGGGCGACCGCGTCGCCGCGGTCGCGACCGACAAGGGCAGGGTCGAGGGCGACATCTACGTGCTGTCGCTCGGCAGCTACAGCCCGTTGGTCGCGAAGAACCTCGGCATCAACCTGCCGGTCTATCCCGTGAAGGGCTACTCGCTGACGCTGCCGGTCGAGGGCCGCAACGGCGCGCCGAACGTGCCGACCGTCGACGAGGCGAACCTGGTGGCGGTGACGCGCATGGGCGACCGCATGCGCATTACCGCGATCGCCGAGTTCTCGGGCTACGACAACTCGAACCGGCCCGAGGACTTCCAGGGCATGATCGCCGCCGCGCGCGACCTCTATCCCGACGCCTGCGACTTCGCCAAGCCGACCTACTGGTCGTGCCTCCGGCCGATGACGCCCGACGGCCCGCCGATCGTCGGCAGGGGCAGGCAGAAGAACCTCTGGCTCAACACCGGCCATGGCCACATGGGCTGGACCATGGCCTGCGGCACCGCCCGCATCGCCACCGACCTGATCCAGGGCCGCAAGCCCGAGATCGACATTGCCGGCATGAGCCCGGAGCGCTTCAACTGAGCCGAAGCCGCGCCGGCTTCAGCCCCGAGGGCGGAGGCCGGCTTGCCGAGCCGCGCGCGGGGCAGGCGCTCACGCTTCCGTGCCGTCTTCCCAGAACAGGGTCGAGCAGGCCACGATGATGTCGACCTTGGTGCCATCGCTGGCGAGCGGCACCATGCAGTTCTCCACGATCCGGTGGTCCTTGTGGTGGACCAGGACGACGCGTCCCTTGCGGTAGGTGGCGACGCGGCTGTCGACCATGTGGTGGAAGCGGTCCTGCGTGCCGGTCTTGTGGGCGCGGCCGGCGTGCACGTCGTCGAACCACTTGCCGGTGACGTCGCGCTCCAGCGTCTCGACCTCCTTCGTGCCGACGAGCCGGTAGCGGAAGCGTGGCGCGCCGTCGCCGCGCACGACGTCCAGCATCCAGACATGCGGCATCAAGTGGTGGATGTGCAGGGGGTCGAACTGGCGCCGGCCGGGCAGCGCGCCGGCGGGGGCGATCGACAGCCAGTATTCCATGAACCGTCTGACCTTCGGACTCCAGTTCGACCGGTCGGTATCGGCGGTGCAATCCTGCCACGCGCGCCCGGGCGACGCGGCCTGGGCCGCGCCCGATGCAAGCGGAGCCCGGGCCTGAAGCATGGCGGTCATGGACCGTTGATTACAGAGGGACGATTACCGCCCCATTAAGGCGGAGGCCGGTCGCCCGCGTCGCAATGCCGCAGAATGGGCGGAATTACGTGCGGAACAGCCGCCCCTGGCCCGCGAGGTGGTCCTTGACGCCGCCCAGCCGCAGCGCATGCCAGGCCATGGCGTGGTTGGAGGAGCTCACCGGCTTGCCGATCGCGGCTTCGGCCTGTTCGACGATCTCGGCCACGCGCAGGCTGGTGCAGGAGACGAACACGCCGTCGACCGCCGCATGCTTTCCCAGCTCGATCGCCGCGTCGCGCACGCAAGCGGGCGTCATGCGCGCGACCTGGCCGTCATCGGGATTGTTGAAGCTGCCGACCACCGGCACCTCGACGCCGCGCTCCTCGATGAAGCCGCGCATGATCTGGTTGATCGAGTCGACATAGGGCGTCAGCAGCGCGATGCGCTTGGCGCCCAGCGCCTTCATGGCGGCGACGCCGGCGGTGATCGGCGTGGTGCAGGCGACGCCCGGCCGCGCCGCGCGGATCTTGCGGAACACCTGCTCCTCGCCGATGACGCAGGTGCCCGAGGTGCAGCCGAAGGCGACCACGTCCATGCGGCCGTTGGGCAGGATCAGCCGCGTGGCGCCCTCGATGTCCTTCTCCATCTCGGCCAGGGTTTCGGGCGTGATGTCGGGCGAGTTGTAGAGGCGGCTCTCGTAGAAGGCGACGCCGTCGACGGGCCCGAGGATGCGGCGCCACTCGTATTCCATCGTGTTGTCGGTCGCCAGCACGATGAGCCCGATGCGCGCCCGCGGGCCCAGGCCCTCGTCGAGCGCGAACTGCATCTGCTTGCGGTTGACCAGCAGGGGACGGTCACGGGTGAGGACGGCATCGTTCATGGCAGGCCTCCGGCACGTGCTGAAAGCGGATTATGCCGCCTCCGCGCAAAGGCCGCCAGAAGGCCGCGGTCGCGCCGGCCCAATTGTGCATTAATCATGTCTCCGCTAGTGTTCCGGCATCGTCGGACGGGAACTGGACGATCTGTCATGCACGGAATCAGGACGATTCCCCACTTCGCGAGACCGCCGCGGCATGCCTGACGGGCACCTTGCCGCGCGCGGACGGGACGAGGCGCATGTCGCCGCCTATCGGCGCGACGGGTTCGCGGTCGTGCGCGGCGTGTTCGCGCCGTCGGAGGTCGCGGAGCTCGCCCAAGCCTTCGACCGCCGGCGCGCGGAGGGCCTGCGGCTGGGGCGCAGCTGGCGCCACGGCAAT
Organism: Alphaproteobacteria bacterium; assembly: GCA_023150455.1. Lineage (GTDB taxonomy): Bacteria > Pseudomonadota > Alphaproteobacteria > JAEULC01 > JAEULC01 > JAEULC01. The sequence goes on along the minus strand of JAKLKW010000003.1, from coordinate 36,083 downwards.
CTCTGCTATCGCGTGGCGGAGGATCCCGAGGTCGGCCGCGTGGTCGCGATGCTGCAATGGGGGTCGTACGCCGACCCGGTGCTCGCCGCGTACCGCAACCATCCGCGCATGCTGCCGATCATCGCGCCGCTGGTCGGCCGGGACGTGAAGCAGATCATCAACCAGTGCCACCGGAAGCCGCAAGGCGCGGTGGCGGTGGACTACAACTTCCACCAGGACATCCGCTTCCGCCGGCCGCGCAGCGCGTTCCGCAATATCGCCCGGTCCTACGTGCAGACCGGCATCGCGGTCGACCGGCACGCGGCGGCGAACGGTGCGATGCGCATCCTGCCCGGCAGCCATCGCCTGGGCGAGATCGCCGCGCTCGGCGATGGCGTGGTGCTGGGCCGCGGCCGCGGCGACGCGGTGCTGCGTGCCGCCGGCATCGATCCCGCCGGGCTGGTCGCGCTGGAGCTCGAGCCCGGCGACGTGGCGCTGTGGCATCCGTTCACGGTGCACGGGTCGGGTCCGAACGACGATGCCGGCGGCCAGGGGGGCGAGCGCCGCTTCTACCTCAATTCCTATGCGCGCGCGGCCGACTGCGACCGCGGCGAATGGGCCTTCCGCGGCGGCCGGCCGGTCGCGCTGGGCGAACCCGTGCTCGTGCACTACGAAGAGCTATATACTCGACCCGAGCCGCACTACGTCGAAGGCGGAAGCCCGCCGCCGGATTGAGCGCCTGGGACCGCGCACCGCAAATGGCGCGGCGGCGACCGGCGGCGACAGGGAGGGAACCGGCGATGAGCCTCGTGTCATGAGAGATGCGCCATGAGCGACGTAGGGGCCGTGCTCTCGGCCAACCGCGCCTTCTATCGCGCCTTCGCTGCGCGCGACCTGGAAGCGATGAACCAGCTCTGGGCGCGCGAGTCGCCGGTGACCTGCATCCATCCGGGCTGGGACGCGATCCGCGACCGCGCCGCGATCCTCAAGAGCTGGCGCAACATCCTCGGCAATCCCGGCTCGCCGCCGGTGCTCTGCCACAACGAGACCGCGCATGTCCTGGGCGAGGTGGCCTACGTGCTGTGCCACGAGGTGATCGAGGGCGCCTATCTCGTCGCCACCAACCTGTTCGTGCGCGAGCACGGCAAATGGAAGCTGGCGCATCACCAGGCCGGCCCGCTCGCCAACCCGCCCGAGCACGCCGACGAGACGCCGCCCAGGCTGCAATAGCCGGAAAGGACTCAACAGAGCAGGGTGAATGCGCGGCGTAGCCGCGCGATCGAATCCGCTCTGTCTTTCCTCTGTGTCTCCGTGTCTCCGTGGTTGATCTTCTCTTCTTCTACCCCGCCGGCGCGATCGTGCGGCGCTCGCGGGCGGAGCGCAGCAGCGCGTCGATCAGGTGATGCACCCTGAGCGCCTCGCGGCCGGGAATCGCGGGATCGCGGCCCTCGGTCACCGCGTCGAGGAAGTCCTCGATCAGGTCGCGGTGCCAGTCGTGCGGGAAGTCCATCGGGTTGGCGCCGCCGCCGCCGCCCGAGCGCGCGCCCGCCGTCTCGCGCCGACCGTCGGCGTACTCGATCGCGGCCTCGGTCGCGACGATGCGGGCCGAGCCCTTGTCGCCGCCGAGCGTGATCGTCTCGGGATAGCCCGGATAGAGCGCCGTCGTGCAGTCGAGCGCGCCGACGGCGCCGCTCTCGAAGCGCAGCGCGGCGGCGACCTGGTCCTCGGTCTCCATGCGGTGGACGTGGCTGGTGCCGGCGAAGGCGGAGACCGCGCCGACCGGCCCGGCCAGGTGCATCAAGAGGTCGAGCGTGTGGATCGCCTGCGTGATCAGCACGCCGCCGCCGTCGCGCGCCAGCGTGCCGCGGCCGGGCTGGTCGTAGTAGCTCTGCGGCCGCCACCACGGCACGTAGACCGAGGCATGCGCCAGCCGTCCGAGCCCGCCCGCCGCCAGCACCTGCTTCACGCGCCGCGCCGCCGGGCGGAAGCGGTGCTGCAGCACGGCGCCGAGCCGCACGCCGGCCTTGTCGCACGCCTCGACGACGGCGAGCGCGCGCTCGGTCGAGACCTCGAGCGGCTTCTCCAGCAGCACGTGCTTGCCCGCGGCGGCGGCGCGCCTGACCAGGTCGAGATGCGTGTTGGGCGGCGTCAGCAGCATGACCGCGTCGATGCTGCGGTCGGCGAACGCCGCGTCGGGGTCGCCCGAGGTCGGGAAGGGGAAGCGCTTGGCGAACGCCTGGCGCCGCGCCGCGGTCGGGCTGATCGCATAGGCGACCTCGGCCTTGTCCTCGAGGTCGATGAGGCTCTTGGCATGGGGTGCCACGGCCATGCCGAGCCCGACCAGGGCGACACGCAGACGGGGCATCGGGGGGTCCTCGTTGGGTGCGGCGGGATGCTAGTACCAACTTTCAGAAATGGCTGATACGAAAATGCTAGGGAAATTCGAATCAGCCATTTCTGAAAGTTGGTACTAGGATGATGCCCGAGCGTCCGCGCCGGCGCCACCGTCGCCGCCGGGCGCATCGGCAAGCAGCAGCGGGGGTTGACATGGCACGACGCGCAGTCTCTGCCGGGCGGGGACCCGCCGCGCGCGACCGGCTGGCGCCCGGCCGCGTCGCCGACGCGGCGCTGGCGCTCGCCGAGACGACGGGCTGGTACGAGCTCAGGATGCGCGACCTCGCGCGCCGGCTCGGGGTCGGTCTGGACGCGCTGGCCGCGCGCTATCGCGATCCCGACGCGATCGCCGACATCGTCTTTGCGCGCGCGCGCGATGCCATGCTGGCCGCGCCGCCGCCCGGGGAAGCCGGGCCGCGCGCCCGCGCCGAGCGCGCGATGCTGCGCTGGTTCGATGCGCTGGCGCCGCACCGCCGGATCGCCGTGGAGATGCTGCAGGCAAAGCTGCATCCCTCGCACCCGCATCACTGGGCGCCGCTGCCGTTCCATCTCTCGCGGCTGATCTGGTGGCTGAGGGAGGCGGCGGCGCTCGATGCCGCGGGCGCGCGGCGCCAGGCCGAGGAGATCGCCCTCAGCGGGGTCTTCCTCGCCGTGCTGGCCGCATGGGGCTGCGATGCGAGCGAGGGCCAGAGGCTGAGCCGCGCGCTGCTGGCGCGGCTGCTGGACCGGGCGGAGCGGGCCTTCGGCTGGTGGCGGGCGGACGGCGAATCGATTCGGGCCTAGGGCCGCGACCGCATGATTCGCTGCGCGTTGGCGACCGCGCGCTTGCAGGCCTGCTCGCTCTTGCGCTTGAGGGCGGTGTCGGCGGCGCTGATCTCGCGCCTCAGGAGGTCGCGCTTGCGCACGTCGCGCACGTTGCGGAACTCCTCCTTGATCAGCTTCACGTCGTCCACGCAGGCGGCAAGGGCGGGAGCGGACGGCAGGGCGAGGGCGGCGCAGGCGGCGAGGATCAGCGGTCGGACAGGGCGCATCGGCGGCTCCGGACGAAAACCGGGCCCAATCTACCACAGGCGGGCTCCGGCCATGCCGCCGGCGCCCACAGCCGCGCCTCGATCACGGGCCGCCCGCCGGGGCAAACCCGGGCACGCGCCCGTTGGTCGTGCCGCCGCCCGTGGCGGTCAGCACGCCGCTGTTGCTGACCGCAAGCGTGTGCGACAGGCTCTGAGCCACGACGCCGGACTGGTTCTGGGGCTGGGCCGAGAGCTGCGCCTGGCAGCCAAACGCGCAGCCGCCGGTGTAGGTGGAGGAAAACTGGAAGCTCGCCGCGCCGGCGCCGGCGGCGAAGGACTGCGGCGTCCCGAAGAGGGCGGTTCCGGTCAGGCCGGCATCGGGAACGACGATCTCCGCCCGCGAGTTGCCGCCGCCGATGGTACGCGCGCCGAAGTCGATGTTGAGGAAAAGGTCGTAGCTGCCCGCCGGCGCGCCGCCGAGCGTAAAGTTCAGGGGCACGCCCGACTGCGTGTAGTAGAACTGTCCGGAGCTGAGCGTGCGCAGCTGCTGGAGGCTGCTGGTGCCGTCGGTATAGGGCACGGGGTCGACGGTGAAGCCGGGCGAGAGCCCGGCGAAGCCGGTGCCGCCGAGCACGGCGGCGCCGCCGTCGCTCAAGACGGTCAGCGCGTGCAGGAGCTGTGCTCCGGCGACGCCGCCCTGGTTGATGGCCGAGGCGGTCAGGCTGGTCGTGCAGGTCTGGCTGCTGCCGCAGCCGGTGCCGATCATGCCCGACAGCCCGCTGTAGTCGAAGATCGCCGGGCTGTTGCCGAAGGGCAGCGTGCCAAGATAGGAGGTGCCGCCGGCGATCGGCGTGTTGAGCGTGATGCGCGAGTCGCCGCCGCCGACCGTGCGCGCGCCGAAGTCGATGTTGAGGAACAGGCTGTAGCCGCCGACCGCCGCGCCGCCCGGCGTCAGCGCCGTCACGCCGGCCTGATTGTAGTTGAACTGGCCCGATGTCACCCGGCGCAGGTCGGCGAAGTCGGCAAGCCCGTCGGAGATGCCGAAGCCGCCGATCTCGGTGCGTTCGGGCAGGCTCGCCTGCTGGTTCAGCGAGTCCCACCAGGCCAGGCTCTGCTGCGTGCCGTTCACCCATGACACCACGCGGCGGCCGTCGAACAGGCTGTCGCCGGCGTTCCGGATGTCGTCCGCGTTGGGATTGCCGAGCGGCTCGCCGCGCGCCTGCAAGAGCCGCAGCACCTCCTGGATCAGCGCCGGCGGGAAGTGCTCGGCCGGGCCCCATTGCCCGTCGCCCATCAGCGTGCTGCCCCAGCCCGGGCGCCAGATCGTGATGTGCTGGCCGTCGAAGAACAGGTCGATGCCGCCGCGCCGGTTGCTGTCCGTGTCGTAGCCCGGGCCCACCAGGATCACCTGCTGGCGGTTGACCTGCAGGCCGTTCTGCTCGACCTGGTCGACCCGACCCAGCGCGATCGTGCCGCGGATGCCGATCGTGCCGCTCGGCAGCTTGATCCGCATGGCCTCGGGGTTCTCGCGCGCAACCTTGCCGGTCACGAACCGGAACACGCCCTTGGCGATCGAGGCGCCGACCTTGCCCGCGCTCGAGCGCGGGTCGTAGACGAACTCGTCGATCACCAGCTCGCTGTCCGGGCCGATCGTGAATGTGGTCTCGTCCAGCAGCACGATCTGCATGCCCGAATCGGGCCCGCTCGAGACCGCGTTGCCGAGATAGACCGGCTCGCCCGAGCGCACCTGCCGCCCGATCGCGCCCGGCCGCAGCGCCACTTCCACCCGGCCGCGCACCCCCGCCGTCACCCCGGCCTGTTCCTGCGCGCCGAGGGGCGCATTGCCCGCGAGCAGCGCCGCGAAGGCGCACGCTCCTGCAACGCACCGGAAGATCGCCCTTGGCATCATCCCCACCGTCCCCTTGCGCCAGCCTATACGCAGGACGGCGGTTTCCCAGCCCGGGCGAAGATCAATTTCACGTCACCGTGGCACGGCGGCCACGCGTCCGACGCGGCAGGGCGCGGGAGCCGCGTTCATTTCGCCTTGCCCTGGGAATAGCCGCGGTTTCGCATGCAGCGGCCCACCATCTCGCGCTCGCGCGCCGCGCTCTTGTCGCGCATCTGCGCCACATTCGACGAATAGGAGCCGGTCGTCTGCCAGTCGCCGCCGCGGCTCGCGATGATGTCCTGGTCGATCTTCGACTCCTCGCGCGTGACCAGCCGGGCCTCGCGCTGGCAATAGCTGAGGTCGCGCGCCGTGGCGCTGCCGTCGGCGCCCTGCTTGAACCACTCGCCCGAGCTGGGGGTGGACCAGAAGCAACCGGCCAGCGCCACGCATGTCGCGGCCCAAGCCATTGTTCGAAAAAGCGAATCGATCCGCATCGGACCTCCTGTCGGCGCGACTATGCGCGTCGCGCCGCACTGCCGCAACCCTCGTTGACACCGTCTCGGCCGGCTTCCACAGTGCGCGCCCTTTGCTGCCGCCGGAGTTCCCGTCCTTGATCGACCGACTGACCCGCCTCTTGGCCGAGCGGCCCTATCTGGTCGCCGACGGTGCCATGGGCACGAACCTGTTCCTGCGCGGCCTTCAGACCGGCGACGCCCCGGAGCTGTGGAACGTCGAGCATCCCGAGCGGGTCGCCGACGTGCATCGCGGCTTCGTTGCGGCCGGCTGCGACATCATCCTGACCAACAGCTTCGGCGCCAACCGGCATCGGCTCAAGCTGCACAAGCTGGAGGGGCGGGTGCGCGAGCTGAACCGCGCCGCGGCCGGCCTCGCGCGCGAGGTCGCCGATTCGGCCGGCCGCGTCGTCGTGGTGGGCGGCTCGATCGGGCCGACCGGGGAGCTCTTGCAGCCGCTCGGCGCGCTCGGCTTCGCGGAGGCGCGCGACGCCTTCGCCGAGCAGGCCGCGGGCCTCGCCGAAGGCGGGGCGGACGTGCTGTGGGTCGAAACGATGTCGGCGGCGAACGAGGTCGAGGCCGCCGTTTCCGGCGCCGCGACGACCGGCCTGCCCGTGGTGGCGACGCTGACCTTCGACACCAACGGCCGCACCATGATGGGCGTGACGCCGGCCGAGGCAGTGGCGCTGGCGCATCGCCTGCTGCCGCGCCCGGTGGCGTTCGGCTCGAACTGCGGCACCGGCCCGGCGGAGCTGGTCGCCTCGATCCTCGGCCTCGCCAAGGCCAGCATCGCCGGCAGCGACGTGCTCGTCGCCAAGGGCAATTGCGGCATCCCGCAATACGAGGACGGCAAGATCACGTTCTCCGGCACGCCCGAGCTGATGGCCGAGTACGCGCGGCTGGCGCGCGACGCCGGTGCGCGCGTCATCGGCGCGTGCTGCGGCTCCGAGCCGCGTCATCTCGCCGCCATCGTCGCGGCGCTCAAGGACTACTCGCCCGGGCCGCCGCCCGATCTCGCCACGGTCGAGGCGCGGCTCGGCGCGCTCACGCAATCGACCAAGGGCGAGGCTCCGGTCGCGGCTTCGCAGGAACCACGCCGACAGCGCCGCCGGCGCGGGTGACGCGGCCGCACGCGGTCAGATGCGGCCGTCGTAGGCTTTGCGGTCGATCACGGCGCCGATCAGCGTGAACCCGTCCCGGCGGGCGAGCCCCGCCTCGAGGACGCGCTCGAGCCCCGCGCGGTCGCTCACGGTCTCGCCGGCGCCGCCCATGGCGCGCCCGATCGCGCCGAAGTCGCAGCGCGCGAAATCGACGCCGTGGTTCGGCAGCTGGCGCGAGCGCTGCTTCATCTCGATGAGCGCCAGGCTCGCGTCGACGAACACGACGATCGTCAGCGGAATGCGCAGCTCCGCCAGCGTCGCGAGCTCGCCCAGCACCATCAGCAGCCCGCCGTCGCCCGTGAGCACGACGGCCGGACGCTCCGGCGCGGCGAGGCGCGCGCCGATGGCCAGCGGCAGGGCGCAGCCCATGGTGCACAGGCCGGTCGATTGCAGGACCGTGCGCGGCTCGTAGGCCTCCCAGAGCTGGCTCGCGAGGATGCGGTGCGCGCCGGTGTCGATGGCGACGAGCGCCTCGGGCGGGAACACGCGGCGGACCGCCTCGACCACGGCGGCGGGTCCCCAGGCTCCGTTCGAGGCGAACGCCTCCTTGAGTCGCCGGCGCGCCGCGGCGACGGGACCGTTCGCCCAGGTGGCGGGCGCGGGCCCGGTTCACGGCGCTACTCCGCCGCGGCCCGCGGCGACGATCCGGACTTGCGATAGCCGTCGCGCGTCTGCGGCAGCTTCCGGCCGAGCACCTTGGAGGCGACCAGCGTGCGCAGGACCTGCGCCGTGCCGCCGCCGATGGTGAACATGCGCACGTCGCGCGCCATGCGCTCGAGCGGGAGCTCGCGCGAGTAGCCGCGCGCGCCGTAGAGCTGCAGCGCGTCGTTGACGATCCGGATCGCCGCCTCGGAGGCGAATATCTTCGCCTGCGCCGCCAGGTCGGGGTCCGGGAAGCGGCTGCCGCCGGGGCCGCGCGAGCGCGCCGCCGCGTAGAGCATCAGGCGCGCGGCGGTCAGCTGCGTCTGCATGTCCGCCAGCATCCACTGCAGTCCCTGGAACTCGCCGATCGGGCGGCCGAACTGCTCGCGTTGCTTGACCCAGCCGACCGCGTGCTCGAAGGCGCCGGCGGCTATCCCCATCGCGACCGTCCCCGCGCCGACGCGCTGGCTGTTGTAGGCGTTCATCAGGTCGGCGAAGCCGCGCTTGTAGCCGGACGGCGGGACCACCGCCATGTCGGCCTCGACCGTCAGGTTCTCGAACACGAGCTCGCCCTCGGGCATGCCGCGCAGCCCCATGGTGGGCTCGCGCCCGGCGAGCCTCATGCCCGGCGACGCGTCGCGCACGGCGAGAAACCCGCCGAGGCCAAGGGGAGAACCCGCTTCGTCGAATACGCGCGCGAAGATGAGATGCAGCTTCGACACGCCGGCGCCCGTGATCCAGTGCTTCTTGCCGTTGATGACGAACGCGTCGCCCTTGCGGTCGGCGCGGGTCGTCATGGCGGTGGCGTCGCTGCCCGCCTCGGGCTCGGTGATGCAGATGGCCGGCTTGTCGCCCGCCAGGACCATCTCGGCGGCGAGGCGCTTCTGCGCCTCGGTGCCGTATTCCATCACCGTGGAGATCGCGCCCATGTTGGTCTCGACCACGATCCGCGCGGTGACCGTGCAGGCCTTGGCCATCTCCTCGACCACCAGCACGGGGTCCAGGAACGTCATGCCCCTGCCGCCGTAGGCGCGCGGGATCGTCATTCCGACGAACCCGGCGTCGCTGAGCGCGGCGACGATGTCCCATGGGTACTGCTCGGTGCGGTCGATCTCGGCCGCGCGCGGTACGACGACGCGCTGGGCGAACTCCCGCGCGCGCGCCTGGAGCGCCAGCTCGTCGCTGCTCAGACCTGCCTGCATGTCGGTTTCCTCCCGGAACAAAGACGAGAGGAGAATCCCGCGCGGGCCCGGGCCACGCGGGATTCTCCTCACTTTTCCTGTGTCGCTGCCGTGCTGCGTCCGCGGCTACTCGTCGTAGCGCTCCTCAGCCAGCGGCTTGCGTTCGCTCACGTTGAAGCGGCCGTCATAGATCGGGCCCTTGCCGGTGGTCGGGCCGGTGTACTGCACGGACAGGATCAGGCCGGCGTTGGGCTCGGTGGGCCGCTCGGGACGCGGGTGGAACAGCATCTTGCTCCACTGGCCGGGGTAGCGGAGCATTTCCCATTCCATGTCCTGGGCGCGCCGCAGCTCGTGCGGCTTGTGGTCCTCGGTCAGCGGCTCGACCTTGGGGTCGCGCTTCGGCTTGGCGACGGCGGTCATGGTCGTATCCTCCCGGTCGATTGCCGCCACCATTCGGCCGGCGCGCGCCGGAGTCAATCGGGCGCTGGCGCGCGTTGATCCGCGCGCCCTCAATTTGAATCTGGCGGCCGGATCAGCGGCCGCCTAGCCGATCCGCGTCCGCTCGAGCGCGTCCTCGTCGAGGATCGCGCCGAGGCCGGGCCGGTCGGGCAGCACGATGTTGCCCTCGCGGTCGCATCCGAGCTTCTCCGCCAGCATGAAGTCGCGCCGGTCGAGCCCCCATTCCGGCGGGTCGTAGGGGAATTCGACATAGGGGCTCTGGCCGCTTCCCGCGGCCAGGTGCACGTTGGCGAGCACGCCCATGCCGTTCGACCAGGTGTGCGGCGTGAACATCAGGTTGTGGTCGAGCGCAGCCCGGGCGATGCCGCGCATGCCGGTGATGCCGCCGGTCAAGACGGCGTCGGGCTGCAGCACGTCGAGGCACTGGCGGTCGATCAGCGTGCGCAGCTCGTGCAGCTCGCGCGTCATCTCGCCGCCGGCGATGCGCAGGCGCGTCGCGCGGCGCAGCGCCGCCATGCCGTCGTAGTCGCCCCGGTGCAACGGCTCCTCCATCCAGTAGATGTCGAGCTCCTCGAGCCGCCGCGCGACCTCGAGCGCGTCCTTCAGGCCCCAGGGCTCGTCGGCGTCCCACGGCATGCGCCAGCCCTGGTTGCAGTCGACCATCAGCACGAGCTTGTCGCCGACGCGCCGGCGCACGGCGGCGACCGCGGCCACGTCGTCGCGCCAGTCCGGGCGGTGGAAGCGGATCTTCATCGCCTTGTAGCCCTGGCCCGCGACGCGCTCGGCGAGCTCCGCCATGGCGCCGGCGTCGCGCAGCGTGCCCGAGGACAAATAGGCCGGGATGCGGCCGGACGACCCGCCGAGCAGCTTCCACACCGGCATTCCGGCGACCTTGCCGGCGATGTCCCACAGCGCGATGTCGACCGGCCAGCAGCGGCCGTAGTGGAACTGGATGTTCGCCAGGATGCGGTTGTGCCGCTCCAGCGCCAGCGGGTCGCGGCCGACGAACAGGTCCTCGTGCCCGGCGAAGCCGGCGAGCTCGGTGTCGGTGGCGGCGATGCCGGTGACGCCGCCGTCGGTCTCGACCCGCACCACGAACGCGTCGAACTTCACGCGTGGCCGGCTATCCCAGCTCGCATGGAACGGCGGGTCGAGCTCGAGCCGGTGCTTGCTGATGTGGATGGCGGTGATCTTCAACGCTGTGGCTCCGGTGCGGGAGGAACGGGACCGGCGAGCACGATCGCGCCGTCGACGACGGCGACCGGGACGGACGCCAGCGACTTGCCGAGGCAGGGGCCGAAGACGCAGCGCCCGTCCTCGATGCGGAAGCGCGCGCCGTGCGTCGTGCACAAGAGGTGGCGCTTGCCGAGATCGAGGAAGCGGTCGGGGAAGGTCTCGAGCGGCGTGCCGAGATGCGGGCAGACGTCGACATAGGCGTAGACGCGCCCGCCGCGGCGGACGACGATGAGGTCGCGCGCGCCGCCATCGGCGGCGACCGCGACGCCGCGCGCCTCGCCGTCGGGCAGCGCGTCGAGCGCCATCAAGGTCACGGCGCCAGGCCGGTCTTCTCGCAAATGATCTCCCACGCCTTCTGGTCGATCGGCATCACCGACAGGCGCGAATGGCGCACCAGCATCAGGTGCTGCAGGCGCTTGTCGGCCTTGATCTCGGCCAGGCTCAGCGGCGTCTCGACGGGACCTGCGGTCAGCATCTCGACCATCACGAACTTGCCGGTCGGGTCGCTCGGGTCCGGCTGGTGCTCGCGTCCGACCTTGACCAGGCCGACAATGCGCTTCTCGTCGCCCGAATGGTAGAACAGCACCAGGTCGCCCTTCTTCATCGCCTTCAGGTTGTTGGCGGCCTGGTGGTTGCGCACGCCGTCCCAGTCGGTGCGCCCATGCTTGACCTGGTCGTCCCAGGACCACGTTTCGGGCTCGGTCTTGACCAGCCAGTAGTTCATCCGTCACTCCCGATGCTGCTGCCGAAATAGAATCAAGCCGTGGTCCTGGCAAGCAGCGCGTCGGTTTCCTCGCGGAACGGGCGCGCGAGCAGCGCGTGGAGCTCGGCCTCGATGTCGGCGCCGCGGTTGAGCACGGCGTCGACCGCGGCGACGATCGGCATGTCGACGCCCTCGCGGCGCGCGCGCGCGATCACGGCGGCGGCGCTGGCGACGCCCTCGGCGACCGAACGGCGCTCGGCCACGACCTCGGCGAGCCTGCGGCCCTGGCCCAGCGCGATGCCGAGCGAGAGGTTGCGCGACTGCGGCCCGTTGCAGGTGAGCGTCAGGTCGCCGAGGCCCGACAGGCCCATGCAGGTCTCGCGCCGGCCGCCGATGGCTGTCGCCAGGCGCACGATCTCGGCCAGCCCGCGCGTGATCAGCGCGGCGCGGGCGTTGTCGCCCAGCTTGCGGCCGATCACGATGCCGCAGGCGATCGCCAGCACGTTCTTGACCGCGCCGCCGACCTCGGCGCCGACCGGATCGGGCGACAGATAGGTGCGGAAGGTCGGCGTGCCGATGGCGCGGAGCAGCGCATCGCCGAGCGCCGGGTCCGTGGTCGCCAGCGTCACCGCCGTGGGCAGGCCGCGCGCCACTTCCTTGGCGAAGGTCGGGCCGCTCAGGACGGCCTGCGCGCATCCTGGCAGGGTCGCGGCGACCACTTCGGTCATCAATGCGCCGCCGTCCTCGATTCCCTTCGCGCAGAGCACGACCGGCGGCCGGCGCTGGCCCAGCGAAGCGGCCAGCGCCCGCGTCGTCGCGCGCATGTACTGCGCCGGCACGACCAGCAGGACCGCGTCGGCGGCGGCGAGGGCGGCCAGCGCCGTCGTGGCGCGGATGCCGGGATCGAGCGCGATGCCGGGCAGGAACACCGGGTTCTCGTGCCGGGCGTTGATCGCCTGGGCGACGTCCGGCTCGCGCGCCCACAGGATCACGTCGCGCCCGGCGCGGCGCGCGACCAGCGCCAGCGCCGTGCCCCAGGCGCCGGCGCCCAGGATGCCGATCATCTTCATGGCGCGCGACCATAGCACCGATCGCCGCCGCCGTTGCCAGAGAGCGCTTAGCCCGGGACGACCGTGACGCCGTGGTCCGCCAGCGTGATGAACGTGCCCGCGCCGGGATCGAGCGGGCGGTCGACCGCGCGGTCGACCACGAACAGGTCGCCGAGCGCCGTCGTGACCGTGTACTCGATATGGGTGCCGAGATAGGCGGCCTTGGCGATGCGGCCCTCGAGCGCCGGCGTGTTGGGCTTGACCGGCGAGAGCGTGAGCGACTCCGGCCGGATCGCCACCTTGATCGCGCCCGGCTTGACGCCGCGGTGCTTGAGGCTTTTCTCCAGCGTGCCGATGCGGACCCGCGCCGTGCCGTCGTGCCCGTTCGGCGGGCCGAGCTCGGCCGGCACGATGTTGGCGTCGCCGATGAAGTCGGCGACGAACAGGCTGGCCGGCTCCTCGTACAGTTCGCGCGGCGCACCGGACTGGGCGATGACGGCATTGGCCATGACGATCACGCGGTCCGACACCGCCAGCGCCTCCTGCTGGTCGTGCGTCACGTAGGCGACCGTGAGGTCGAGCTGGCGCTGCAGGTCGCGGATGTCCTCGCGCACGCGCCGGCGCAGCTTGGCGTCGAGGTTCGACAGCGGCTCGTCGAACAGCAGCACCTGCGGCTCCAGCACCAGGGCGCGCGCGACCGCCACGCGCTGCTGCTGCCCGCCCGACAGCTCCGACGGCAGGCGGTCGTCGAAGCCCTTCAAGCCCACGACCTCGAGCTTGTCGCGCGCCATGGCGTGCGCCTTGGCCTTGGGCTCGCCGCCGACCAGCGGCCCGTAGGCGACGTTGTCGAGCACGCTCATGTGCGGGAACAGCGCGTAGGACTGGAACACCATCGACACGTCGCGCTCGGCCGCCGACAGGTGCGTCACGTCGCGCCCGCCGATCATGATCCGCCCCTCGCTCGCCATCTCGAGCCCGGCGATGAGGCGCAAGGTGGTGGTCTTGCCGCAGCCGGACGGCCCCAAGAGCGTCACCAACGTGCCCGGCTCGATCGTGAACGAGACGTTGTCGACCGCGGTCACCCCGCCGTAGCGCTTGGTGACGTTGCGAAACTCGACCGACGCTGCCGACTTGGCCATTCTCCCTCCCCGCGGCGCCCGCTCTATTTCGGCAGGCTGCCGACCTCCTTCTCCCAGCGCGTGATGATGCGCTTGCGCTCGACGCCCGAGCCGTACCTGGCGAAGTCGTAGTCGATCAGCTTGATCTGGTCGAGCTTGGGCATCTGCTCCGGCGCGCTCGCCTTCATGTTGGACGGCACCTGGAACGATTTCACCGTCTTCGCCTTGTTCTGGATCTCCGCGGTCAGCGCCCAGTCGTACCAGGCCCTGGCGTTCTCCGGGTTCTTGCCGCCCTTGACGATCGACATCGACCCGATCTCGTAGCCGGTGCCCTCGCAGGGACCGGCAACCTTCAAGGGGAAGCCGGCGGCGGCCTCGGCCACGCCGTCGTGCAGGAAGTTGATGCCGATCGTGGTCTCGCCGCGCGCGGCGTTGCGCACCGGCGCCGGGCCGGAGCGCGTGTACTGGTTGATGTTGGCGTGCAGCTTCTTCAGGTACGCGAAGGCCGGCTCCTCGCCCATGATCTGGATGATCGTGGCGAGCGTGACATAGGCCGTGCCGGACGAGGACGGGTTCGACATCTGGATCTCGTCCTTGTACGCCGGTTTCAGCAGGTCGGCCCAGCATTTCGGCTCGTCGAGCTTCTTCTTGGCGAGCAGCTCGCTGTTCCATACGAAACCGAGGGCGCCGGCATAGATGCCGACCGACCTGTGGCCCGACTGCTCGGCCTGCCGGCGCGCCCAGGGATGCAGCTCGGCCAGCATGGGCGAGCGGTACTCCACCGTCAGGCCCGCTTCGGCCGCCTCCATGTGCTGGTCGCCGACGCCGCCGTAGAAGATGTCGGCGCGCGGGTTGGCGGCCTCGGCGCGCAGCTGCGTCACCGTCTCGCCGGAGCCCTTCTGCGTCATCGTGACCTTGACCCCGGTCTTCTTCTCGAACTCCTGCACCATCAACGTGCACCACTCGTTCAGCACGCTGCAATAGACCACCAGCTCCTTGCTGCCCTGGGCATTTGCCGGCGCCGCCAGGGCGACGAGCCCGATCGCGGCGAGCAGGACCATCTTGCGCATGTTCGCTCTCTCCTTCATCCCCCAGCCTGCACCGCCAGCACCGCCTGCGGCTGGCGCCGGCCCAAGCGCCGCTCGCCGACCGCCAGCTGGATCAACAGGATGGCGCCCAGCATCACGGCGATCAGCACGTTGGAATAGGCGATGGCGAGCCCGTACTCGCCGGCCTCGACGCGACCGACGATATAGGCGGTCGCCATGTTGTATTGCGCGGTGACCAGGAAGATCACGGCGCTGACGGCGGTCATCGCGCGCACGAAGCTGTAGACCAGGGCCGAGACCATGGCCGGCCGCAGCAGCGGCAGCACGACCCGGCGCACGGTGGCGAAGGTGCGCGCGCCGAGCGTCAGCGACGCCTCGTCGAGGCTCTTGTCGATCTGGCTCAAGGCAGCGATGCCCGAGCGCACGCCGACCGGCATGTTGCGGAACACGAAGCAGATCACCAGGATCACGCCGGTCCCGGTCAGCTCGATCGGCGGCACGTTGAAGGCCAGGATGTAGCTGACGCCGATCACCGTGCCGGGGATGGCGAAGCTCAGCATCGTGCCGAACTCGAAGGCGCGCTGGCCGGCGAATTTCTGCCGCGTCAGCAGGTAGGCGGTCATGAGCCCGATCGCCGCGGTGAGCGGCGCCGAGACGGCGGCGATCTGGATCGTGGTCCAGAACGAGTCCCAGGCCGAGCCGGTGAAATGCAGGCCGCGCGCGCCCCATTCGACCGAGAAGCCCGTGACGTAGTGCTGCAGCGTCAGCGAGTAGTCGCGCCCGACCGTGTTCCAGAAGCTGGCGATGAGGATGGTCGCGTAGGTCACCGCCGTCAGCAGCGCGAACGGCCCGGCCACGGCATAGCAGAGCCGGCGCAGGCCGCGCGGCAGCGGCACCGCGAGCCCCGCGTCGCCCTTGCCGGTGACCGTCGTGTAGGACTTGCGGCCGAGCCAGGCATGCTGCGCGTAGAAGGCGCCGAGCGTGAAGGCGAGCAGGATGATCGCCAGCACCGCCGCGCGGCCCTGGTCGTGCGAGGCGCCGACCACGGCGAAGAAGATCTTGGTCGCCAGCACCTCGTAGTTGCCGGCGAGCACCAGCGGGTTGCCGAAGTCCGCCATGCTCTCGACGAAGCCGAGCAGGAAGGCGTTGGCGAGGCCGGGGCGGATCAGCGGCAGGGTCACGGTGTTGAACGTGGTCCATCCCTTGGCGCGCAAGGTCTGCGACGCCTCCTCGAGCGAGGGGCTGACGCCCTGCACGACGCCGATCAGCACCAGGAAGGCGATCGGCGAGAAGGCGAGCAGCTGCGCGATCGCCACGCCCTGCAGCCCGTAGATCCAGCGCGAGCGCGGCACGGCGAACCAGTCGTACAGCAGCCCGGTCACGAGGCCCGAGCGCCCGAACAGCAGGATCATCGCCAGCCCGATGACGAAGGGCGGCGTGATGATCGGCAGCACGCTCATCACCTTGAGCAGGCCCTTGAACGGGAAGTCGGTGCGCGTCGCGATCAGCGCGAAGGCGAGCCCGATCAGGGTCGAGCCGGCGCCGACCACCACCGCCAGGAACAGCGTGTTCCACGCCACGCCGCAGCGCAGCGACGAATGGAGGCAGTCGAGGCCCCAGACGCTGCGGTCGAAGAACTTCTGCACGAACTCGGCCGGCGCGAACCGCCCGTCGTTGTCCTTGACCGCGCTGAAGAGGATCTCGAGCACGGGGAAGAAGACGAAGACGCCGACCAGCGCCACCACCAGCGCGATGGCGCCGACGGTGAAGGCGTCGCCGCGGCACCAGCCGCGCGCCGCCAGGCCCTGGCAGGCGAGCATGACGAAGGCGAGCGAAAGGACCAGCGCGCCGTAGCCCATGCCGGACTGCTTCGGCCCGCTCGTGCCCGCGAGCGCCTGGAGCCAGGCCCAGCTCCAGCCGCGATGGTCGATCGCGGCGCCCTCGGCCAGCATCAGCAGGAGCCCGGCGACGCCCGTTCCGACCAGCAGCCGCGCCAGGCGCGCATCGTCGCGG
This sequence comes from Alphaproteobacteria bacterium, assembly GCA_023150455.1. GTDB lineage: Bacteria > Pseudomonadota > Alphaproteobacteria > JAEULC01 > JAEULC01 > JAEULC01. Next base: position 19,690 of record JAKLKW010000003.1, on the reverse strand, counting down.
CCGAGCGCGAGCGCGGCCGTCGCGGCGAGGAGCGCCAAAGGCACCGGCAGGAGCCACCAGCGCCCATGGGCGAGCACCTGCAGCAGGAGCGGCGCCGTCGCGTCGCCGGGATACTTCGCCAGCCACGCGAAGTCCCAGAAGCTGCCGTCGATCGCGTACCACGGCAGGACCAGCGCGCCGGCCCAGCCGACGGCGAGCCAGAGGCGGACGGCGCGGGTCATGGGGGGGCGGCTTCGCCGCGTTGTGCCGCGTGGCCACCGCCACCCCGACCCTCCCCCATCGAGGGGGAGGGGGAACGAGTTCCATCCCCTTCCCGCTTGTGGGGGAGGGTCAGGGTGGGGGGCATGGGCGCCGCCGGAGTGAAGCTCACTTCGGCAGGTTCTTCACCTCCGCGTCCCACTTGGAGAGCAGGCGCCTGCGCTCGGCCGAGGAGCCGTATTTCGCGAAGTCGTACTCGATGAACTTGATCTTGGAGAAGTCGGGCGCCTGCGGCGGCGCCTTGGCGTTCCTGTTCGACGGCACCTGGTAGGCCTTGGCCTGGCCGCCGATCGTCTGCGCCTCGGCTGTCAGCGCCCAGTCGTACCAGGTCTTCGCCTCCTTCATGTTCTTGGCGCCCTTGATCAGGCTCATCGAGCCGATCTCGTAGCCGGTGCCCTCGCACGGCGCCACGACCTTGATCGGCGCGCCCTGCACGACGAAGGTCACCAGGTCGTGCTGGAAGGTGATGCCGATCGTGGTCTCGCCCAGGCTCGTCGCCTTGGCCGGCGCGGCGCCGGACTTGGTGTACTGGTTGATGTTCTTGTGCAGCTTCTTCAGGTAGTCGAAGCCCTTCTCCTCGCCCATCAGCTGCACCATCGTCGCCAGCATGGTGTAGGACGTGCCCGAGGAGTTCGGGTCGGCGACCTGGACCTCGTCCTTGAGCTTGGGGTCGAGCAGGTCGGACCAGCATTTGGGCTCGGCGAGCTTCTTCTCGGCGATCTGCTTGGTGTTGAAGCCGTAGCCGAGCGCGCCGGCGTATACGCCGACCGTGCGCTTCTTCGACTGCTCCCACTGCTTGATCGCCCAGGGATGCAGCTCCTTGTTCATCGCCGAGGTGTATTCCTCGGTCAGGCCCTCCTCGGCCGCCTGCAGGTGCGGGTCGCCGGTGCCGCCCCACCAGATGTCGCCCTTGGGGTTGGCCGATTCCGCCTTGACCTGGGCGTAGAGCTCGCCCGAGCTCTTGCGCGTCATCGCCACCTTGATGCCGGTCTTCTTCTCGAAGGCCTGCACCATGGCGCGGCACCATTCCTCCTGCACCGTGCAGTAGAGCGTCAGGTTGCCTTGCGCCTCGGCGATGCCGGGCGCGGCCAGCACGGCGGCGCCGAGTGCGAGCCCGGCCAGACGAAGTCCAGTTGCGTGTTTCATCGTTGGTTCCTCCCGATGTGGTGCCGCCGCCTGGTGGCGGTCGGCGCGGTCTTGGACGGCGGACTATGCCATGATCTTGGCCCCGATCCCGGTTGCCGCGGTCAGTGCTTCGAAGATGCCGGGCGCCGCGACCAGCACCGCGTTGCCTTGGCTGAGGCCGTCGCCGGCGAGGAAGTCGTTGACCCGGGCGCCGGCCTCCTTGGCCATGACGATCCCGGCCAGGCAGTCCCACGAGTTGATGTGCAGCTCGGCGTAGCCGTCGCTGCGGCCGTCGGCGACATAGGCGATGCCGAGCGCGCCGGAGCCCGCGCGCCGGAAGCTGGCGCCGGCGACGAGCACGCGCCGCACCATGTCGGTGTAGTCGCCGGGGCTGCGGCGCGCCGACCAGCCCAGCTCGACCATGGCGCGGTCGAACGCCGTCGTCCGGGCGACGCGCATGGTCCTGCCGTTGAGGCGCGCGCCGCCGCCGGCCCGCGCCTCGAACATCTCGTCGGTCATCGGGTTGTAGATCACGCCGACCGCGGGCTCGCCGTCGCTCAAATAGGCGATCGAGACGCAGAAATGCGCCACGCCGAGCGCGAAATTGGCCGTGCCGTCGATCGGATCGACCACCCAGCAGGAACGGCTGAACTCCCCGCCGTGCTCCTCGCCGAAGAACGTGTCGGCGCCAAACGCCTGGTGCAGGCTGCCGCGCACCAGCTTCTCCACGGCCGCGTCGGCCTGGGTCAGGTAGTCCTGCGGTCCCTTGAACGACATCTCGATGCCGTCGCGGTCGAGAAACAGGCGGCGCATCAGATCGCCGGCCTGTCGCGCGGTCGCGATCGCGGCCAGATGACGCTGTGCCAGGCCGGTCGGATCGGTCATGCGGCGTATGGCTCCCTTAGTGTTACAATTCTATGACAGTCGCCTTGGGCGGGCGTCAATTGGATTTCCCCGCCCCCGGCGGCGGCATGGAATTCGCCCGGCGCATTGCGGCGATGCGCAAGCCCCGGCTGGTCGCAGGCCGCGTCCCCCGTTATTACCACGGGCGGATGACAGGCGTTCGACGACACTGCAGGGGAGCTGCATCGCATGACGAGCCGGCTGTTCTCGCCCTTTGCCCTTGGACCGGTCGAGCTGGCCAATCGCATCGTCGTCGCGCCCATGTGCCAGTACAGCGCCGACGACGGCTGCGCCAACGACTGGCACCTGCAGCACTGGATGCAGTACGCCTATAGCGGCGCCGGCCTGTTCATGGTCGAGGCGACGGCGGTCGAGCGGCATGGCCGCATCACGCATGGGTGCCTCGGACTCTACTCCGACGCCAACGAGGCGGCGGCCAGGCGCACGCTCGACGTGGCGCGGCGCGTGGCGGTGAAGACGCGCTTCGGCATCCAGATCGGCCATGCCGGTCGCAAGGCCTCGGCGCAGCGGCCGTGGGAAGGCGGCAAGGCGCTGACGGGCGACGCCGATCCGTGGATCACCATGGCGCCCTCATCCATCCCGTTCGACCAGGGCTGGCCCGCGCCGCGGCCGCTCGAGCGCGCCGACCTCAAGCGCATCCGCGACAGCTTCGTCAAGACGGCCGAGCGCGCCGTGCGCGCGGGCTTCGAGGTGATCGAGCTGCACGGCGCGCACGGCTACCTGATGCACAGCTTCCTGTCGCCGATCGCGAACAGGCGCGACGACGAGTACGGCGGGTCGCTCGAGAACCGCATGCGCTTCCCGCTCGAGGTCGCGACGGCGGTGCGCGCGGTCGTGCCGAAGCACGTGGCGCTCGGCATGCGCCTGTCCGCGACCGACTGGGCCGCGGAGGGGCTCACGATCGAGGACTCGGTCGAGGTGTCGCGCCGGCTGAAGGCGCTGGGCTACGACTATGTCTGCGCGTCGAGCGGCGGCGTGACTCCGTCGATCAAGGTGCCGGTCGCGCCCGGCTACCAGGTGCCGCTGGCCGAGCGCATCCGGCGCGACGCCGGCATCGCCACGCGCGCCGTCGGCCTGATCGTCGACGCGCGCCAGGCCGAGCAGATCGTGGCGTCGGGCCAGGCCGACATGGTGGCCATGGCGCGCGCCTTCCTCGACGATCCGCGCTGGGTCTGGCACGCGGCCGAGCGCCTGGGCGCGCCCGTCGCCTGGCCGCCGCAGTACGACCGGCTCAAGCCGACGATGTGGCCGGGGGCGAAGCTGGCGCGGCCGGACGGGGTCAAGGCGGCGGCGGACTAGCGCCGGCGCCTCGCGTTGACGCTCGGCGGTGCATGCGCCATGGTGCCGCCTTCCGAAAGAAGGGAACGACAGGCGGAGTCGAGAGGATGCCCACCACGCATTTCATCGTGCACGACAAGAAGGACACGGTCGGCGTGATCGTCGACGAGAACGGGGTGAAGAAGGGGCAGAAGCTGACCGGCTGGGTGATGGAAGGCGACGCCACGATCACGCTGCAGGCGGTCGACGACGTGCCGCTCGGCCACAAGATCGCGCTCAAGGACATCAGGAAGGGCGAGACGATCCTGAAATACGGCAACGACATCGGCAAGGCGGTGGCCGACATCGGCAAGGGCAGGCATGCCCACGTGCACAACATGAAGACGAAGCGCTGGTAGTCGGGCGCTGGCAGGCGGGAGGAGAGCGTCATGGCGAACATTGCGAAGAAGCGCGACCTGAGCTTCCGGGGCTTTCGGCGCGAGAACGGCCGGGTGGGCGTGCGCAACCACGTGGCCATCCTGCCGCTCGACGACCTGTCGAACGCGGCGTGCGAGGCGGTGGCGAACAACATCAAGGGCACGCTGGCGCTGCCACATGCCTATGGCCGCCTGCAGTTCGGCGAGGACCTGGATCTGCACTTCCGCACGCTGATCGGCACGGGCGCGAGCCCGAACGTCGCCGCCTGCGTCGTCATCGGCATCGAGCCGGGCTGGACCCAGCGCGTGGTCGACGGCATCAAGAAGCTGACCGGCAAGCCGGTCTCCGGCTTCGCGATCGAAGGCAAGGGCGACCTACAGACGATCGCCGACGCCGGGCGGGTGGCGAAGGAGTTCCTGCAGAACGCTTCCGAGATGCAGCGCGAGAAATGCAGCATCGATGAGCTGTGGGTCTCGACCAAGTGCGGCGAGAGCGACACGACCTCGGGCCTGGCCTCGTGCCCGACCGTCGGCAACCTGATCGACAAGGTGGATCCGCTCGGCGCCACGAGCTGCTTCGGCGAGACCACCGAGCTGACCGGCGCCGAGGTGGTCTGCGCGCAGCGCGCGATCAGCCCCGCGATCTCGAAGAAGTTCATGGCGGCCTTCAACGCCTACCAGACGGTGGTCGAGCGGCACAAGACCAACGACCTGTCGGAATCGCAGCCGACCAAGGGCAACATCGCCGGCGGCCTGACCACGATCGAGGAGAAGGCCTACGGCAACTTCCAGAAGATCGGGCACAAGACCAAGTTCATCGACGTCCTGAAGCCGGCCGAGATGCCGACCAAGGGCGCCGGCCTCTATTTCATGGACACGTCCTCGGCGGCGGCCGAATGCGTGACGCTGCAGGCGGCGGCCGGATTCGTGGTGCACCTGTTCCCGACCGGCCAGGGCAACGTGATCGGCAACCCGATCGAGCCGGTGATCAAGCTGACCGCCAACCCGAAGACGGCGCGCACCATGACCGAGCACATCGACCTCGACGTCTCGGGCATCCTCCGGCGCGAGATGACGCTCGACCAGGCCGGCGACGCGCTGATCGACGTGATGCTGCGCACCTGCAACGGCCGCCTGACCGCAGCCGAGGCGCTGGGCCACCGCGAATTCGTGATGACGAAGCTGTACCAGAGCGCCTAGGCGGCCGATGATCCGGCCGCCGACTCAAATGGATCCGCGCGCGGATCAACGCGCGCGGGGGCGGCCGCTGATCCGGCCGCCGACTGGAATGGATCCGCGCGCGGATCAACGCGCGCGGGGGCGGCCGCTGATCCGGCCGCCGACTCGAATGGATCCGCGCGCGGATCAACGCGCGCGGAGACGCTCGGGTTGCCCGACGTCGTCGTAGCCGAGTTCATCGACGAGGCGGCGCTGGCCAGCCTTGCCGGCTACGACGTGCTGTACGACCGCGATCTCTATCGCAAGCCGCTCGAGCTGCATCGCGCGGTCTACGGCGCGCGCGGCCTGATCGTGCGCAACCAGACGCAGGTGCGCGGGCCCCTGATCGACAGCGCACCGGCCCTGAAGGTGATCGGGCGTCTCGGCGTCGGCCTGGACAACATCGACACGCAGGCTTGCAGGAACCGCGGCATCGCCGTGTGCCCGGCCACGGGCGCCAATGACGCCGCCGTCGCCGAATACGTGATCGCGGCGGCGCTGATCCTGCTGCGGCCGGCCTATGGCGCTGCGCCGCTGATGACGGCGGGGCGCTGGCCGCGCCAGGCGCTGATGGGCGGCGAGATCGGCGGCAAGACGCTCGGCCTCGTCGGCTACGGCGCGACCGCGCGCGCGACGGCCGTGCGGGCCCGCGCGCTCGGCATGGCGATCATCGCCTGCGACCCGCAGATCCCGGCTGCCGACCTCGCCTGGAGCGACGCGCGCAAGGTCGACCTGCACACGCTGATGGCGGAATCCGACGTTATCAGCCTGCACATGCCGCTGACGCCCGCGACGCGGCGCATGATCGGCGCGCCCGACCTCGCGCGCTGCAAGCCGGGCGCGATCCTCGTCAACGCCGCGCGCGGCGGCGTGATCGACGAGGAGGCGCTGGTCGGCGCGCTGCGCGCCGGCAAGCTGGGCGGCGCCGCGCTCGACGTGTTCGAGAGCGAGCCCATGACCGCGCAGTCCGGCCAGCGCTTCACGGACGTGCCGAACCTGATCCTGACGCCGCATATCGCGGGCCTGACGCGCGAGTCCAACGCGCGCGTCTCCGCCGTCACCGTCGCCAGCGTGCGCCGCGTGCTGGAGGGAAGATGACGCAGGCTTCGCCGGACGGGCTGCGCCGCCTGGTCGCCGCCGCGCTCGAGCGCAGCAACACGGCGCCGGCCAACGCCGCCTCGGTGGCCGACGCGCTGGTGGCGGCCGAGATCGACGGGCAGAAGGGCCACGGCCTGTCGCGCGTGCCCGGCTACGCCGCGCAGGCGCGCTCGGGCAAGGTCGACGGCCGCGCGGTGCCGCGCGCGCGCCGGCCGCGTCCCGGCGCCGTCGTCGTCGACGCGGCGGACGGCTTCGCCTTTCCCGCCATCGACCTCGCCATCGCCGAGCTTGCCGGGGTCGCGCCGACGCAAGGAGCCGCGGCCGCGGCGATCCGCCATTCGCACCATTTCGGCGTCGCCGGACACCATGCCGAGCGCCTGGCCGAGCGCGGCCTCGTCGCGCTCGTCCTCGGCAACTCGCCGCAGGCGATCGCGCCCTGGGGCGGCACACGCGCCCTGTTCGGCACCAACCCGATCGCCTTCGCCGCGCCACGGCGCGGCCACCCGCCGCTGGTGATCGACCTGTCGCTCAGCAAGGTCGCGCGCGGCCGGATCATGGTCGCGGCGCAGAAGGGCGAGGCGATTCCCGAGGGCTGGGCGCTCGACAAGGACGGACGGCCGACGACCGACGCCAAGGCGGCGCTCGACGGCGCCATGCTGCCGATGGGCGACGCCAAGGGCGCGGCGCTGGCGCTGATGGTCGAGATCCTCGCCGCCGCGCTGACGGCCTCGCACCTGGGCTTCGAGGCGTCGTCCTTCTTCGCCGCGGACGGCCCGCCGCCGCGGGTCGGGCAGTTCATGCTGGCGCTCGACCCCGGCGCGCTGTCGGGCGGCGCCTTCGCCGAGCGGCTCGAGACGCTGCTCGCCGCCATGCTGGCCGAGCCCGGCGTGCGCCTGCCCGGCACGCGCCGGCTCGACAACCGCTTGAAGGCGCGGTCGGGTTCGATCGAGGTTGACGACAAGACCCTGCGGGAGATTGAGTCGCTGGCACGCTGATCATCGACGGGGTGGGATGCCATGGCCAAGAGCAAGCCTCGCGGCAGGACCAAGAAGGCGAAGAAGCTCGCCAGGAAGATCAGACCGGCGATCAAGGCCCGGCGCCGCGCGACGGCGGTCCGCAAGAGACCCGCGCCGAAGCTGCCGGCCTTCGACCCTATGACGCTCGAGCCGCGCATCGGCTCGGGCTATCCGAAGCCGTTCAGCGACCGCGTCGGCCGGCGCGAGAAGCGGCGGCTGGGCGACGTCGCCGGCCTCACGCAGTTCGGCGTCAACCTGGTGATGCTGCCGCCCGGCTGCGAATCGTCGATGCGGCACTGGCACAGGAACGAGGACGAGCTGGTCTACGTGCTTTCGGGCGAGGTGGTGCTGGTGACCGACGAGGGCGAGCAGGTGCTGGGGCCCGGCATGGCGGCGGGCTTCCCCGCCGGCAAGCCCAACGGCCATCACCTGATCAACCGCACCCGGCGCCCGGCGACCTATCTCGAGGTCGGCACGCGCTGGCCCGGCGGCGACGAGGCCGACTACTCCGACATCGACATGCTCGTGCGCATCATCGACGGCAAGGAGCGCTTCGTGCACAAGGACGGCACGCCGTATTGACGGTGGCCGCCGTTTGACTTTTGGGCCCGAAAGTCGCATATTTCCCGCATGGGGCGTGAATGGCAGCCGCGCGCAAGGGGATCGATCTCGTTCGCGAGACCGGGGCGACGCTTGGTGGAACGAGGAAACGAACCGGCTGATACGCGAGAAGGTCGTCTTGGGCCATTGCTGCGTCGATCCGGAGCCGTTCGAGCAAGGCTTGGCGGCCTTGCGTGAGTTCCTGCATCGGATGGGGCGCGAGACCAACCAGGGTGAAGTCGTATTCGAGTTCGCCGATCGCCTGTATCATATCGACACGTTCGATGGTCCTGCGAAGCGAGGCAAGACGCGATGAACCGGGCCGACGTGGCAACGGATCGGGAAAAGCGGCGGGTCGTACTGACGGACTCCCCGGTTCGTCGAGTGTCCGGCAAGCGCGTGACCACGCGGTTGGGGGCCAAGGAGATCGGGCGCCCGCCGCCGACCGGTTCTCCCATAACGTTTCTGGCGGTCCGCGAGGAGATGTATCGTCGGCTGCGCTCGTCGGGCGGAAGGCCGAGCCTGGAAGGCACCGAGCAGCGAAAGATGCCCATCGCGGACGAGGATTGGCGCATTGCCGAGCGACTCGCCCAGGAGATTTCGGCGACAGGGTTTCATCCTTCCGCCGGCCAGGTGATGAGCGCGGTGCTGAGCCTGGCCATGCGGCAAGTGGACGCGCCGACCGCCGGAGCAATCAAGCGCAAGATCAAACCGGCGTAGTTCGTCAGTCCGGCGCATACCGTTCCGGTCGATCCCACACAGCAGGTCCCACAGACATGAGCCTGAACGCCCGTCTCGACGCCATGACCGACCACACATTCCGGCGCCTGGCGGCGCTGCTGGCGGACATCCAGCCGCGCGCCAACGTGCCGCCGATCAACCTGTCGGTCGGCGAGCCGACGCATCAGCCGCCGCCCTTCGTCTCCGAGATCCTGGCGCGGCCGCGCAGCGACTGGAACATCTACCCGATGTATTTCGGCACGCCGGAGCTCCGGCGCGCCTGCGCCGCATGGGCGACGCGGCGCTACCGCCTGCCCGCGACGGCGATCGATCCCGACCAGATGATCGTGCCGGTATCGGGCACGCGCGAGGGCCTCTATTTCGCGGCGACGCTGGCGGTCACGCCCGCCGCGAACGGCCAGCGGCCGCTCGCGCTGATGCCGAACCCGTTCTACCAGGTCTATTACGGCGCGGCGGTGATGGCCGGCGCCGAGCCCGCCTTCCTGCCCGCGACGAAGGCGACCGGCTTCCTGCCCGATTTCGACGCGGTCGATCCGGCGGTGCTCGACCGCGCGCAGGTCGTCTATCTCTGCTCGCCGGCCAATCCGCAGGGCGCGGTCGCCAGCCTCGACTATCTCAAGCGGCTGCTGACGCTGGCGCGCAAGCACGACTTCCTGCTGGTGATGGACGAGTGCTACTCCGAGCTCTACTACACCAAAGAGCCGGCGCCCGGCGGGCTCGACGCGGCCAAGGCGCTCGGCGGCTCGCTCGACAACCTCCTGGTGTTCCACTCGCTGTCGAAGCGCTCGAGCGCGCCGGGCCTGCGCTCGGGCTTCGCCACCGGCGCGCCCAAGACCATCGCGCTCATGAACCGGCTGCGCTCCTACAGCGCGGCGGCCCAGCCGCTCGCGATCATGGAGGCCTCGGCGGCCTGCTGGAAGGACGAGGAGCATGTCGAGAAGATGCGCGCGCACTACCGCGCGCTCTACGACATCGCCGAGCGCGTCCTCAAGGGGCGCTTCGGCTTCTACCGGCCCGACGGCGGCTTCTACCTGTGGCTCGACGTCGGCGACGGCGAGGCCGCGTGCAAGCGGCTGTGGGGCGAGGCCGCGGTGCGCGTGCTGCCCGGCTCGTACATGACCCGCGCCAATCCCGACGGCAGCAACGACGGCGCGCCCTATATCCGCGTGGCGCTGGTCGGCGACCGCGAATCGACCGAGGAGGCGCTGACCCGCATGGCCCGGGTGCTGTAGGCGCGTGCGCGCTGATCCGCGCGCGAACATTCGAATCGGCGGCCGGATCAGCGGCCGCTGGCGCGCGCTGGTCCGCGCGCGCGAACATTCGAATCGGCGGCCGGATCAGCGGCCGCTGGCGCGCGTTGATCCGCGCGCGCGAAGTCTTGAATCGGGCGGCCGGATCAGCGGCCGCTGGCGCGCGTTGATCCGCGCGCGCGAACATTCGAATCGGCGGCCGGATCAGCGGCCGCCGAGGCCCGCGATTGAATTGCCGGCTGCCTCCGTGTAATCGAGGGGCAAGACCCACAGGACCGGAGTGCCGCCCATGGCCGCCGCCGCGATCAAGAGCTACGCCGAGCACCAGCTCAAGCGCATCGAGAACCGCCTCGCGAAGCTGGACCTGAAGGAGAAGGAGGGGCGCAGCAAGCAGGTGCGACTGGCCTCGGCCTGCCGGAAATGGGTGCGCATGATCAACCACGCGCGCTAGTCCGGGCGGCGCGATCCTCCTTCCATGACCGCCGCGGCGGCAGGCGCAGGCGACGCCCTCCCTGGCGGCACATCGGGCGGCCGCCGCCGCTACGTCTTTTCCATCCTCGGCGCCGTCCTGCTCTCCGCCGCCACCATGGCGGCGCTGATCGGGATCGTGCGTTTCGCCGACGCCGAGCGCGAGCGCGAGCTGGCGGGCTGGCGGGCGCGGCTCGGCATCGTCGCCGACAGCCGGCTGGCCCAGGTGCAGGGCTGGATCGACGCGCAGCTCGCCGAGATGCGCGCGCTGGCGGAGAACCAGTCGGTCCAGCTCTACCTGACCGAGCTCGAGCTTGCGCAGGGCGACCGTTCGGCCGTGACCGACGAGCCGGCGCAGTTCGGCTACCTGCGCAACCTCCTGACCGTCATGGCCGAGCGCACCGGCTTCACCGCGACGCGCCCGTCCGCCGCGATCGGCGCGAACGTGCGGCGCGCCGACGGCGGCATCGCGCTGCTCGACGACCAGGGCCGTCCGATCGTGGCCTCGCCGGTGATGCCGCCGCTCGACGCGGCGATGCAGGCGCGGCTCGCCGCGTCGCCCAAGGACCGTCCGTCCGCGATCGATCTGTTCGCCGGCCCCGGCGGCCAGCCGATGATGGGGTTCGTGGCGCCGATCTTCGGCGTGCAGGCCGATCCCGGCACCAGCGAGCGCATCGGCTTCGTGCTGGGCCTGCGCGAGATCGGCGAGCCGTTCTACGCGCTGCTGAAGCAGCCCGGCGCGGTCGAGGCGAGCGCCGAGGCGCTGCTGCTGCGCCGCGCCGGCCCGGCAACCGGCGGCGCGATCGAATACCTGTCGCCGCAGCGCGACGGGACGCCGCCGTTCCGGCGCACCGCCCCGGCCGATGCCGCCGACCTGGTCGAGGCGGCTGCCGTGGCCAAGCCCGGCGGATTCCACCAGGGACGCGACTACCGCGGCAGCGAGGTGCTGGCGGTCTCGCGCGCCGTGGCGACCCTGCCCTGGGTGCTGCTTTACAAGGTCGACCGCGGCGAGGCCCTGGCCGAGAGCGACCGGCATCGGCGCAACCTGATCATCGGGCTCGTGCTGGTGGCGGCGACGGTCAGCACCGCCTTCGTCGCCGTGTGGTGGTACGCGAGCTCGCGCCGCGCCAGCGACGCGGCGCTCCGGCACCGGACGCTCGCCGTCCACCTGCAGCAGGAGGAGGCGCTGCTCCGCCTCGTCACCGACAGCCAGCCCGACCTGATCTACCTGGTCGACCGCGACGGCATCCTGCAGTTCGCCAATGCCGCCGTGGCGCGCCGCTACGGCGGCGACGCGGCAAGCCTCGCGGGCAAGCCGATCGTCAGCGTCGTCGGTCCCGACCATGCGCGCCACGTCACCGAGATCAACCGCAAGGCGTTGAAGCAGCAACGGCCCAAGACGCGCCTGCTGCGCGTGCCCTCGGCCGAGGGCGGCGAGCGCATCATGCAGACCGGGCACGTGCCGCTCGATCGCTCGGCCGGGCGCCCCGGCGCCGTGCTGGTGGTCGAGCGCGACGTGACCCAGGCGGTGATCGAGCGCGAGCGGCGCTCGGCCGTGCTGCGCCAGCTGGTCGATGCCATGGTGCGGCTGGTCGACCGGCGCGACCCCTATTGCGCCGACCAGGCCGGCCGCGTCGGCCGGGTGGCAGGCGAGATCGCCGACGCGATGGGCATCGACGCCGTCGATCGCGCCACGGTCGAGATCGCCGCCAGCCTGATGAACCTGGGCAAGGTCCTCGTCCCCACCGAGGTGCTCACCAAGTCGGAACGGCTGAGCGACGCCGAGCTCAAGCTGGTGCGCGACAGCATCCTCAACTCGGCCGAGCTGGTGGCCGGCGTCGAGTTCGACGGGCCGGTGCAGGACACGCTGCGCCAGCTGCAGGAGCGCGCCGACGGGTCGGGCTATCCCGCGGGCCTGAAGGGCGACGCGATCCTCTTGCCGGCGCGCATCCTGGCGGTCGCCAACGCCTTCGTGTCGATGGTCTCGCCGCGCTCGTGGCGCGACGCGATCGGCATCGACCAGGCGGTCGAGACCCTGCGCGCGGAGCGCGGCACCGCCTTCGACCGCGCGGTCGTCACCGCGCTCGAGCACGTGCTGGAGAACCGCGGCGGCCGCGAGCGCTGGCGCGACTTCGCCCGCAAGCCCGAGCGGGGCACGGCGGGCTGAAAAGGGAAGGAAAAAGATTCACCACGGAGACACGGAGACACAGAGAAGAAAGAAGAGAAGGAAAGCTCTTCAGCGCGGCGTAGCCGCGCCATCAAATCCATCTGCTTCCTCTTTTCTTCGTGTCCTTCGTGCTCTTCGTGGTTGAAGTTTTTCGGATTGAACCACGAAGAGCACGAAGGGAAGACGAAGGGAAGACGAAGGAAGATCGTTGAGCGGCCGCGCCGCGAAAGGAATTCCTTTTCTCTTCTTTTCTTCCTTCTTTTGCCTCTGTGTCTCTGTGGTCGATCTTTTTCCTACCGCGCGGAGGATGGGCCGCTGGCGGTGGGGGCGGGGGTGGATTGCGCGCCGCCGGCGACCTGCGGCTCGACGCGCTTGTGCAGCCACCAGGAGCGCTCGTTGATCGAGAACAGCGGGCGGTAGTGGCGGACCTTCTCGGTGTCGATCACCTGCTTGATCTGGTTGTCGAGCAGCCAGGCCTTGCCGTCGAGGTAGACGACCAGCACGGCGTGCGCGACGTTGAGGTTCAAATCCTGCAGCACGACCAGGCGCAGCCGGCTCTCGGCGAAGCCGAGCTGGCGCAGCGACATGTACTTGGCGATCGCGTAGTCCTCGCAGTCGCCGTCCTTGCTGAGGAACTCGCGCGGGGTCGCCCAGTAGTCGGCCACGCCGTAGTTCGGCAGGTCCTCGATATAGGCGTGGCGGTTCATGTAGCGGTTGACCGCCTCGACCTGCTCGCGCTTCGGCTTGCCGGCAAGCGTGTCGAGGAAGGCGTGCCATTCCTGGATGCGGCAGCGCGGCGTGCCCGCGGGGGTGCAAGCCCCGCCGTCGCGCGCGCGGTCGGCGTGGATGCGGCCAAGCACGCCGGTCCACTTGGTGAACGGCTTCAGGTTGTCGGACCGCGTTTCCGCCGTGCCGAACAGGTGCGGATAGTCGATGTCGACGGCCAGGGTCGGCGGCGCGGCCAGCACGGCTGCCACCGCCGCGGCCATGGCGAGCCGCGCAAGAATCCTACGAAGCATCTTGTCTTTCGACCGAAGTCCGTCGTCACTATAGCCCCGGATTCCGTTAAGACTTCCGGAAGAATCGTTGCTTGATGCGGAATTTCCTCCCTTGACGGCGGCGGGACGGGACGGCGGCTCGATGGCGGCGAGGGACGCCCCGGAATCCGGTGCGGACGAGGCGTTGCGGGCGGTCGCGGCGGCCCGCGCGCTGCTCGCCGAAGGCCGGCCGGCGGAAGCGGAGGCGGCGCTGCGACCTCTGGTCGCAGCCGCGCCCGGTCTCGCCCCGGCGCACAAGGCGCTGGGCGCGGCGCTGCTCGCGGTCGGCCGGCCCGACCAGGCGGTCACGGCGCTCGAGCGCGGCCTCGGCCTCGCGCCGGGCGACGCCGCGGCGACCAGCGACCTCGCGACCGCGCATTGGCGCCTCGGCCGGCGCGACGAGGCGGTCCGGTGGCTGCGCCGGGCGGCGGAGCTGGTCCCGGATCTGGCCCCGGATCTGGCCCAGGCGCACGCCAACCTGGCGCAGGCGCTGCTCGAGACCTGGCGCCTGGGCGAGGCGACTGAGGAATGCCCGCGCGCGCTCGCGCTCGACCCCGACTGCGCCGGCGCCGGCTACACGCGCAACCTGGAGCGCCTCTACCGCGACGCCTGGCGCCGCTGGTGCGAGGCTACTTGTTGACGGCGCGGTAGACGCCGTCCCAGCCCGTCTCGGGCGGGGCCTGGCGGAACTCGGCGATGCGCTCGGCGTAGAGCGCGTAGAACTCGGCGAGCCGGCCGTCGGCCAGCGCGCGGCATTCCGCGAGTCGCGCCTCGGCCGTGTCCCATTGCCGCGCGCGGTAGGCGGCGATCAGCGCGTCGTGCGCGGCGTGCCAGCGCCTGAACGCGTCGCTCTCGGCGAATTCCTTGTCGCCGACGATGGTGTAGATGCGCACCGCCTCGGCCTTGCCCTTGACCGCGATCAGGTCGAGCTGCAGCAGGGCGAAGCGCCCGGCGACGCGCTCGGCCGTCACGTCGCCGACGACGATGTCGACGCCGTAGGTGCGCGACTGCGACTCCAGGCGCGAGGCCAGGTTCACCGCGTCGCCCAGCACCGTGTAGTCGAAGCGCTGGTCCGAGCCCATGTTGCCGACCACGCATTCGCCGGTGTTGATGCCGATGCCGACCTTGAGCGGCTCGATGGTCGTGCCGGCGGCGGCGGCCTCGGCCTGGCGGCGCCGGTTGAGCTCGTCGAGCGCCCGCAGCATGTCGAGCGCGGCCTCGCAGGCGTGCACGGCGTGCCCGGCGTCGTCGATCGGGGCGTTCCAGAAGGCCATCACGCAGTCGCCCATGTATTTGTCGATCGTGCCGCGGTTGGCGAGGATGCGCGCGGTGAGCGGCGTCAGGAGCTGGTTGATGAGGCGCGTGAGGCCCTGCGGGTCGGCCTTGAAGCGCTCGGCGATCGAGGTGAAGCCGTGCACGTCGGAGAACAGGAACGTCATCTCGCGCGTCTCGCCGCCCATCTTGAGCCGGCTCGGGTCCTCGGCCAGGCGGTTGACCATCTCGGGCGCCAGGTAGTGCGAGAAGGCGGCGCGGATCTCGCGGCGCTGCGAGGCCTCGCGCATGAACTTGATGAACACCAGCACGACGAACAGCAGCGTGCAGCTGAAGGCGGCGAAGCTGGCATCGACCAGGAAGCCGTGCTGCGTCAGGAGATACCAGGAGCTGACGAGCATCGCCGCCAGCAGCGAGGCGAACAATGCCACGATCGAGAACGCGGAGCCGTTGGGGATCAGGGCGATCAGCATGAAGCCGGTCAGCAGGATCACGACCAGCTCGACCGTCTCGATGCCGTTCATTCGGACCAGGTGCTGCTTCAGCAGGAGCGACTTCAGGAGCTGCGCGTGCACCTCGACGCCCGGAATGACGGATTCGACCGGCGTCGTGCGCAGGTCGCGCAGGCCCACGGCCGAGGTGCCGACCAGCACGAGCTTGCCGGCGAACTGCTGCGGATCGAACTGGTCGAGGATGATGTCGGCGGCGGGCACGTAGAGGCTCTGGTCGTGCCGGGCGAAGCGTACCCACAGCCGGCCCTGGCGGTCGGTCGGGATCTCGTATCCCGGGACGCCGACATTGACGATGCCGGCGTCGGCGATATTGGGCGAGAGCGTGACCTTGTACTGCGCCGACTTGACGGCGACCCGCAGCATTTCCAGCGCAAGGGTTGGGAAGATGTGCTCGCCGACGCGCACGACGGCCGGCACGCGGCGGACCGTGTCGTCGATGTCGGCGCTGAGCACGAACATGCCGACGCCGGGCGCGTTCCGCTCGAGCTCGGGGATGTTGCGGATCAGGTAGCCGAAGTCGCGCAGCCAGGGCCGCGGATCGCCGTTGATCTGGGCGACCGGCGTCGGCCGCGGCGGCCGCGGATTGTCGACCGGGGGCTTGCGCGGGTCGGTGGCCTGGCCCAGCACCACGACGCCGCTCTGGCGGATGACGTCGCCGAAGAACGCGTCGGTGCTCGGCAGCTTCTCGATCTCGGCCTTGAGCTCGGGGGTCAGCATGAAGGCGCGCTCGACGAACTGGGCGCCCGAGGTCGGGTCCTTCTCGCCGAACACCATGTCGAAGCCGATCGCCTTCGCGCCCGCATTGGCGAGGTTGCCCACCATCTTGGCGATGTAGTGGCGCGGCCAGGGCCATTGCCCGAGCTTCGCGAGGCTCTTCTCGTCGATGTCGACGATCATCACCGGCTTTCCCGGGTGCTCGAACGGGGTAAGGCGCTGATACAGGTCGAAGGTCCGCAGCCGCAGCACCTCGACCGGCGCCGGGTCGGCCGCGTGCAGGACCAGGAGCCCGGCCAGCAGGGCGAGCCCGACCAGCCGCCCGGTGCGCCACCACTGGCGCCACTGCCGTTGCAGCGCTCCCATCATTGGTTGAGCCATCCCCCCCGGATTCCGTGCGGCTGCGCCGGGACGATAGCGTCCGCCCCGGCCCAATACCAGCTTTGCCCCTCCGGTCTGTGACCGGCGTCACTAACCAAATGCGATTTTAAGGTTAATCGAATCTTTAATTTCTTGTAGGCCCCGCTACCGATCTATAAAATGCCAATGAATTCTCGTCGCAAAGAACTTGCGTCCACCCACTCGACCGCCCAGGGGATGAGCTGACGTGGCGCTATCGATGTTGCCCGATGCCGGGGCAGGGATGGCCGCGGGCAACGGTGGGGACATGGTGACGATCGCCGGGGCCGGGCCCGGACCGATCGTCGTACCCGACCACGTCTTCCTGCTGACCGCGGAGTTCGGCCGCCACGGACCGGATTTGCACCTGTCCGGCGCCGACGGGCGCGTGACCGTGGTCGAGGGCTACTTCGCCGGCGGCGGACAGCCGGCCGATCTCAGCACGGATTCGGGCGCCTTGGTCAGCGGCGCCACGGCCAAGACGCTGGCCGGCTCGCCGGCGCTGTTCCAGGTCGCGCAGGTCGGCGCCGGCGCCGTGGGGCCGGCGGCGATCGGCAAGGTCACCGCGCTCACCGGCGAGGTGACGATCCAGCGCGCGGGCGTGCACCTTTCCAGCGCCGGCAAGGGCGGCGAGGCGGTCGGCATCGACACGCCGATCTACCGCAACGACGTGTTGGTCACCGGCAAGGGCGCGTCGGTCGGCGTCAGCTTCGTCGACAAGACCAGCTTCGCGCTGGGCGCGGACGCGCGGCTCGTGGTCGACGAGTTCGTCTACAACCCGCAGGGCACCGGCAGCAAGGCGCTGATGTCGGTGCTGCAGGGCACGTTCTCGTTCGTCAGCGGCGGCGTCGCCAAGTCGGGCGGCCCGGACGCGATGAAGGTGCAGCTGCCGACGATGACGATCGGCATCCGCGGCACCGCGGTCGCGGGCCATGCCGGCGCCGAGGGCACCGAGAGCCAGGTCACGCTGCTGCAGAACGCCGACGGCACGGTCGGCGCCATCTTCGTGTTCAACCGCTCGGCCGGGTTCCTGATCACCCAGGCCAACTTCACCACCTATTCGACCGGCCAGAACCTGCCGCTGCAGCAGCCGTCGCTGCTGATCAACCTGTCGAAGTACCAGGACGCGATATCGACCATGCAGAAGTCGATACAGTCCTCGGGCGGCGACAAGGACGCGCTCCTCAACAAGGACTCGCCGGTCGACCAGGCGATCGCGCGGGCGCTCGCCAACATCCAGACCGGCGCCGGCGGCGACGGCCAGGGCAGCGACGGCGCCAACTACAACGTCCAGACCTTCGCCGACCTCGGCATCACGGTCGTCGTCTTCCAGTCGGGCGGCGAGACCTTCATCGCCATCTTCAACACGCCGCCCGGCAACGACGACACCGACGGCGACGACGGCGACAACAACGCGCCGAACAACACGGCGCCGATGGTGCTGACGACCGACTTCACGACCGACGAGGACCACCAGGGCGCCGGCAAGATCCAGACCGCCGATCCCGACGGCGACCCGGTGCACGTCGCGATCTCGGTGCCGCCGATCTTCGGCACGATCCAGATCCAGTCCGACGGCAGCTACGTCTATACGCCCTCGATCCTGTTCCAGGCGCTCGCGGTCGGCGAGACCTTCACCGAGAAGTTCACGGTGGTCGTCACCGACGGGCGCGGCGGGTTCGCGACCAAGGAGATCGAGGTCACCATCACCGGCGTGAACGACTCGCCGCTGGTGACCGACGTGCTGACGGTGTTCTCCGGCGCCGTGACCGAGATCGTCGAGGGCGGCGCCGGCGAGAACACGGCGACGCACACCTCGACCGGCACCATCGCCTTCGCCGACATCGACGGGACCGACACGCACACCGTCGGCAAGACGCTGGTCTCGGCGATCGACAGCGCGAACGGCGCGGTGGCCGAGCGCGGCGTCTTCACCGTCGTGGTCAGCGACGACAGCAACAACGGCGACGTGGTCGGCACGGTCACCTGGACCTTCACGATCGACGACGCGGCGATCGACGACCTGGCCGAAGGCCAGACGATCACGCAGACCTACCTCGTGACCTTGAGCGACGGCCATGGCGGCACGGTCCAGCGCACGATCACCGTCGTCATCAACGGCCGGAACGACATCCCGAACGACCAGCCGGTCATCACGCCCGGCCCGCCCTCGGACCTGATCGCCGCCGTGACCGAGCGCGCCGACGGCGCGCCGGACGAGAACGACGCGCCGCCGCTGACCGACACCGGCATCATCGAGTTCAAGGACGTCGACCTGATCGACGTCCACACGGTGTCGTTCGAGCTGGTGTCGTCCGATGCGGCGCCGAACCTGCCCGGCTTCGACGACACGGCGCCCGGATTCGACGCGCTCGGCACCTTCTCGGTCGTGGTCAGCGACGACAGCACCGGCGACGGCGTCGGCACGCTGACCTGGAACTACACGGTCCCGGCCGGCGCGCTCGACAACCTGGCGGCGGGCCAGACCATCACGCAGGTCTACAAGGTGACGGTCGACGACGCCAAGACCGGCGGCAAGTCGAGCACCAACGTCACGCTGACGATCACGGGGACGAACGACGTGCCGACGATCGTCGGCGCGCAGACCGTCGACAGCGGCGCCGTGACCGAGGAAGGGGCGACGCCGAACCTGACGGCGGACGGCACGATCACGTTCCAGGACGTCGATCTGATCGACACGCACACGGCGGCGTTCGTGCTGAAGTCGACGGCGGCGGACGCCGACCTGCCGGGCTATACCGAGGGCACGTCGGGCGTGACGCCGATCGGCACCTTCGCCCTGACAGCGGTGAACGAGAGCGCCGACACGGACAACATCGGCTCGCTCGGCTGGACGTTCACGCTGCCGAACTCCGACGCGGTGCTGCAGTCGCTGGCGGCGGGCCAGACGATCACCCAGGTCTATACGGTCACGGTCAAGGACAACAACAACACGACCGTCACGCAGGACGTGACGATCACGATCACGGGGACGGACGACGACCCGACGATCGTGGTGGGGTCGACCGACGCCGCCGGGGCGGTGACGGAGGACGTGAGCGTCACGGCCGGGAACCTTGTGGAGCAGGGGACGATCACGTTCCAGGACCTGGACCTGATCGACACGCACACGATCCCGACCTCGCCGCTGGCGCCGACGACGGTGTCGCTGTCGACGCCGCTGCCCGGCTTCGACC
>JAKLKW010000200.1 GCA_023150455.1 Alphaproteobacteria bacterium | reverse complement strand
CACCGCCGCCGACAACGCCGCTGGCGCCGACGGCCTTGCCCGGCACGGCGCTGTTCGGCGCGCAGCTCGGCGCGTTCCGCAGCCGCGCCAATGCCGAACGGGCCTGGGAGCGGTTCAAGGAGCAGCTCGGCGACCTCCTCGCCGCCATGCCCGGCCCGCTGCTGCGCGATGTCGACCTCGGCCAGAAGGGGCGCTTCACCCGCGTGATGGCCGGGCCGTTCAACAGCCAGGGCGCGGCGCAGTCATTGTGCCTCGAGGTGCTGGCGCGCGGCGGCTTCTGCCACGTGCAGCGCCTGCGGCGCTGAAAGGCCTTGCATCATGGCGCACACGCATCGCTACCGCGCGACCTTGACCTGGACCGGCGCCGCCAAGGGGCCGACGACGGACTACGAGTCCTACTCGCGCGAATGCCGCATCGAGATCCCGGGCAAGCCGCCGCTCATCGCATCCGCCGACCCGACCTTCCGTGGCGACCCGGCCCTGACCAATCCCGAGGACATGCTGGTGGCGGCGCTCGTGTCCTGCCACGCACTGTCGTACCTGGCGCTCGCGGCGCGCGTCCGCATTCCCGTGCTCGCGTACCGCGACGAGGCCACCGGCACGATGGACATGAAGGACGGCCGCATCCGCTTCGTCGAGGTCGTGCTGCACCCGCGGGTGACGATCGCGGCCGGGGCCGATGCCGAGAAGGCGCGCGCCCTGCACCACAAGGCGCACGACCATTGCTTCATCGCCAACTCGGTCAACTTCCCCGTGCGTCACGAGCCCGCGATCGCCGTCGCCACGGGCTAGCGGGGCGACCCGAACCCGACGCCGGCGGGCGCCCGCGTCTGGGTCGATGCCGCCCGTCTCAGTGCGCCGGCTTTTGCCTGGGCGTGGCGGGCGGGAAGCCTTCTTCCGGCTTCAGGACCGGGAAGGCGCCGCTCCAGGCGGGATCGGCGCAGCCGGCGTCGATCAGGCTGACCGACTTCATCTGGCCGCGATGCGCCGGGGCACGGGTCTCGGCGATGCGCTGCAACTCCGGCGGCTTCACCTGGCCCTTCCACCCCTTGGTGAAGGCCTCGCACTGGGCTTGGCTGGCGAACTGCCGGCCATCGAGCGGCTGCTGCACGATCACGCGCTGATCGGCGGTCGTGACGATCAGCAGGACCAGGACGAGTTTCCACATGGTGCCCCCCGGCCCGTGATCCTACAGCAAGCGCGCGCCGGCTCCTATCCCTTGAGATGCGCGAACTGCGCGGCCGGCACCGGCGTCTGCTGGCCGCCGGGCGGGGTCCAGAACAGCTGCAGGGCCGAGGTGCCCTTCTTCTGGAAATAGTCCACCGCGATCTCGTACCAGCCGGGCTGCTCGACGACGAAGGCGATCGGGTCGGACATCTGGTCGCCGTGGATGCCGTCGTCCTCGTGCACCTTGAGGCCCGCGATCGTCAGCAGCACGCCGTCGTTGGCGTTGACGTGCAGCGTGTAGGTGCCGGCGGCATCGAACTTGATGAGTCCCCTGATGTGGGCGCCGACGCCCATCGGGCGGTCGGCGGTCAGCACGTTGCCGTCGTTGGTCTTGTGGTCGAGCATCGCGATCGGCGTGCCGGGCTTGCCCTTGCCGAGCTTGCCGATCTCGCGCAGCTTCTGGAACATGTTGAAGTAGTAGGTGACCGCCAGGCCGGGCGCGACCTTGTCGGCGGCGGGCTGCGGTGACAGGGGCTTGGCGCCCTTGATGGTGATCCCTTCGGCCGAGGCCATCCCGGATGCCGCAAGGGCGATTGCAAAGGCCGCGGCACCCGCCGCAATGGTGCGCCGTAAAGTCATGACTGGCAACATACCCTCGATTGTTCCCGGTGCCGCCCCGCTTTCCCCCATTGGCGAAGTCGGCTTGCGGATGCTCCTACCCTCGCTAGAACGGAGCGTCAAGCGTGCGGATGCTCGCGTTCTCGTGAATTGACGGTGGCAAAAGGGGGTCAGGACGCGCGGCGGAAAAACCGGGGATTGGTGAGCGTCTGGATCGAAACCGTCATCTTGTCGCGCGGCTGCGCTTCCTTGTACAGCCGCGCATGCGCCGGCTCGGCGGCGATCTGGAACACTTTCTCCACCGTCCACACGACGTTCGGCAGCTCCTTCTTCACGAAGCGGCTGCCCAGTTCGACCGATTGCATCCGTGACATCGGTTGTTTGAGTTCGTCCGATCGCGCGCCCGGCAGCCGTGCTGCCGATGGCGTAGCGACGACGATTCCTTCTAACACCAGCCGCGCGGCGACGGCAAGCAATTCGCGCCGGCCGTCCTGCGCATCGTGCTATGCATGGGCGCGATGGCTGCTGCAACCGACCGCGCGCTCCCAAGCCCAAGCCGTGCGCGCCTGAGCATCGTGATTCCCACGCTCGATGCCGCAACGGCTCTGAGAGCTACCTTGGGAATTCTCCAGAGCGCCCCCCTATCGCCATGCGAAGCGCCGGCCGAGCTCTTCGTCGCCGATGGCGGGTCCCGCGACGATACCTCCGCGATCGCGGCTTCCGCCGGGGCGCGCGTGCTCGCCGCGCCGCGCGGACGCGGCGCGCAACTCGCTGCCGGCGCCGCCATCGCGTCGGGCGAGTGGCTGCTGTTCCTGCATGCCGACACGCGGCTGGCCGATGGATGGCGCCCGGCGGTCGACGCCTTCATGGCGGAGCCGCGCAACCACGCGCGCGCCGCCGCCTTCCGCTTCGCGCTCGACGACCCCAGCCCGGCCGCGCGCCGGCTCGAGCGCCTCGTCGCCTGGCGCTGCCGCGCGCTCGGCCTGCCCTACGGCGACCAGGGCCTGCTGATCGCGCGCACGTTGTACGACCGCGTCGGCGGCTACAGGCCGCTGCCGATCATGGAGGACGTCGACCTCATCCGGCGCATCGGCCGGCGCAACATCGCCCTGCTGCCGGTCGCCGCCGTGACCTCGGCCGAGCGGTGGCGCCGCGACGGCTGGCTGGCGCGGTCCGCGCGCAACCTTCTCTGCCTCGCGCTCTATTTCCTCGGCGTGCCGCCGCGCGCGATCGCGGCGATCTACCGATGAGGCGGCATCTCGCCGTCTTCCTGAAGGCGCCGCGCCTGGGCCAGGTGAAGACGCGGCTCGCCGCGGGCATCGGCGCGGCGGCCGCGCTGCGTTTTCACCGCGCGACCGCCGCGATGCTGATCCGCCGCGTCGCGCGCGACAGGCGCTGGCGGACGACGCTGTGGCTGAGCCCGCGCGACGCCCTGCGCCAGCGCGACGTGCCGTGCCCGGCGCTGCCGCGCTACGAGCAGGGACGCGGCGACCTGGGCCGGCGCATGGCGCGCGTGTTCCGGCTGCTGCCGCCCGGCCCGGTCGTGCTGGTCGGCACCGACGTGCCGGCGCTCGGGCCCGCCCAGATCGCCGCCGCGTTCGACCGCTTGCGCGCCCATGACGCCGTATTCGGACCGGCGCGCGACGGCGGCTACTGGCTGGTCGGTCTCAAGGGCCATCTGCGGCGGCGACCGCCGTTCGACGGCGTGCGGTGGTCGACGCGCCACGCGCTCTCCGACACGACGGCGCGGCTCCGCCGGGCGCGCTGGGCGCTCATCGATCCGCTCGACGACATCGACACGCCGGCGGACTACCGGCGCCATCGCGCGCAATCAAAATCGCGTTAAGCCCGCGAGATCGCGTCGAGCCCGCTTGTGCCGCAGTGCGCGGCCATGCACAGTGGCCCGCATGACCGCCACCGCCGCCGCCGCGCTTCCCGCCGCCCTCACCCGGGCCAAGCCCCTCGATCCCGCCAAGTTCCGCGACCCGGACGTCACCGCCAGGGGCGAGCGTCGCGCCAGCGTCGCGCTGACGGCGCTGCGCACGCTATGGCTCAACACCGGCACGCTGTGCAACCTCGCCTGCCGCAACTGCTACATCGAGTCCTCGCCGACCAACGACCGGCTCGCGTACCTGAGCGCCGCCGAGGCGCGCGGCTTCCTCGACGAGATCGCGGCGACCGGCCTGCCGACCGAGGAGATCGGATTCACCGGCGGCGAGCCGTTCATGAACCCCGACCTGCCGGCGATGCTCGAGGACGCGCTCGCGCGCGGCTTCCGCGTCCTGGTGCTGACCAACGCGATGCGCCCGATGCTGAAGCAGGCCGAGGCGCTGCTCGGCCTCAACGCGCGCTTCGGCGCGCAACTGACCCTGCGCGTCTCGATCGACCACTATGCCGAGGCCTTGCACCAGGTCGAGCGCGGGCCGCGCAGCTGGGGGCCGACGATGCAGGGGCTCGACTTCCTGGTGCGGCACGGGTTCTCGGTGCGCGTCGCCGGCCGCACGGTCTGGGGCGAGGACGAGGCGGCGCTGCGCCAGGGCTACCAGCGGCTGTTCGACCAGCGCGGCGTGAAGCTCGACGCCGGCGATCCCGCGCATCTCGTGCTGTTCCCCGAGATGGACGCCGGCGCCGACGTGCCGGAGATCACCACCGCCTGCTGGGGCATCCTCGGCCGCTCGCCCGACGCGATGATGTGCGCGAGCGCGCGCATGGTGGTGAAGCGCAAGGACGCCGAGCGCCCGGCCGTCGTCGCCTGCACGCTTTTGCCCTACGACCGGCAGTTCGAGCTTGGCGCGACGCTGGCCGAGGCCGCCGGCGCGGTGAAGCTCAACCACCCGCATTGCGCCAAGTTCTGCGTCCTCGGCGGCGCCTCCTGCTCGGCCGGGTGATTTGCCGCACGACCGGGCCCGGCTCACCGCCGATCTCCGCCGTCTCGGCCTCGAGCCCGGCGACATCGTCATGCTGCACGCCTCGGTGCGCCGGATCGGCCCGATGCACGGCGGGCCGGACGAGATCCATCTCGCCGTCATGGACGCGATCGATCCCGGCGGCACGGCCATGATGGTCGTCGGCTGCCCCGACGGCTATGACGATGTCGGCCGCGGCATCCTGACGCCGGCGCAGGAAGCCGAGCTGCTGGCGCATCTGCCCGCCTTCGATCCGGCCACCGCACGCGCCAACCGGGCGCTCGGCGCGCTGGCCGAGCTCTTCCGCTCCTGGCCCGGCACGGTGTGCAGCCACCATGCCGGCGTGCGCATGGCCGCGCGCGGCGCGCGCGCGCACTGGCTCGTCGCCGACCAGCCCTGGGACTTCGCCTTCGGCCGCGGCTCGCCGTTCGACAAGCTGTGCTCGGGCGGCGGCAAGGTATTGCTGCTCGGCTCGGACCACGACGAGGTGACGCTGATGCACTACGTCGAGCACGTCGCCGATTTTCCGGGCAAGCGCGTCGTGCGCTACCAGGTGCCGATGCTCGTCGACGGCAAGCGCGCCTGGGTGCCGTGCCTGGAATACGATTCGGGCGCCGCCGGCGTCCATCCGAATTGGCCCGATCGCTTCTTCGCGCTGATCGTCGACGACTTCATCGCGCGGCACGCCGGCACGTCCTTGTGCACCCCGGGCAGGATCGGCGATGCCGACAGCGTGCTGATCGACGCCGCGGCCCTGGTCGCGCATGCCACGCCGATCATGCTGCGGCAGGCCGGTTGCCGGACTTGAGGTAAGCTCGTCGCGCCGGACCGGGAGGAAGGGCGCCATGGACGAGCGCTCCTATCGCATGATCGACCGCTTCGACGAGGCGCCCACGCGCGCCGGCGAGCGGTCGATCGAGAAGGAGATTCGGCGCCTGCATCGGCATCGACGTCGGCCGCATCCTCGTGATTCCCGGCAGCGATTTCTTCGGCGACGCCGTCGACGACGCGTGCCGCCTGGGCGAGGACCTGGCGCGCCGCGGCGAGAGCCCGCTCACTCCCGCGGCCTGGCGTGCGCTCGCGGACAAGCGGCGCTGGCGCTTCCACGAACGCCGCTACCGGCGCGCCGACACCGCCATCACCGCCTACAAGCTGCTGTATCGGCGGGCGGGGCTATGAGGCGGTTCACCGCCTGGCGCCTCGTCCTTCGACAGGCTCCGGATGAGGCAAAGGGAAATGCCGCGCTCCATGCGACATCGACATGACGAGTCCTCGTCCCGAGCTTGTCGAAGGATGAGACCATGCGTCTGTTCCTCGAACTCGCCGCTCCTTCCTACCGTGCGTCGTTCAAATGGCACGCCGCCCAGCGGCCGGGGGCGATCTCCTTCAGCGCCGGCACCTCGGCGCGGCAGCGGGCGGTGGCCCGCGGGCAGCGCGGGTGGAAGTGGCAGCCGGGCGGCGGGTTGAGCGGCGACGGGATCTCGCCCTTGACCGGGGCGAAGTCGCGCTTGCGCGCGTCGAGGCGCGGCACCTCGGCGAGCAGCGCCTTGGTGTAGGGATGGTTCGGCGCGCGGAACAGTTCCTCGGTCGGCGCGATCTCCACGAAGCGGCCGAGATACATGATGATCACGCGGTCGCTCAGGTGCTCGACCACGCCGAGGTCGTGGCTGATGAAGAGATAGGTGAGCCCGAGGTCGCGGCGCAGGTCCATGAACAGGTTGAGCACCTGGGCCTGGATCGACACGTCGAGCGCGGCGACCGCCTCGTCGCAGACCAGGAACTCGGGCTTGACCGCGAGCGCGCGGGCGATGCCGATGCGGGCGCGCTGCCCGCCCGAGAACTGGTGCGGGTAGCGGCGCCGGAAGGCGGCGTCGAGCCCGACCCGCTGCAGGAGCTCGCCGACATAGGCGTCGCGCTCGGCCGCCGGGACCACGCCGTGTACCACCGGCGCCTCGCCGACGATGTCGCTGACGCGCAGGCGCGGGTTCAGCGACGACATCGGGTCCTGGAAGATCATCTGCACCTTGAGCTCGACCGCGCGCTGCTCGGATGGCGGCAGCGCGTCGATCGCGGTGCCGCGCCACAGCCGCTCGCCCGTGGTCGGCCGATGGATGCCGGCGACGATGCGCCCGAGCGTGGACTTGCCGCAGCCCGACTCGCCCACCAGTCCCACGACCTCGCCGTCGCTGACGCCGAGGCTCACGTGGTCGACCGCGTGCACGGTCTCGGACTTGAGCCCGGCGCCGAACAGGTTGGCGATCTTGGCCGCGAGGTCGAGCGGCCGCACGAACCGCTTCGTGACGTCGCGCAGCTCGAGTATCGGCGACGGCTGCGTCACGCGGCGCGCCCGGTGCCGGGATGGGCGGACTGCGGATGGAAGCAGCGCAGCGTGCGCCCGGGCACCGGCCGGGTCTCGGGCGGCGGCTCGGCGCAGGCCTGGTCGGCGCGCGCGCATCGCGCGCGGAACGGGCAGCCCGGCGCCAGGTTCAGGAGCGACGGCGTCATGCCGGGGATCTGCGCCAGCTTCTGGCCGCGGCGGTTGCGGCTCGGCACCGAGCCGATCAGGCCGACCGTGTAGGGATGCAGCGGCCGGTCGAGCACGTCGCCGACCGACCCCGATTCGACCACCCGCCCGGCATACATCACGCACACCTCGTCGGCGAGGCCGGCGATCACGGAAAGGTCGTGCGTGATCCAGATCAGCGCGGCGCCGGTGTCGCGGCACAGCTTCTGCACCTCGTACAGGATCTGGCCCTGGATCGTGACGTCGAGCGCCGTGGTCGGCTCGTCGGCGATCACCAGGTCGGGGTGGTTGAGCAGCGCGATGGCGATGGCGACGCGCTGGCGCATGCCGCCGGAGAACTGGTGCGGATAGGCCTTTAAGCGCTCGTCCGGCGACGGGATGCCGACGCGGCCGAGCGCGTCGCGCGCGCGCGCGCGCGCCGTCTCGCGGTCGACCTTCGGATCGTGCGCCTGCACCGCCTCGATCATCTGGGTGTCGATGCGCAGGACCGGGTTCAAGGTCATCATCGGATCCTGGAAGATCATGGCGACGCGGTTGCCGCGCAGCGCCCGGAGCCGCTGCTCCGGCGCGCCCACCAGCTCCTCGCCCTTGAACAGCACGCTGCCGCCGACGACGCGTCCCGGCGGATCGACCAGGCCGATCAGCGAGAACCCGGTCACCGTCTTGCCCGAGCCCGACTCGCCGACCAGCCCCAGCACGCGGCCGCGCGACACGGCGAAGCTGACGTCGTCGACCGCCTTCAAAACCCCGGCCTTGGTGAAGAAATGCGTGCGAAGACCTTCGACGACCAGCGTCGGCCGGTTGGGCGTCATTTCTGCAGCCGCGGGTTCAGCACGTCGCGCAATTGGTCGCCCACCAGGTTGATGCAGACGATGGTGATCAGCAGCGCCACGCCGGGAAAGAAGCTGATCCAGTACTTGCCGCTGAGCATGTAGGCGAAGCCGTTGGCGATCAGCAGGCCGAGCGAGGGCTTGGTGATCGGCAGGCCGAGGCCGAGGAAGGACAAGGTGGCCTCGAGCGCGATCGCCGAGGCGACCAGCACGGTGTTGACCACGATCAGCGGCGGCAGGCAGTTCGGCAGCAGGTGCTTGAAGACGACGCGCCGGTGGCTGAGCGCCAGGCATTGCGCCGCCTCGATGTATTCCTTGCGCCGCTCGACCAGCGCGGTGCCGCGCACGGTGCGGGCGTAGTACGCCCATTGCACTGCGATCAGCGCCAGGATGATCTTGTCGATGCCCTGGCCGAGCACCGCCAGCAGGATGAGCGCGGTGAGGATCGACGGGAAGCTGAGCTGGATGTCGACGATGCGCATGATCAGCGTGTCGACGAAGCCGCCGAAATAGGCCGCCAGCAGCCCCGCCGCCATGCCGATCATCAGCGCCGTGAACGAGGCGCCGATGCCGACCGAGAGGCTGGTGCGCAGCCCGTACATGATCCCCGACAGCATGTCGCGCCCCTGCGCGTCGGTGCCGAGCCAGAAGATCTGCCCGTCGATTCCTTCCCCCCTCGGCGGCAGACGGCTGTTCATGACGTCGAGCTGCTTCAGGTCGTACGGGTCCTGCGGCGCGATCCACGGCGCGAAGACCGCGACCAGCGCGATCAGGGCCAGCACGGCCAGCGCGCCGACCGCGACGCGGCTCTCGCAGAAATCCGACAGGAAGCGGCGGAACGGCGTGGAACCCGCGTCCTTGCCCGCGACCTCGGGCGCCGGTCCTGCTTCGGTCACTGCGGTCATGATTTGGCCTCCGCCAGCCGCACGCGCGGGTCGAGCACGGAATAGAGCAGGTCGACGATCAG
>JAKLKW010000199.1 GCA_023150455.1 Alphaproteobacteria bacterium | reverse complement strand
CATAACCCTCAAATCACCGTCAGTAGTCCGACCTCCCACTCCTGACTACTGTCCCCTGGTATCGCGGGGTGGAGCAGCCCGGTAGCTCGTCAGGCTCATAACCTGAAGGTCAGAGGTTCAAATCCTCTCCCCGCAACCAACCTTCCCGAAGATCCGACATCGCACCGGCCCGATGTCCGCAGCATCCCGAAAACCCGTCGCGCTCGGCAAGCCTGCGGCCAGGCGCCTCTGGCTCAACGCGCAACGCCTCGACACGCAAGTGCCGTTCGGCGACGGGCCGGAGGCGACCCGCGCGGCGATCGAGCACCTGGGCTACGTGCAGATCGACACGATCAACGTGATCGAGCGCTGCCACCACCACATCCTCCACACGCGCATCCCGGCATACCGGCGCGACCATTTGCACCGGGCCCAGAGCGTCGACAAGAGCGTCTTCGAGTACTGGACGCACGCGCTGTCCTACGTGCCCACGCGGGACATCCACTTCTTTCGCGGCGCCATGAAGAACGGCTGGCATCGCCGCAGCACCTGGTTCAGCGGGGTGAAGGAAGCGGACTTGCGCAGGGTGCTGCGCCTCATCCGGCGAAACGGCGCGCTCACCATCCGCGACATCGACGACGACGTGCTGGTGGAGAAGGACCATGCCTGGGCCAGCCGCAAGCCGTCCAAGCGGGCGCTGCAGCTCGCCTTCTTCCGCGGCGAGCTGACGGTGAGCCGGCGCGCCGGGATGCTGAAGACCTACGAACTGACCAATCGGCATTTCGGCTGGGACAGGCCGCCGCGGCCCGCGCCGGAACGCGAGGTGCTGGACTACCTGCTCGACCGCGCGCTGCGCGCACAGGGGATCGTCAGCCTGGATTCCGTCTGCCATCTCGACGCGCCGCGCAAGCCGGCCATGCGGCGCCTGATCGAGGCCCGGGTACGCCGCAAGGAGCTGATGCCGATCGCTGTCGAAGGCGCGGGGAAGGTCGAGCATTGGGCGCGGCCGGAATCGCTCGAGGCGGCGCCCGAGCCCGCCGGCGGCATCGTCCGTCTCCTCTCGCCGTTCGACCCGCTCGTCATCCAGCGCAAGCGGCTGCACCTCTTCTTCGACTACGAGCACCGCTTCGAGGCCTATGTGCCCAAGGAGAAGCGGGTGTTCGGCTACTTCGCCCTGCCCGTGCTGGTCGACGATGCGATCGTCGCCGCCATCGACATCAAGACCGACCGCGAGAAGGGCCGGCTGCTGGTGCAGCAATGGACCTGGGTCGGCAACGGCGCACCGCGCCTGCACAAGCAGCGGATCGAACAGGCGCTGCACCGCTTCGAACGGTTCCAGCTCGACCGGTGACGACCGACCCGGGCCCTTGAACCGGAAAAAGATTCTACGCCAAGGCCGGCACCGGTCGCGGCTGGCGCAGCACCCAGAGCGCGATCGACAGGTTGAGCAGGTTCCACAGGATGCCGTTGACGAACGCCGCCTGGTACGAGCCGGTCAGGTCGAAGATGGCGCCGGACATCCAGCCGCCGAGCGCCATGCCGACGATCGTCGACATCAGTACGACGCCGATGCGCGTGCCGGCCTCGCGCGCCGGGAAATACTCGCGGACGATGACGGCATAGCTCGGCACGATGCCGCCTTGCGACAGGCCGAAAATGGCCGAGACCACATAGAGCGAGGTCAGCCCGTCGAACGGCAGGTAGAAGACCAGCGCCAGGCACTGCCCGGCCGAGCCCAGCAGCAAGGTGCGCACGCCGCCGATATGGTCGGCGATCCAGCCCGAGGCGACGCGGCTGACGATGCCCAGGCCCAGCATCAGCGACAGCATCTCGGCGCCGCGCGCCACGCCGTACCCCAGGTCGCCGCAATAGGCGACGATATGGACCTGCGGCATGGACATGGCCACGCAGCAGCTGAGGCCGGCGACAACCAGCAGGCCCTGCAACGTCTTGAGCGACGCCGCCGGGCCGCTCGCGGCCGCGGTCGCATGCGTGGTGGCCGTCGCATGCGCGATCGGCGCGCGGCGCCTGAGCGCGAGCCCCAGCGGGACCATGGCAACGGCACAGAACACGCCGATGCCGAAATGCGCCTGGCGCCAGCCGACGGTCTCGATGAAATGCTGCAGGATGGGCGGCCAGATCGTGCCGGCGAGATAGTTGCCGCTGGCGACGATCGACACGGCGATGCCGCGCCGGCGCGAGAACCAGTGCGATACGTCCGCCACGAGCGGGCCGAAACTCGCCGAGCTGCCGAGCGCGCCGATCATGGCGCCCTGCACCGCCGCGAACTGCCACAGGCTGGTCGTGAAGGACTGCGTGACATAGGCGGCGCTCAGCATGACCGCG
Organism: Alphaproteobacteria bacterium; assembly: GCA_023150455.1. Classification (GTDB taxonomy): domain Bacteria; phylum Pseudomonadota; class Alphaproteobacteria; order JAEULC01; family JAEULC01; genus JAEULC01. The sequence goes on along the minus strand of JAKLKW010000199.1, from coordinate 6,740 downwards.
CCAAGCATGATCGGTGCGACGATGCCGAAGCGATCGGCCAGACGGCCCATCAGGATGCCGCCGGCTGCGAAGCCCATCATCGTGGCCGTATAGGGCAGCGAGGCGCTGCCGCGCGCCACGCCAAACTCGGCCTGCACCGCGGGCAGCACGACGACGACCGACCAGAGGCCGATGCCGCCAATGGTGCTGAGGATCAGGGAGACGAACAGCCGCCGCCAGGCATACGGGCCATCGACGTCGTCAAGAGCGGTGCGGGCGCGTTCGGCGCCCACTGGCGTGGACATTGCGCGGCGTTTCCTTGGGATCTTGCAGCGGATGGCGCATGCCATCCCGATGTCCGGAAGGCCTGTATGAAGCGCCGGGCGAGACCGCGTCAACCCCGGCTGCGGCGGAAGCGGCGGACCGGCGGCCTTGCGTCAGCCGACCCCGGCGCTCGCGCGCGTCGACCGCATGGCGGGGCGCCGCTCGGCGGCCGCGGCGCCGGGCTGGAACGCGCCGGAATCGAACAGGTGCTTGAGCGACGCCGGGTCGATCGGCTTTTCCAGGGCCGGGACATGCGCATAGCGGCGGTCGATCGTGGCCGCGCCATAGCCGGTCACGAAGATGAACGGCACGCCGCGGCGCGCCAGCGCGTCGGCGACCGGATACACCGCCTCGCCACCGAGGTTGAGATCGAGGATGGCGCCGTCGACCTGGTCGCGGCTGGCGGCCGCGAGCGCCTGGGCCAGCGTGCCGAGCGGCCCGACGACGGTGAGCCCCAGGTCGCTCAGCACGTCCTTCATCATGATCGCGATCAGCGCCTCGTCCTCGACCAGCAGGATCCGCTGCCCCGAGATCGGCACGGGCACGACGGGGGCGTCGTCGTGGTCGGCCTTGAATCCGCCGGCCGGCGTCACGTGCGACACGTCGAGCGCGTCGCAAGGGATGCTGAGAGTGCACTCGAGGCCCTGTGACGCCCATTCGAATCTCGCGGTTCCGCGCAGCTGGCGCTCCACGCTGGCGACGATGGCGCGCGTGCCGAAACCCTGCCGGCCGGGCGGCCGTACCGGGGGACCGTTGCTCTCGCTCCAGCGCAGCAGCAGCCGGTCGGATTCCAGGCCCCAGATCAGGGCGGTACGTCCCTCGGCCAGCGAAAGCGCGCCGTACTTCACCGCGTTGGTCAGCAGTTCGTGCACCACGAGCGCCAGCGACTGCGCGGCCTCGGGCTTCAGCGCTACCGAGGGGCCGGTCGCCGTGATGCGCGCGTTCCGCCTCGTGTTGAAGGGGGCGATCTCCTCCTCCACGATCCGGCCCAGGTCGACGCCGTGCCAGCGGCTCTCGGACAGGAGCCCATGCGCGCGCGCCAGCGACTTGATGCGGCCGTCGACCGCCGCGATGAACTCGCGGGTCGTGTCGCCGTGGCTGAGATGCAGGACCGACTGCACCACCGCCAGCAGGTTCTTGGCGCGGTGATCGAGCTCGCGCACGAGGATGCTCTGGCGTTCCTCCGCCCGCTTGCGCGCGGTGATGTCGAGGTCGACTCCGGCGAAATGCGTCGGCCTGCCGTTGGCGTCGCGCACCACCTGCCCGGCCGCCAGCGACCAGCGGACCGAGCCGTCCGGGCGCAGGAAGCGCAGCTCGCAGCTGTGCCCCGACTCGCTCTCGACGCCGTTGCGCACCAGCGCCAGGAAGCGGTCGCGGTCCTCGGGATGGACATGCCGCAGCGCGCCCTCGATCGTGGCGCCGAAGGACCCGGGCGCGAAGCCCATGATGCGCACGAGGCTCGGCGACCAGGTGACGCGGTCGGCGGCGATGTCGTAGTCCCACCATCCCATCTGCGCCGCGTCGAAGGCGAGTCTCAGCCGCTCCTCGCTCTTGCGCAGCTCCGCGGTGGAGGCCTCGAGGTCGGCCGTCCGATCGGCCACGCGCGCCTCGAGCTCGCGGTTGAGCTTCTCCAGCTGCCGCGTCTTGCGATAGAGCTCGGCGAAGACCTTGACCTTGGCGCGCAGGATCGAGGGCACGACCGGCACCGGCACGTAGTCGACCGCGCCGCACTCGTAGCCGCGCATGAAGTCGAGGTCGGTCATGAGCACGGCCGAGACGAAGATCACCGCGGTCTGCTGGAAGCGCGGATGCTCGCGGATCATGCGCGCGAGCTCGAAGCCGTCGAGGTCGGGCATGCACACGTCCACCAGGACGACGGCCACGTCGGTCTTGAGCAGGTGCTCGAAGGCTTCCTGCGCCGAATTGGCCTTGACGAGGTTCTCGCCCAGCTCGCGCAGGACCACCTCGTAGCTCAAGAGCTTGGCCGGCTGGTCATCCACCAGAAGGATGTTGACCTTGTCCTCGGCGGTCATGCGCGTTCTCCGCCGCTCACCGGTGCAGCCACATGCGCAGCGCCGAGAGCAGCTGCTCGGTGTTCACCGGCTTCGCGAGGTAGTCCGACGCGCCGGCTTCCAGACACTTCTCGCGGTCGCCCTTCATCGCCTTGGCGGTCAGCGCGACGATGGGCAGGCGCCGATAGGCCTGGTTCTCCCGGATCACCTGGATCGTCTGGTAGCCGTCCATCTCCGGCATCATGATGTCCATCAGGACGATCGCGAGGTCCGGCGTCGCGTTGACCAGCGCGATGGCTTCCTTGCCGGTGCTGGCGGTCAGTACCTTCATGCCGCGGCGCTCCAGCACGCTGCTGAGCGCGAAGATGTTGCGCGCGTCGTCGTCGACCAGCAGCGCCGTGCGGCCCACCAGGTCCTCGTCCGAGCTGTGCAGGCGCTCCAGCATCTGCTGCTTCTCGGGCGGAAGCTCCGACACCACGCGGTGCAGGAACAGCGCCGTCTCGTCGAGCAGCCGCTCGGGCGACTCCACGCCCTTCACGACCACGCTGCGCGCCATGGTGTGCAGCCGCGCGTCCTCCTCCGGCGACAGCTCGCGGCCGGTGAAGACCACGACGGGCACGTCGCGCAGCCTCGCGTCGTCCCTGATCCTCTCCAGCACCTCGAAGCCCGACATGTCCGGCAGCCTGAGGTCCAGCACGACGCAATCGCACGGCTCATCGCGCAGGATCGAGAGCGCGCCGCTGCCGGTCTCGGCCACCGCGATGTCGACGTCGTCGTGCGCCAGCAGCTCGGTGATGCCCATCCGCTCGGCGGCGCTGTCCTCGACGACCAGCAGCCTCTTGCGGCGTGCGCGGGCGTACTCCCTGATCCGGTTGAGGGCGAGCTCGAGGTCGTCGGCAGCGGCGGGCTTGGTCAGGAACGAGAACGCGCCGCGCTGGAGCCCGTGCTGCCGGTCCTCGTCGAGGGTAACGATCTGGACCGGGATGTGTCGGGTCGCCGGGTCCTGCTTCAGCTGGCTGAGCACCGTCCAGCCCAGCATGTCGGGCAGGAAGACGTCGAGGGAGATCGCCGTCGGCAGGTGCTGGCGCGCCAGCGTCAGCGCCTCGGTGCCGCGCGTGGCGACCAGCACCTTGAATCCGTTCCGTCGCGCGAGATCGACCATGATCCGCGCGTAGTGGGGATCGTCCTCGACGATCAGCAGGACCACGTCGCCGGCGTTCAGGTCCTCGCGGTCGTCCGGGATCTGCTCGGTCACGCGTTCGGCCGTGCGAATCGACGGCATCGGGCGCGTGGTTGCCGGCGCTTCGGCATCCGGCAGCAGCGGCCGGATGGTGAGCGCCGAACCGGCATAGCGCAGCGGCAGGTAGAGCGTGAAGGTGCTGCCGACGCCCGGCGTGCTGCGCAGCTGGATCTCGCCGCCCAGCAGGCTTGCCAGCTCGCGGCTGATCGCAAGGCCCAGGCCCGTGCCGCCGTACTTGCGGCTGGTGCTGGCATCCGCCTGCTGGAACGCCTCGAAGATGATCTTCTGCTTCTCCAGCGGGATGCCGATGCCGGTATCCGAGACTTCGATGGCGACGACGGAAGGCGCCTGCTTCAGGATCGGATGGTCCGCGCTCCAGCCGCCATGGGCCGTCGCGATCCGGAGCTGCACGCCGCCCTGCTCGGTGAACTTGAAGGCGTTCGACAACAGGTTCTTCAGCACCTGCTGCAGCCGCTTCAGGTCGGTCGTCATGCTGCGGCCGAGATTGTGGTCGGTCTGGATCTCGAACGACAGGCGGCGGCTCTCGGCCAGGTGCCGGAACGGCCGCGCGACCGTGTCGACCAGGCTGGAGAAGGAAATCTCCTCGGCGTCGACGGTCACCGTGCCCGATTCGATCTTCGACAGGTCCAGGATGTCGCTGATCAGGTTCAGAAGGTCGGTGCCGGCGCCGTGGATCGTGCGGGCGAATTCGACCTGCTTCGGCGACAGGTTGCCCTCGGGGTTGTCGCCGAGCTGCTGGCCCAGGATGAGGATGCTGTTCAGGGGCGTGCGCAGCTCGTGCGACATGTTGGCGAGGAACTCGGACTTGTACTTCGACGTCAGCGCCAGCTCGGTCGCTTTCTCCTCCAGCGCCCGGCGCGCCTGCTCGATCTCCTGGTTCTTGCGCTCGACCTCGACGTTGCGCTCGGCCAGCTGCTGCGCCTTCTGCTCGAGCTGCTCGTTGGTCTGCTGCAGCTCCTTCTGCTGCGTCTGCAGCTCCGCCGCCAGCTGCTGCGACTGCTTCAGCAGGCCTTCGGTCTGCATGGTCGCCTCGATGCTGTTCAGCACGATCCCGATGCTGGCGGTCAGCTGGTCGAGCAGCGACATCTGCAGCTGGGTGAACTCCGAGACCGAGGCGAGCTCGATCACCGCCTTGACATGGTCTTCGAACAGGACCGGCAGCACGATGACGTTGCGCGGCAGGGTCCGGAACAGCCCCGAGCCGATCGGCGCGACGTCGTCCGGCACGTGCGTGATCAGCATGCGCCGCTTGTCGACGGCGCATTGCCCGATCAGGCCTTCGCCGTGCTTCAGCCGCTCGCGATGGCCGTTGACCCCGTCGTCGGCATAGGCCGCCAGCAGCTTCAGGCCGGGTGCATCTTCCGCCACCGCCCGGTAGATCACGCCCTGCTGCGCGTCCACCAGCGGCGTCAGCTCCGACAGCAGCATGCGGCCGACGTTGGCCAGGTCGCGCTGCCCCTGCAGCATGTTGGTGAAGCGGGCGAGGTTCGTCTTCAGCCAGTCCTGCTCGGTGTTGCGGTCGGTGGTCAGGCGCAGGTTGCCGATCATCGTGTTGATGTTGTCCTTGAGCTCGGCCACCTCGCCGCGCGCGTCCACCTGGATCGACCGGGTCAGGTCGCCCTTGGTGACGGCGGTCGCCACCTCGGCGATGGCGCGCACCTGCGTCGTCAGGTTCGCCGCCAGCAGGTTCACGTTGCCGGTCAGGTCCTTCCAGGTGCCGGCGGCGCCCGGCACGTTGGCCTGGCCGCCGAGCCGTCCTTCCACGCCCACCTCGCGCGCGACCGTCGTCACCTGGTCGGCGAAGGTGGCCAGCGTCTCGGTCATGTTGTTGATGGTCTCCGCCAGCGCGGCGACCTCGCCCTTCGACTTCACCGCCAGGTTCTGCTTCAGGTCGCCGTTGGCGACAGCGGTCACGACCTTGACGATGCCGCGCACCTGCTCGGTCAGGTTGGCGGCCATGACGTTGACGGTGTCGGTCAGGTCCTTCCAGGTGCCGGCCACGCCCGGCACCTGGGCCTGGCCGCCCAGCTTGCCTTCGGTGCCCACCTCGCGCGCCACGCGCGTCACCTCGGACGCGAAGGCGTTGAGCTGGTCCACCATCGTGTTGATGGTGTTCTTCAGCTCCAGGATCTCGCCCTTCACGTCCACCGTGATCTTGCGCGACAGGTCGCCGCGCGCCACCGCCGTCGTCACCTCGGCGATGTTGCGCACCTGCGTGGTCAGGTTCGCCGCCAGCAGGTTCACGTTGTCGGTCAGGTCCTTCCAGGTGCCGGCGACGCCGGGCACCACGGCTTGGCCGCCCAGCCGCCCGTCCGTGCCGACCTCGCGCGCCACGCGCGTCACCTCGGCCGCGAACGAGCGCAGCTGCTCGACCATCGTGTTGAGCGTTTCCTTCAGCAGCAGGATCTCGCCGCGCACGTCGACCGTGATCTTCTTCGACAGGTCGCCGCCGGCGATGGCGGTGGCGACCTCGGCGATGTTGCGCACCTGCGCCGTCAGGTTCGACGCCATGAAGTTGACGTTGTCGGTCAGGTCCTTCCAGGTTCCGGCCACGCCCGGCACCTGGGCCTGGCCGCCCAGCTTGCCCTCGGTGCCGACCTCGCGCGCCACGCGCGTCACCTCGGACGCGAAGGCGTTGAGCTGGTCCACCATCGTGTTGATCGTGTTCTTCAACTCCAGGATCTCGCCCTTCACGTCGACCGTGATCTTGCGCGACAGGTCGCCGCGCGCCACCGCCGTCGTCACCTCGGCGATGTTGCGCACCTGGTCGGTCAGGTTCGACGCCATCGAGTTGACGTTGTCGGTCAGGTCCTTCCACGTTCCGGCGACGCCCGGCACCTGCGCCTGGCCGCCCAGCCGCCCTTCCGTGCCGACCTCGCGCGCCACGCGCGTCACCTCGCCGGCGAAGCGGTTGAGCTGGTCGACCATCGTGTTCAGCGTTTCCTTGAGCGACAGGATCTCGCCCTTCACGTCGACGGTGATCTTGCGCGACAGGTCGCCGCCTGCGATGGCGGTGGCGACCTCGGCGATGTTGCGCACCTGCGCCGTCAGGTTGCCGGCCATGGAGTTGACGCTGTCGGTCAGGTCCTTCCAGGTGCCGGCGACGCCGGGCACCACGGCTTGGCCGCCCAGCCGCCCGTCCGTGCCGACCTCGCGCGCCACGC
>JAKLKW010000198.1 GCA_023150455.1 Alphaproteobacteria bacterium | reverse complement strand
TCGCCCTTGCCGATCTCGCGCACCTCCGGCGCCGGCGGACGGCGCGGCTCCTTGCCGCCGCGGTTGCGGAAGACATGCAGGCTCGCGTCCCAGGTGACGCGCGCGGCGATGTCGGGCCCGAACGCGCCGTCGGGGCCGACCAGCCGGTCGACCAGGCGGGCGAGCGGCGGCGGCCCGTAGACCTTGAGCTCCGGCACATGGCCGGCGCCGTGGTCCCAGCGCGTCAGCACCAGGCGCGGGAAGTCGACGAAATGGTCGTAGTGCAGATGGGTGAAGAAGGCGTGCGTGACGTCGGTCGCCTTCTTCCCCGTCTGCAGCAGGCGGTGATGGCTGCCCGGCCCGTGGTCGAAGACGATGACGTCCTGGCCGACCTCGACCATGTAGCCGGGCCCCATCCGCTTCAACGACGGCGCCGGGTTGCCGGTGCCGAGCAAGGTGATCTTCACATTCAGCCTGCCTTGAACTGCTTGTCCCAGAAGTCCTTCAGCTCGATCGCGCTCTTGGCGAGGAAGTCGAGGTCGGGATTGACGAACAGCTTCTCCTCCTCCGGCGTGAAGCCGATGCGCGCCCTGAGCCCGGCCGGCACCTTCGCGTTGCCGACCACCGGGTTGTAGCCCATGTCGGCGGCGAAGCCCTCCTGCACCGAGGCCTCGAGCGCGGCGTCGAGGAAGGCATAGGAGCCGTCCCTGTTCGGCGCGTTCTTCGGGATGGCGAAGCCCGACACGTAGGTGATGAGGCCTTCCTTGGGCGCCACCGTCCTGATGTTGGCGCCGGCGTTCTGCCACTGCACGGCGCGCGCCTTCCACATGATGCAGAGCCCCACCTCTTCCGTCTGCAGCGCCTGCGCCAGCGCCTCGTTGCTGGGGTAGATGCGCGGCTTCAGCTTCTTGAGGTCGAGCAGCGCCTTCTTCGCCTTCTCGAAGTCGCCGGTCTTGCCGCCGGCCACCAGCGCCGCCGCCATGGTGGTGTAGACGTGCTGGATGTCGACGACGCCGACCTTGCCCTCGTTCGCCGGATCCCACAGGTCGGCGATGCCGGTCGGCACCTTCTTGATCAGCTTCGGGTTGTAGAGCACGACCTTGCCGCTGAAGATGTGCGGCGAGAAATACGGCGACTCGGCGATGCTGAAGGTCTTGATGATGTTCTTCGCGTTCCTGAGCCGGGCGAGATCGAGCTTCTCCAGCACGCCCGCGTCGCGCAGCTCGGCGATGTCGGTCGCGGTCAGCGCCTGGACGTCGGACGTGCCCTTGGCCAGGCGCCGCTCGGCCAGCGTCTTGGTCTTGCGCTGGGCGACGACCGCCTCGTCGTTGACCACCTCCCAGCCCCTGGGCTGGAGCACGGGCACCGAGACGTGCTTGGTCAGGAGCTTGCCGTAGTCGCCGCCCCAGGTCGACAGCACGATCCTCTTGTTGGCCGCCTGGGCGCGGACGCTCCGCGGTCCCAGCGCGGCGATGCCGCCGATGGCCGCCATCGCGTGGACGAAGCTGCGGCGGTTGATGATGGTGCTCATTCGTTTCCTCCCTGCCTGCCTGTTGTGGACGGCAGCGCGTCGTCAGTTCTCGGCGCTGCCTCCTTCCTCCGGCGGCAGGCGCGCGCCGGATCCCTGACCGGACAACCCGGGACCGGCCACGTCCAGCTCGATCGGCCGGTGGCCCGCCGGGATTTGCACGGACTGGTAGGTCGTCGCCTGGTGATAGGAGAACCCGACCACGTCCCAGACGGTGCCGAAGGTGCCTTCGGGCACGAGCAGGTGACGGCAGGCGGCAGGCGACAGCTTGCGGCACTGCAGCCGGTGCGTCGTGCGCAGCGTCGGCAGGCTGAACTTGCGGCCGAGGATGCGGTGGAACGAGACGCCGTGCAGCGCCTCGACCGGCTCGTCCAGCAGATGCCTGCCGTGCTCGTAGGCGATGTGGAACTGGCTGAACGCCGGCGAGTCGCCCTCGACCCAGACCAGGCGCTCGACGCGCACTGAGCGCCTGGCGTCGAGAAAGCGGCGCCACGCGCCGTCCGGCTCGGCCTCCACGACCGACAGCACGCGCGTGAACGGCACCAGCACCTCGCCGGTCTCGGGATTCTTGAAGCGGAACACGAACACGTCCTCGGCGCGGCGCCCGGCCACGAACGTGCCGCGCCGGCGGGTGCGCTCGAGGAAGCCCGAGTCGGCGAGATGCGCCAGCGCCTTCTGCACGGTGCCGAGGCTGACCGAGAACAGGGTCGCCATGCGCGTCTCGGGCGGCAGCCGGTCGCCGGCCTTGAGCGTGCCGCGCTCGATCGCATGCACCAGCGCGTCGATGATGCGGCGATAGCGCGGCGAGTCCGCGTCGTCGCCGCTCCTCCTGGGCGCGATCCCCTCGGCAATCCGGGCCAGCGCGGCGTCGCTCATGGTCCGCCTATTACTGTGATGAAATCGATTTAATCCTATATAGTATTCGGAGTCAACGCGACGCCGCGTCCTCGCCCGAGCGGCGCCGCTACGGCGTGCGGACCGCGCGGTCGATCCGTTCGATCGTCAGGTCGATGTCGGATTCGTCGATGATCAGCGGCGGCGAGAAGCCGAGCGCGTTGCCGGGCTTCGTCACGGTCGAGACGCCGTGCCGGAAGCAGGCGCGCATCGCGGCCGCGGCGTCGATGCCATGGCCGAGCTCGATCGCGCCGAGCAGGCCCCGTCCGCGCCAGCGCCGGATGCGTTCGTTGTGGCAGGCGAGAGTCTCGACCGCCTGCCGCGCATAGGCGCCCAGACGCGCCGCGCGCGCGGCGAGACCGTCGTCCTCGATCACGGCGATCGTCTCGAGCGCGACGCGCGTGGTGATCGGGTTCTTCTCGTGCGTGTAGTGGCCGAGGTTGAGCTCGGGCGCGACGTCGAGCCGGGCATCGGCGATCACCGCCGCGATCGGCAGCATGCCGCCGCCCAGCGCCTTGCCCAGCACGACCGCGTCCGGGACGGCGCCGAAATGCTCGAACGCGAAGAACCGGCCGGTCTTGCCGAGGCCGGCGGGGATCTCGTCGAAGATCAGCTTGACGCCGTGGCGCGTGCACAGCACGCGCAGCTCGGGCCACAGGCGATCCGGCGGCACATGGCAGTTCGAGCGGATCGGCTCGGCCACCAGCGCCGCCACGCCGCCGCCGGAGCGGGCGAGGATGCGCTCGATCTCCTCCAGCATCCGCTCGGCGCCGCCCGGCGCCCAATAAGGGGTGACGTGGTGGCGCGACGGTTGCGTCCAGGCGAGCCGCGGATCGACGCGGGCGCTGGCGAGGCCGAGCGCGCCGAAGCCGTGACCGTGGTACGAGCCCTCGAGCGCGATGATCTCCTGCCGTCCGGTCGCCACCAGCGCCAGGCGCAGCGCGATCTCGATCGCATCCGACCCGCCGGTCGCGAACAGCACCTTGGCGCGCGGGCCCGGCCAGTGCCTGAGCAGGGCCTCGGCCAGCCGCGCGGCGTTCTCGTTGGCGAAGCGCCGCGGCGAGAAGGTCAGTCCCTCGAGCTGGTCGCGCAGCGCCGCGACCAGGCGCGGATGGCGGTAGCCCAGGTGATGCGCGGTATTGCCGTGCAGGTCGACATAGCGCCTTCCGTCCAGGTCCTCGAGCCAGATGCCCTCGACCGCGGCCAGCCCGGCCAGGCACGGACTCGATCCTTCCTGATGGAAGAACAGCTCGGCGTCGCGCGCGACCAGCGACCGGCTCGCGCAGGACGGGACGTCGCGCATCAGGCGTGCTCCGCACGGACGGCGGCGCCGACCGGCCCGGCCGCCGGACGGGCCGCCTTGCGCGCGGACGGAAGTCCCGTCGGCAGCGCCATCGCGACGCGCCGCTCGTAGAGCCAGATCAGCAGCATCGCCAAGCCGGCGATCACGAGGATCGCGACGCTCTTGGCCGCGGCGTAGCCGTATTCGGACGAGTTCGCGTGGTTGAAGATCGCGACCGACGCCAGCTTGTGGTCGCCCGAGACGAGGAAGATCACCGAGGACAGTGTCGTCATGCCGTCGACGAAGACATAGAGCGTGCCGAGCAGGAGCGCCGGGCGCAGCATCGGCAGGGTGACGGCGGCGAAGCGCGCGGCGATGCCGGCGCCCAGCGCCTCGGCCGCCTCGTCGACCGCGGGATCGAGCCGCTGCAGCATGGCGCGGCCGGCGAGCACGCCGACGAACAGGTTGGAGAACATGATGTTGATCACCAGGATCGCCGGCGTGCCGGTGAGCGACAGCGCCTTGATGCCGAAGGGCAGGTTGAAGGCGACGATGTAGCCGATGCCGAAGATGATCCCGGGCAGCACCGCCGGCACCAGCACCAGGAAGCCGATCAGGTTGGCGCCGGGCGGGCGCAGACGCTCGATCACGTAGGCAATGGCCATGGCCAGCGGGCCGCCGAGGAGCGCCGCCAGCCCCGCGGTCTCGACGCTCTGCCACACGAGCCCCAGGCCGCGGTCGGAGCTGCCGTAGCCGCTGCCCGAGAGGCCGACATCGACGCCCCCGTCGCCGAAATAGCCGAGCGTGACGCTCCAGTCGACGCCCCAGATGCGCGTGACGGCGCCCAGCGCCACGGTGGCGTAGACCGTCAGGACGGCGAGCGCAACGCCGGCCGCCAGCCCGCCCAGCGCCAGGCGCCGGGACGCCGGCAGCGGCGCCTCCGGCGCGGCGCCCTCGCCGCCGGCGAAGCGCCGCCGCCCGCCGGCGGCCTCCAGGATCAGGAACAGCAGCAGCGACGGCGCCAGCAGCCACACGCAGAGCGCCGCGGCGAGCGGCGTGTTCCGGAACGCCGTCATCTCGTCGTAGATGACGCCCGCCAGCACCGGCGTGCCGCGGCCGAGGATCAGCGGATTGCCGAAATCGGTCAGGCTCAGGATGAACACGAGCACGAGCGCGCGCTTGATGCCGGGCCAGGCCAGCGCCAGCGTGACCTCGCCGAGGATGCGGATGCGCGACGCGCCGAGGCCGGCGGCCGCCTCCTCCAGCCGCCCGTCGTGCTTGCGCAGCACGTTGTCGAGCACGATCGTCGCCGCGGGCAGGAAGGAGAGCGTCTGCGCCAGCAGCACGCCGACCGGCCCGTAGAGATTGGTCGCATCGGCGTCGATCACCCCCAGCGTCTGGTCGAGAAGCCCGTAGGTCACGATGCCGCGCCGGCCGAACAGCATCACCGTCGCCGTGGCGATCAGCACCGGCGGCGCCACGATCGGCAGCAGCACGATGCCGCGGACGAGCGCGGGACGCGGAACCCCGCCGCGGTTGATGCCGAAGGAGAGGGCGAAGGCGAGTGCCGTGGTCGAAAGCGCGGAGAAGGCCGCCAGCGTGAGGCTGTTGACGGCGGCGCGGCCGAGATAGGGGTCGGCGAAGACCGCGAGGTAGTGGTCGAGCCCCAGCCGCTCCTCGGCGCCGCTGCGCAGCCGTTCGAAGTCCTCCTTGTCGAGCGCGTCGCGGACCTGGAACGCCAGCGCAATGCGCTTGAACAGCATCGCGAGCGCGACCGGGTACTCGGTCTCGACCGCGGCGCGGTCGGCCGCCCCGAGCCGCGCGAGCGCCGCATCGACTGCCTTGGCCTGGTCGGCAAACGCGGCCTTGACGTCCCAGGGCACGTCCAGCCCGGCCAGGCGGAACGCCGCGGCATAGGAAGCCGCGCGCTCCTGCTGCGTCGCGCCGGCGGCCCAGCGCTCGAGCACGGCGCGGCGGCGATCCTCCGGCAGCTTCTCCAGCGCCGCGACGGTCACCGCCTTCAGGCGCGCCGGCGGCATCGGACCGGTCTGCACGAAGCTCTCGACCAGTACGGCGCCGATGGGATAGGCGATGAACAGGACGAGCAGCCCGAGCACCAGCGCGCTCGCGACGAACGCGGGCCCGCGGCGCCTCATCGCGCGTCCGCGCCGATCAGCACGACCGCGCGTTCGGCATCGGCGCGGACGCCGACGCGCTCGCCGGGACGCAAGCAATCCGCGGATGCCGTGGACGGACAGTCCACGAGCAGCCGCCGGCCGCCGTCGAGGCGGATGCCGGCGCGCATGGTCGATCCGAGGAAGGTCAGGCTTTCCACCTGCCCGGGCATCCCGTCCTCCCCGCCGGCGATGCTGAGATGCTCGGGCCGGAGCATGACCGTGGCGAACTCGCCCGGGCGCGCTTCGGACGGCAGCCGTGCCGGCCAAAGGCGGCCGTCCGATTCGATCCCGCCCGTGGCGACGCGCCCCTCCAGGAGATTGGCCGTGCCGACGAACGTCGCGACGAAGCGCGAGCGCGGGCGATGGTAGATTTCGGAGGGCGTGCCCAGCTGGACGATCCTGCCCGCGCGCATCACGGCGATCAGGTCCGAGACGGCCAGCGCTTCTTCCTGGTCGTGCGTGACGTAGACCGTGGTGATGCCCAGGCGGTCGACGAGACCGCGCAGCTCGCCGCGCAGCTTGGCGCGGATGCGGGCGTCGAGCGCCGACAGCGGCTCGTCCAGCAGCAGCACGTCCGGCCGCGGCGCGAGCGCGCGAGCCAATGCGACGCGCTGCTGCTGGCCGCCGGAGAGCTCGTGCGGATAGCGCCCGAGCAGCGCGTCGAGCTCCATCAGCCGCGCCAGCTCGCCGACGCGCCGCCGGGTTTCGTCGCGCGGCCGCCCGGCGATCTTGAGCGCGAAGCCGATATTGTCCGCCACGGTCTTGGTCGGGAACAGCGCATAGGACTGGAACACGAAGCCCATGCGCCGCGCCTTAGGCGGCAGGTGCGTGATCTCCTCGTCACCGCGCCACAGCCGGCCCGCGTCGGGGGCGGCGAAGCCGGCAAGGACGCGCAGCAGCGTGGTCTTGCCGCAACCGGAATCGCCGAGCAGCGTCAGGAACGCGCCGCCGGGCACCTCGAGCGACACGCCGTCGACCGCCCGCGTGCGGCCGTAATGCTTGCTGACGTCCTGGATCCGGAGCGTGGTCACGGCAATGGGACCGCGGCGGCGGCGGCCGCCGCCCGGTCCGGGCCCTACTGCTTCACGAACTTGGCGGCGAACTCGCGCTTGAAGCCGTTGGCATCGACCGGGCGGCGCATCTGCCACAGCGTGATCTGCTCGAGGTTGACGAGGCCGTAGCCCGGCACCGCCGTGGCCCCGACCAGCTTGTGCAGCACCTTGGCCGCATCCTCGCTCGCCATGAAGTCGAGGAACAGCTTGCCCTCGGCCGGATTGGGCCCGCCCGCGACCAGGCCGCCGCCCTCGGTCACGTTCGGCGTGATGCGCCCGAACACGATCTCGACCGGCCGGCCGGACGTCTTGATCTCGTGGCAGGTCGTGTCGAAGGTGAGCCCGATCGCCACCTCGCCGTTGCCCGCCAGCGTCGCGCCGCCCGAGCCGCCGTCGGAATACTGGTAGATGTTCTCGTTGAGGTTCTCGATGAAGGTCCAGCCGAACGCGTCGGCGAACGTGGTCAGGATGGCCATGCCGGTGCCGGACTTGAGCGGCGACGGCATGGCGATCTCTTTCCGGTAGGCCGGCTTCAGCAGGTCCTCCCAGGCGACCGGCACGGCCAGGCTCTTCTGCTTCAGCCGCTTCTGGTTGACGACCATGCACATCGTCGTCGCGAAATACTTGGTGTAGAAGCCGTCGGGCTCGCGGAACTGCTCGGCGATGTGCGAGTCCTTCGGCATGTAGGGCTCGAACACGCCGGCCTGCTTGAGCTGCTCCAGCGCGATGTTGTTGACCAGGTAGACGACGTCCGCCTGGGGCTTGGCCTTCTCGGCGATCGCGCGCTCGGTGATCGGCCCGGTCGAGCCGGACACGAACTTCACGTTTATGTCCGGATGCTTCTTCTTGAAAGCCTCGACCAGCGGCGTGTTGACGCTGTCCGAGGCGTTGTAGATCACCAGCTCGCGCGCCTCGGCGCCGATGCAAGTCGCGAATGCGACGACGACCGCCGCCAGGACGGCGGCGCTGCGGGTGTTCTGCATGCTCGTTCCCCCGGATCGGTGAATGGGCGGACGGCGGCCACTCTCGCGCCGACGCAGGGCAGATTCGTTACGGTCGCAAGACGCTCGGATTGCGATCCGGGGCCGAACTGTGGACAAATGGCCGCCGCCGCCGCCCTGCGGCCGACCCATGGCGAGGAACAGCGATGGAACTGCGCAGCTTCGGCCGCACCGGCCTCAAGGTCTCGATCCTCGGCTTCGGCTGCGGCTCGGTCGGCGGGCTGATGGTGCGCGGCGCGCCTAAGGACCAGGAGCGCACGGTCGCCCGCGCGCTCGCGGCGGGCGTCAACTACTTCGACACGGCGGTGCAGTACGGCAACGGCAAGTCCGAGGAGAATCTCGGCCGCATCCTGAAAGCGCTGAAGCCGAAGAACGCGATCGTCGGCACCAAGGTGCGCCTGCCGCCGGCCGATTTCGCCCGCATCGACAAGGCCGTGGGCCAGTCGCTCGATGCCAGCCTCAGGCGCCTGGGCCGCGAGCGCGTCGACATCTTCCATTTCCACAACGCCATCACGACGGACGGCGGCGGCGATTCCTTGAGCGCGCGTCAGGTGCTGGACGAGCTTGTGCCGGCCTTCGACCGGCTGCGCCGGCAGGGCAAGCTCGGCGTTCTCGGCATCACCGCGGTCGGCGACACCGCCGCGCTGCGGCAGGTGGTGGACTCGGGCGTCTTCGGCAGCGCGCAGGTCGTCTACAACATGCTGAACCCCTCGGCCGCGCGCGCGCTGCCGACGAGCTACCCGGCGCAGGATTACGGCCGCCTGTTCGAGCACACGGCGAAGGCCGGCACCGGCGTGGTCGGCATCCGCGTGCTGGCGGGCGGCGCGCTGTCGGGAACGGCCGAACGCCACCCGGTCGCGAGTCCCCCGCCGCCGCCGATCGGCTCGGCCCTCGACTACGACGCCGATCTCGCCCGCGCCCGGCGGCTGATGCCGCTGGTCGAGGAAGGCTTCGCCGCGACCCTGAGCGAGGCCGCGATCCGCTTCGCCATCGGCCACAAGGCGATGGGCACGATCCTGGTCGGCATGGCGACCGAGGCCCAGTTCGAGCACGCGCTCGCCGCCGTCGAGAAGGGTCCCCTGCCCGGCGCCGCCCTCGACCGGCTGGCCAAACTGCAGCAGGGCTTCGCCGGCGACGCGAGCTAGCGCCGGATAAGGCCTGGGACCGGCCATCGTCGGAGTCCGGGCGCGGACGGAC
>JAKLKW010000197.1 GCA_023150455.1 Alphaproteobacteria bacterium | reverse complement strand
CCGCGCCCGGCCTGTGGATATGTGGACGGCGAAAGACGCCGCCCACATCCCCACAGGCCCAGCAACCACAAAAGCGGTCAATTCATCTGCTACGAAGACCGGTCAAGTTAGAGTGTCTGCTACACGTCGGCGCGGTGCGCCGGCGTGGTCCGACTCCGATCTCTCCGGCATATCCGGGACTTGCGACGGCGAACGAGCCTACGGCGGGCCGCTTGCCTCCACCGGCAATCCGGCACCACGCCATTCGGGCAGCCCGTCTTCCAGGCGGCGCACCTTGAAGCCGCGCGCCCGCAGCAACGCCACGGCTTCATAGGACAAGACGCAATAGGGCCCACGGCAATAGGCGACGATCTCCCGTATCGGGTCGAGCTCGGCCAAGTGGCGTTCGAGCTCGCTCGCGGGAATGTTGAGCGCGCCCGGCAGGTGCCCGAGAGCGAACTCGTCCCTGGGTCTGACGTCGAGCACGGTCACGGTTCCCGACCTCAAGCGCTCCACGAGCTCGACGCGCGAAACGGCGTCGAGGGCGTCACGGTCATGGAAATAGTTTCGCACGACGCGCTCGACTTCCGCGGACCTCGCCTCCGCCGTCCGCCGCAGTGCAGCCAAGAGTTCCAGAACGCCGTCATCCGCCATGCGATAGAAGACGAACTTGCCGGCCCGCCGCGCCGTAACCAGCCCCGCGCGGCGCATGTGCTGCAAGTGCTGCGAGGCGTTCGCGACCGACACTCGCGTCCGGTCCGCCAAGACCTCGACGCTACGCTCGCCCTGCGCCAGCTGCTCCAAGATTTCGAGTCGCAGCGGGTGCGCCACGGCCTTCGCGACCGACGCAAACTGTTCGAACAGGGCCCGCTTCGGGCTGATTCTTGACACCGGTGCGCTATCGCTCCATCATTCAATGAATTTATTGAATGATGTCCGCTGCGTCAAGCGTGCCAACCGCTGAGAGGCGCTACGTGTCCCAAGGCCTGCTCTCGCTCGAGCCGATCGTGCGCGCCGGCGCGTTCGCCGGCGTTCTTGGCGCGATGGCGCTGTGGGAGCTCGTTGCCCCACGGCGCGCGATGACGATCGGGCGAAGCCGGCGCTGGCCCTCCAATCTCGGCATCGTCGCACTTGATGTGCTGCTGGCCCGCCTCGTGGCGCCCATGGGCGCCATCGGCATCGCGCTGGTCGCCGAAGCGCATGGCTGGGGGCTATTTCGATACCTCGACGCGCCGGTGTGGCTCGCGGTCGCAGCCGCGGTGATCGCGCTCGATGGCGCGATCTACCTGCAGCATGTTCTGTTCCACGCCGTGCCGGCGCTTTGGCGGCTGCATCGCATGCATCACGCCGATCTCGCGGTCGACGTCACCACCGGCCTGCGCTTCCACCCGCTCGAAATCCTCCTGTCACTGGGCATCAAGCTTGGCGTCGTTGCGGCATTGGGCGCGCCGGCGGTTGCCGTGCTGATTTTCGAGGTGCTGCTCAACGCCACATCGATGTTCAACCACGGCAATGTGCGGATTCCCGAACGGATCGACCGCTTTCTCCGCTGGATCATGGTGACGCCGGACATGCATCGCGTGCACCACTCGATCGTCGCGCGCGAGACCAACAGCAACTTCGGCTTCAGCCTGTCCTGGTGGGACCGGCTGCTCGGCACCTATCGCGACCGACCAGAGGCCGGTTACGAGCGGATGACCATCGGCATCGACCGGTTCCGCGATCCGCGCGAGCTGCGGCTCGACCGCCTGCTGACCCAGCCGTTCCGCGAGGGCGATCGCGCCGATCCGCTCGGCCGGCGAGAGGCGGCCGAATGAGCGCCCGCGCCGCCGTCCTGCGTGTCCTTGCCGCCCTCAGCGTCGCCGCCGCGGCGCTCTGGCTCGCGTTCGACCGCGACACCATCAATGCGGCGTCGCTGGCCCGCGCGGTCCACGACCTCGGACCGTGGGCGCCGCTGGCCCATGTCGCGCTGTTTGCGGTCGCGACCGTGCTGTTCGTCCCGGGCGCGGTCTTCGGCGTCGCCGGCGGGGTCATGTTCGGCCCGTGGTGGGGAACGCTGCTCAACCTCGCGGGCGCGACGCTGGGCGCCACCGCGTCCTTCCTGCTTGCGCGCCATCTCGTCGGCGACTGGGCGCGGCGCAAGGCCGGGGGCCGCATCGAGAAGCTGGTTGCCGGCGTCGAGGCGGAGGGCTGGCGCTTCGTGGCCTTCACGCGGCTCGTGCCGCTGTTCCCATTCAACCTCCTCAACTACGCGCTCGGCCTGACGCGCGTCCCGCTCGGCCACTACCTCCTCGCGTCGCTGATCTGCATGGCCCCGGGCACGCTGGCCATCGCCTGGCTCGGCCATGCCGGTCGCTCGGCGATCGCGGGCGACGGCGCGGCCCTTCGCTACGCGCTGATCGCCCTCGCCCTCCTGGCCGCGGCCGCCTTCCTGCCGCGCCTGGCGCGCCGGCTGCGTGCCCGCACGGAGCTGGGCGCAACTTGATGGCTCGCGCGCGCCATACGGCCTGGCTGCCGCGCGCCGCCACGGTCCTCGCGATCCTCTCCTGCTACGGCACGACCGCCTTGATTTCGATCCTGGCGCTGCTCGGCATTTCGCTCGCGGTCGATCAGGGCGCCTGGGCCGTGGCGATCGGCTTCTCTACGGCGCTGGCGGTCCTCGCCATCGCGGCTTCCGCCCGGCACCATCGGCGGTACGGGCCGACCGCGGCGGGCGCGCTCGGCCTGGCGCTCGTCCTGTGGGTCATGTTCGGCTCCTACGCCTGGACGATCGAGCTTGCCGGCTTCGCGCTGCTCGTCGTCGCGGCGCTGTGGGACCGGCGCCTGGCGCGCGCGCCGATCCGCGCGCGCATCCAATTGAATGATGGCGGCGCGGTCAGCGGCCGCGTGGGCGCCGCCGCCGGCGGCAAGGCATCGGACATGTCGTGGATCGAGCCCGGCGATCTCGCCGACCGGCTCGGCCGCGAGGCGAATCCGATGGTCATCGACGTGCGCGGAGCGGACGAATTCGACGGCCCGCTCGGCCATATCGCCGCCGCCATGAACGTGCCGGTGCAGGAGCTTGCGGTCCGCTTGCGCGAGCTCGATGCGTACCGCACCGCGCCGATCGCCCTCGTCTGCCGGACGGATCGGCGATCGGCCGCCGCCGCGGCCCTGCTTGGCGATGCCGGCTTTCGGCACGTCCACGTGCTGCGCGGCGGCATGGAAGCCTGGAACAGGAGCGGCCTGCCGGTCGAGCGCCGCACGCCGCCGCCATCCGGAGGAAACACATGAAATCGCTGTTCATCATCAACGATCCGCCCTACGGAACCGAACGCTGCTACAACGCGCTGCGCCTCGCCGGCGCGCTGCTCAAGCGCGGCGCGGGCGAGCAGGTCACGGTGTTCCTGATGGCGGACGCCGTGATCGCCGCGAAGGCGGCGCAGAAGACCCCGGAGGGCTACTACAACGTCGAGCGCATGCTGAAGCGCGTGCTCGCCGGCAAGGGGCAGGTCCTGCTGTGCGGGACGTGCATGGACGCGCGCGGCATGGCCGAGGCCGAGGTGATGGCCGGGGCGCGCCGCAGCAGCATGGACGAGCTCGCCGCCGCGACGGCCGACGCGGACAAGGTGCTGGTGTTCTGAGCGGACGGCGCCCGATCGGGCCGCGGGGAGGGACGCATGGGTGAGTGGGAGCCGGCGCAGCTCGCCGTCGGCGGCGGACTTGCGATCGGCGTGCTGTTCGGCGCCGTGGCGCAGGCGACGGCATTCTGCAGCAGCGGGGCCGTTCTCGATGTCGTGCGGTCGGGCGACGCCAATCGCCTGCGTGCCTGGTGCCTGGCGCTGGCGGTCGCCATCCTGTCGGGCCAGCTGCTGCTCGGCTTCGACCTCGTCGACCTGCGCAAGTCCGCCTACCTCGCGGCGCCGTTGAACCTGGCCGGCCCGGTCGTCGGCGGCCTCGTCTTCGGCATCGGCATGATGCTCGCGCAGGGCTGCGCCGCCCGCAACCTCGTCCGCCTCGGCGGCGGCAACCTGCGCGCCCTCGTCGTCCTCCTCGTGTTCTCGGTCGCCGCCTACGCGACCATGCGCGGCATTCTCGGGCCGGGCCGGATTGCGCTCGAGCGCATCAGCGCGCTCGATCCGGGCGCCACGGGCGTACCGGAGATCCTTGCCGCGGCGACGGGCATGGCGCCCGGGCCCGCGCGCTGGGTGGTCGCGCTCGCCGCTTCCGCCATCCTCGCGGCGATCTGCTTCGCCGGCGCGGGTTTCCGCTCCTCCGCGCGCAACATCGTCGCCGGCCTGTCGATCGGGCTGCTCGTGGCCGCCGGCTGGTATCTCACCGGCGCGCTGGCGCAGGACGAGTTCAATCCGACGCCGCCCGCAAGCCTGACCTTCGTCGCGCCGATGGGCGACAGCCTGCAATACCTGATGATCTTCACCGGCATGCGCGCGAATTTCGGCATCGCGCTGGTCGGCGGCGTCGTCCTCGGCGCCTTCGTCGCCGCCGTGACGCGCGGCCGCTTCGCGATCGAGGGCTTCGCCGACGACAGGGACTTCCTGCGCCAGCTGGCCGGGGCGGCGCTGATGGGGGCCGGCGGCGTGCTCGCCATGGGCTGCACGGTCGGCCAGGGGCTGACCGGGCTCTCGACCCTGTCGCTCGGATCGCTGCTCGCGGCAGTCTCGATCGTCGCCGGCGGATTCCTCGGCGCCCGAACGATCGAACGGGCGGATGGCGCGTTGCCGCGCGGCGCCGCCATTCCCGAGCACAAGGCCAACGCGTCATGACCATGCGCAGGATATATCTCGACTACAACGCGAGCACGCCCGTCGACCCGGCGGTCTCGGCACGCATGCGTTCCCTGCTCGACGACGCCTTCGGCAACCCGTCGAGCGGCCACTGGGCGGGCGCGGCCGCGAAGGCCGCCCTCGAGAGCGCCCGCGGCGAGGTCGCGACCCTGCTCGGCTGCGCAGCGGACGAGGTCGTGTTCACGAGCGGCGGCAGCGAAGCCAACAATCTCGCCATCAAGGGGACCTATTTCGCGATCGGGCGGGCGGACGGCCATGTCATCACCACCGCGGTCGAGCACCCGGCGGTCCTCGCCCCCTGCCGCTTTCTCGAGCGCCTGGGCGCAAGCGTCAGCTACCTGCCGGTCGACGGCGCCGGGCGGGTCGACCCCGACGACGTGCGACGCGCGATCACACCCCGCACCATCCTCGTCAGCGTGATGCACGCCAACAACGAGGTCGGCACGGTCCAGCCGATCGCGGAGATCGGCGCCGTCGCGCGCGAATACGGCGTCCGCTTCCATAGCGACGCCGCGCAGTCGGTGGGCAAGATCGCGACGAACCTCGACGCCCTCGGCGTGGACCTGCTCTCCGTTGCCGGCCACAAGCTCTACGCCCCGAAGGGCGTCGGCGCGCTCTACGTCCGCCGCGGCACGGCCATCGAGCCGCTGATCCACGGCGCGGGGCACGAGCAGGGCCGGCGCGCGGGCACCGAGAGCGCGCTGCTTGCAGCGGGACTCGGCGCGGCGGCGACGCTGGCGCGCGACCTGAAGCCGATGGCGCGCATCGAGCTGCTGCGCGACCGCTTCTGGCAGGCCCTGCTGCAACGCTTCGCCGGCCGCATCGTCCTGAACGGCCACGCGCAGCATCGCCTGCCCAACACGCTGAACGTGTCGTTCGTCGGCCGTCCCGGCAGCGACATCCTGCAGCGTCTCGACGGCGTCGCGGCTTCGACCGGCTCGGCCTGCCATTCCGGCACGGTCGAGCTTTCGCCTGTCCTCAAGGCGATGGGCGTGCCGCCGCACGTCGGCATGGGCGCCGTCCGCTTCAGCCTCGGCAGGTCCACCACGGCGGCCGAGATCGAAACGGTCGTCGAGCGGCTGGCGGGCGTGCTCGCGCCCGCAGGCTGATCCGACCGTCGCATGCCGAAACGACGCCGCACGGTGCCGCCGATCCTGGCGCGCAAGGACTACGACGCGCCCTCGGCGTTCACGCCCGAAAGTCTGCTGCGCGAGGCGCGGCGGCAGAAGGGCCTGGCGCCTGCCCCCGTGCCGGCGATCTGCGTGCTCGACCCCGACGGCGACCTCGTGCGGCACTTGGCCGCGGAAGGGCGCACCGAGCTCGATTCCGGCTGGGCCTGCTACCACACCGCGCTCCACCGCTTCGCCGATGACGGGATCGAATTCGGCATTGTCGGCTGCGCGGTGGGCGCGGCCTTTGCGGTGCTCGTCGCCGAGGAGTTGTTCGCCTCGGGCTGCCGCTTCCTCGTCAGCGTGACGTCGGCGGGACAACTCGCCCCGCTTCGGACGCCGCCCTATTTCATCCTGATCGACCGCGCCCTGCGCGACGAGGGGACGAGTTATCACTATGCGCCGCCGTCCGAGCTCAGCGCGGCCGACGACCGGCTTCTGGCGATGACGGCGGGCGCGTTCGACGACGTGCGCGTTCCCGTGCTGCGCGGTGCGACCTGGACGACCGACGCGCCGTTCCGCGAGACCGCGGCTGCGATCGCCGCGATGAAGGAGAAAGGCCTGCTTGCCGTGGAGATGGAGGCCGCCGCTCTCTACGCATTCGCGGCGGCCCGCGGCAAGCTCGTGCTCTGCTTCGCGCACGTCACCAATCAGATGGGCCGCGTCGAAGGCGACTTCGACAAAGGCGAGGCCGGCGGCGCGGTGGATTCCCTCCAGGTCATCCGCGCGGCCGCACGCTCGTGGCGCCGAACCCTGGGAACCGGGAACGCGGGCGCGTCGTGGACATAGCAGTCATCACCGGCCTGCTCGTCAGGACGGCCGGCCCGCCCGGCGTCCGCACCATGGCCGAGCACGCCGGGGCAATCGCGGGGCTGGTCGGCTCGTGGCCCGCCTCAGGGCCGGTGGGACTGGTCGCGCACTCGGTGGCGTCGATGATCGCGGTCGCCGCGGCGCCACGCCTTGGCGTGGACTTCGCCGGCCTGTTTGCGATCGAAGGCAACCTGACGGCCGACGATGCCTATTTCTCAGGCCGCGCCGCCGCGTTCGACGACCCGCACCTGTTCAAGCAGCGCTATCTCGACGACATCTGGACGATGGCGCAGGCGCAGCAGGGACTGCGTCGCTATTTCGCCGCCGCCGTGGCGGCCGATCCGGTGGCATTGTGGCAGATGGGCTGCGACGCGCGGCGCTCGAGCGTGAGCGACGGCCCGGGACAAGCCTACCGGCGCATCCGTCCGTCGCGCTACTATCGGTCCATCGACAACGCCGTCGCAGGCGATCGCGGCGTTCTTCGACAGCCGGCACGCAGCCGATCGGACGGAATGAGGTTCGCCCGCCGTTTTGGCGAGGCTGTCATATGATGCACCGATGAGCCTCTACCGTGACGTCCTGCTGCCGCGGCTCTGCCATCTCGCGATGCGCAACCGGCGGCTGGTGCCGTATCGCCGCCGCGTGCTCGCCGCGGCCGAAGGCCGTGCGCTGGAGATCGGCATCGGCTCGGGCCTGAACCTGCCTTTCTATCCCGCCGCGGTGCGCGAGATCCTGGGCCTGGAGCCGGCGCCGCGGCTCGTCGCCATGGCCCGGGCCGCCGCGGCGGCGAGCGCCGTTCCGGTGGCGCTGATCGAGGGCTCGGCCGAGGCGATCCCGCTCGATGCCGGAAGCATCGACACCGTCGTCACGACCTGGACCTTCTGCTCGATCCCGGAGGCCGACGCGGCGCTTGCCGAGGTCCGCCGCGTGCTCAAGCCCGGCGGACGGCTCCTCTTCGTCGAGCACGGCCGAGCGCCGGACGAGCGGGTGCGCCGATGGCAGGATCGGCTGACGCCGGCCTGGCGCCGGCTCAGCGGCGGATGCCACCTGAACCGGCCGATTCGCGCGATGATCGAGGGCGCCGGGTTCCGCATCGACCGCATCGAGACCGGATACATGCCGGGCCCGAAACCCATGACCTTCACGTACGAAGGCGCGGCCTCGCCGCAGGGCGGAAGGCGCGCGTGAACCCGCGCGGCGAATCCGCCGGGACGACCGCAACCCGGCCCGCCGCGCCGGGCCGGGACGCCCGGCGCTGGCTGCCCTTGCTGGTGGTCCTCGCGGCCTGGGCGGTGCTGGCGCTGCCCAATGCCGGGTTTCGGTCGCTCTATTACGAAGAGGGCCGGCACGCCATGGCGACGCACGCCATCCTGGCGCAAGGCGAGTGGCTGCGCCCGGACGTGCTCGGCAACGCCTATATCGAGAAGCCGCCGCTGCTCTACTGGTTCGCGGCGGGAACCGCCGTGCTCGGCGGCGGGGTCAACGAATGGACGATGCGGCTGCCGGCCATGCTCAGCGTGCTGGCGACCGCGCTGCTGGTGACGGCCGCCCTGCTCCCGCTGGTCCGCCCGATGCTCGCGGCCACCGGCGGCGTCGCGCTGATGCTGACGCCCATGGTCGCCGAGAAGATCGCGGTCGCCGAGCCCGACACGCTGGTCATGCTGTTCAGCTTCGCCGCCTGGCTGCTGTGGCTCGGCGCGCGCGACGGCGGCGCGCCGTGGCGGCTGGTGGCCGCCGGCGCCGCGCTGGCGCTGGCCGGCATGGCCAAGCACCCGACCGCGCTCGGCTATGTCGGCGCCGGCGGCGTTGCGCTGCTGCTGATCGAACGCCGCGGTGCCGCGCAGTGGCTGCGGCTGGCGACGGTCGGCGCGATCGGGCTCGCCCCGGTGCTGATATGGTTCGCCGCGATCCGGACACCGGGCGACGTCGAGCTGCTGCGCCGGCTCATGCGCCTGGTCGAGCCTCCGCCCGGCTACGCGCTGCGCCAGTTGCTGCTGCTCGGCGAGATGGTCGTCACCAGCCTGCCGTGGGTCGCCGCGGCGGTCCCGGCGCTGGTTCCCGCATGGCGCCGGCGCCTCGGCATGCCGGATGCGCCCGCGCGCGCCTTCGCGTGCTACGCGCTGGCCTGCCCGCTGGTCGTCGTCTTCTGGCCGATGACGGCGCCGCGCTACGCCATCCCGTCGGAACCGGCGGTTGCCGTCCTCGCGATGCTGGCGCTCGATCGGCTGTGGGATCGACGCTGGGTCCGCGCGGCGGCCCGGGCCGCTCTCGCCGTCATGGCGGCGGCACTCCTCGCCTACCGTGTCGTGGTGCTGCCGCTCGACGCCGAGCGGATGCTCGCCTCTCGCCTCGCCGGCGAGGAAGTCAACCG
>JAKLKW010000196.1 GCA_023150455.1 Alphaproteobacteria bacterium | reverse complement strand
GCGCGGCGCTGCTGACCGCGCCGGCGTTGCTTCGCGTCCCGATCGCATTCGCGCGGAGCGATCCCTTCGCGCTCGGCGTCGCCTCGGGCGATCCGTGGCCGGACGGCGTCGTCTTGTGGACGCGGCTGATCCTCGGCGACCCCGGCGCGCCGCCGCCCTCGAGCGAGACGGTGCAATGGGAGCTGGCCGAGGACGACGCGTTCCGCCGCGTCGTCCGGCGCGGAACGGCGCGCGCGACACCCGAGCTGGCGCACGCCGTCCATGTCGAGCTGGCGGGTTTGCGGCCCGGGCGGTGGTACAGCTATCGCTTCCACCACGCCGGCGCGACCAGCCCGATTGGCCGCACGCGCACCGCGCCGGCGCCGGGCGCCGCGGTCGACCGCTTCAACTTCGCCTTCGCCTCATGCCAGCAGTACGAGCAGGGCTACTACGCCGCGCACCGCCACATGGCGGCCGAGGACCTGGACCTCGTCCTCTTCCTCGGCGACTACATCTACGAGATCAGCTATGGCCGCGAGCGTGTGCGCGCGCACGGCGCGCCGACGCCGAAGACGCTCGCCGATTTCCGCCGGCGCTACGCGCTCTACAAGTCCGACCGCGACCTGCAAGCGTCGCACGCCGCCTGCCCCTGGGCCGTGATCTGGGACGACCACGAGGTCGAGAACGACTACGCGGACGACGTGTCGGAGCAATTGACGCCGAAGCCGGACTTCCTGCGGATGCGCGCCGAGGCCTACCAGGCGTTCTACGAGCACATGCCGCTGCGCGCGGCGCAGCGCCCGCAAGGGCCGGCGCTGCGCCTTTATCGCTCGCTCGGCTTCGGCGACATGGCGACCGTGATCCTGCTCGACGACCGGCAGTACCGCTCGCCGCATGCCTGCCCGAAGCCCGGCCGCGGCGGCTCGAACGTGGTGGGCGACGAGTGCGCCGAGCGCGTCGATCCGGCGCGCACGATGCTCGGCGCGGCGCAGGAGCGCTGGTTCGCCGAGACGCTCCGCCGCAGCCGGACCCGCTGGACCATCGTGGCGCAGCAGACGCTGGTGGCGCAGCTCGACGAGAACGAGGGCCAGGGGCGGCGCTTCTGGACCGAGGCCTGGGACGGCTACCCGGCCGCGCGCCGGCGCCTGATCGACACCATCGCCGACAGCGCGGCGCTCAACCCGATCATCGTCGGCGGCGACATGCACACGTTCTACGCCGCCGACGTGAAGCGCGACTACGACCGGCCGGAATCCGCGACCGTCGCGACCGAGTTCGTCGGCGGATCGATCACCTCGCAGTCCCTGCCGCAGGCGCGGCTCGACCGCTGGATGCGGAACAATCCGCATATCCGGCTGGCCGAGGGCCGCGTGCATGGCTATGGCCGCTGCGGCCTGTCGCGCCGGGGCCCCGCCGGCGTCACGTTCCGCGCGCTCGAGGACCATCGCCGCGCGGATTCGCCCATTCGCAGCCTGGCCGGCTACGCCGTCGCGCAAGGAAAACCCGGCGCAAATGCCGGGTAGTCGAGACAGGCATTGCCCTTGGCGGCGAGTGCCCGTAGTTTACCGCACACATAAGGGATTCCCGCCGCATGATGTGGAAATTGATGCTGATCGCGCCAGTCGTGATCCTGGCTGGCCCGCTGGCCGCGATCGCGTCCTTCGGCCTGCACACCTGGGTCGCGATCAAGCCCAAGGACGGCGACGCCTACACGGTCTACGAGGTGATCGGCTGGCGCAAGTACCGCGGCCTGCCGGTGTTCGTGGCGCACAACCGCGATCCCGACGGCTACTGGTTCGGCAACCGCCCCTGGATCCTGGCGGAGCTGCGCGGCGCCGAGGCGGAGGCCGCCATCCCGCGCGTGCTGGAGGCGATCGACTCGTACCCGCACAAGGACAACTACCGCATGTGGCCGGGCCCGAACAGCAACAGCTTCACCGCGCATGTCGGGCGCAACGTGCCCGAGCTGGGGATGAACCTGCCGGCGACCGCGCTGGGCAAGGACTATCTCGGGCTGACCCGGGTGTTCGCCCACAGCCCGAGCGGCACCGGCTACCAAGTCTCGCTGTTCGGCGCGCTCGGCGTGCTGGCGGCGCGCAAGGAAGGGCTCGAGGTCAATTTCCTCGGCTTCACCTTCGGCGTCGATCCCAGCGGACCGGCGCTCAAGCTGCCCGGCCTCGGACGCATCGGCCCGGCCGCTCCCCTGCCCGCGGCGTCGTCGTCCTGAGAGCGCCTCGGCGGCCGCCGATCCGGCCGCCATCCAAATGTTCGGCGCGCGGATCAACGCGCGCCTGCGCCGGCCGCACGCCTTTGGCCGCGGCGGGCGAAGGCTTCCATTGCTCGAGCGCTTCGCCGATCGCGGCCGCGCCCTGATCGATCGCCTCCTGCCACAGCGACCAGGCGTCGGGCGCCAGCAGGGGCACGCTCGCCTCGACCTCGCCGCCGGTATCGATCATCCGGCCGTGGAACTTGTCGGCGAGATGCCGCATGCGCCCGTTCTCGGCGAGGCAGACCATCAGCACCTGGTCGAGCCCGCGGTTGCGCGCGATGGTCAGCGCCCGCCGCATGAGCTCGGAGCCGATGCCGCGGTCCTGCCAGGCCCGCTCGACGGTCACCGCCAGCTCCGCGCGCGTACCGGCCGGCGCACGGAATCGCAACAGCTCGGCGGCGCCGCGTACCTGGCCGTCCTCGATCCAGGCGACGACGGTGGAGCGGAAACGGTCGAGCGCGGCGACGTAGGCGGCGACGGCGTCGTCGCCGATCTGGCCGGCGAAGCGCCGCCGGCGATCCTCCGGATCGAGCCGCAGCAGATGCGCGCGCAGCAGTCCGAATTCGGTCGGCAGCAGGGTGCGGATCACGTGCACGGCGGACTCCTGTCATCATGACGATGAAGGCTGCTGCGCACTTCCTGAGGTCTCTTCCCTGCGAAATCACCTAGTGGGGCGATCGTGCCGGTGCAAGCTTGGTCGTATTGCGGCGCAACATTCGCAGCGATCGTTCAAGCTACGGCCGGCCGGAGCCATTTCCTGTCGCCGGCCGCCGCCCGCCGGCAAGGAGATGACTTGCAAGTTCTCGTACGACGACGCTTTGATGGCGCGCCAAGCCGCGCACGGAATCGGCCGTGAAGATCGTCGATCGCCCCTCGCCCAATTTCGGTCGGCGCCGCGCCGGCGCCGCGGTCGACATGCTGGTGCTGCACTACACCGGCATGCCGAGCGCCGAAGCCGCGCTCGACCGCCTCTGCGACGCAAGGGCCGAAGTCAGCGCGCACTACCTGGTCGACGAGGACGGCACGGTCTACCGCCTCGTCGATGAAGCGCATCGCGCCTGGCACGCCGGCGTGTCCTGCTGGGCCGGCGAGCGCGACGTCAACAGCCGCTCGATCGGCATCGAGCTCGCCAATCCCGGCCACGAGTTAGGCTACCGCCCGTTCCCCGATGCCCAGATGGAAGCCCTGATCGAGCTCGCCCGCGGCATCCTCGCGCGCCACCCGATCCCGCCGCATCGCGTGCTCGGCCATTCCGACGTGGCGCCTGGGCGCAAGATCGACCCCGGCGAAAAGTTCGACTGGCGCCTTCTGGCGCAAGCGGGGATCGGGCTCTGGGCGACCCCGGGCGCACCGCCGGCATCGCCTGTCGAACTCGCGAAGGTTCAGCTTGACCTGCGGAACTTCGGCTACGACGTCGCGGCGACCGGCGAGGCGGACGAGCAGACACGAGCGGTCGTTTGCGCGTTCCAGCGCCACTTTCGGCCGCAGCGCTGCGACGGCGTCTGCGATGGCGAGACGGCGCTTCTGGCGGCGGCATTGACCTCGTTCGCCTCCGCGACTACCTAAGGGATGCCAGACGGCCGGACGGCCGCTGCTCGCGGCGCCGCGCAATCCCGCCGCGGGTGGAGGAAAGTCCGGGCTCCACGGGAACGCGGTGCCGGGTAACGCCCGGCGGGGGCGACCCCAGGGAAAGTGCCACAGAGATCAGACCGCCGGTCCGGGGTTTAATCGCCCCTGCCGGCAAGGGTGAAACGGGGCGGTAAGAGCGCACCGCGCCCCCGGCGACGGGGGCGGCACGGCAAACCCCACCGGGAGCAAGACCAAATAGGGGCGGCACGCCGGTTCGCCGGCACGCGGGTTCCCGCGCCGTCGCCCGGGTCGGTCGCGCGAGGCGCCTGGCAACAGGCGCCCCAGAGGAATGGCCGTCCACGGCCCGCAAGGGCTGGGACAGAACCCGGCTTACAGGCCGTCTGGCGTCTTCTCAGAGCAATTCTGCCAAGGGGTTGCGGCGACAGGCGCACCCGTGCCGCTCAGATTCCACAGCTAGAACGCTGTTGGAACATGCTTCGGCCAGAATCGGCAGATTTACTGATCGAACCCAGGGAAATCGCCCCGTCTGCAGGCGAATGTTCGTGAATCCTCTGAGAGAACAAAAACAGTACAAGCTAAAACGCGGTATTTCCAAAGAAATCCCGCAATCTCCCATTGACGACCCAATATTTCCCATGTTATCCCATGCCGTCCCAAATGCAGGGGAGGACCGATTCCAGGGGGAAACGGCCTCTTCCACGGGACGCCAAGGGGTAGGGCGGAACGTGTTGTGGCCAAGGGTTTCCGCGGCACATTCGAGAACCGGTTGGACAAGAAGGGGCGGGTGTCCGTCCCGGCCGAGTTCCGTTCCATCCTCAAGTCCCAAGGCTTCGACGGCATCGTCGCCTTCCCGTCCCTCAGGCACGGCACCAAGCACAAGGCGCTGGAATGCTCCGGCCCGGATCGGCTGGACCAGATGAGCGCCAGCATCGACCCCACCAAGGTGCTGCCGGACAACGCGGCGAAGCTGACGCAGTTCGTGCTGTCGCAGTCGCGCGACATCGCGATGGACGGCGAAGGGCGCATCGTCCTGCCCGACTTGTTCGTCAAGCTGCTCGGCCTGAACGAGCGCGTCGCCTTCGTCGGCCAGGGCCCGTATTTCGAGATCTGGGACGCCGAGGTGCATGCGCAGCAGCAGCAGGCGCTCTGGACGGAAGGCCTCGGACTTGCCGATCGCATGAACCAGGACAGCGGGGGGGCGCCGTGAACGGCCATCTCCCGGTCATGGTCAAGGAGGTCGTCGAGGCGCTCAGCCCGCGCGCCGGCGCTCTCTACATAGACGCGACCTTCGGCGCCGGCGGCTATGCCAGCGCCATCCTGGACGCCGCCGACTGCAAGGTGTGCGGCATCGACCGCGACCCGGCCGCGACTGGCCGCGCCGCCGCGCTCGAGCGCCGGCATCCCGGGCGGCTGACCATCATCATCGGGCGGTTCGGCGACATGGTCGAGCTGCTGCAGCGGCACGGCATCACGCGCGTCGACGGCATCGCCTTCGACCTCGGCGTGTCGTCGATGCAGATCGACGATCCGGCGCGCGGCTTCTCGTTCCGCGCCGACGGGCCCTTGGACATGCGCATGGGCGCAACGGACTCCACCGGCGGGCCGAGCGCGGCCGAGATCGTCAACACCCTGCCCGAGCAGACCCTGGCCGACATCATCTTCCGCCTGGGCGAGGAGCGCCGCGCCCGCGCCGTGGCGCGCGCCATCGTCGCCGCCCGCGCCGAGCGGCCGATCGCCCGCACGCTGGAGCTGGCCGAGATCGTGCGCCGCGCGGTAGGCAGGAGCGCCGCGGGCATCGATCCGGCGACGCGCAGCTTCCAGGCCCTGCGCATCTACGTGAACGACGAATTAGGCGAACTAGACCGCGGCTTGAGCGCCGCCGAGGTTCTGCTGAACCCGGGCGGGCGGCTCGCCGTGGTCTCCTTTCATTCGCTCGAAGATCGAGCCGTCAAGAGCTTTCTGCGGTCCCGCAGCGGGGCCGAACCGCGTGCCTCCCGGCACCAGCCCTACGCCGTTCGGAACACCCCCCAGCCGTCATTCCGACAGCTGTTCCGCGGCGCCCTGACCCCCGGTGCCGAGGAGGTCAAAGCCAACCCCCGAGCGCGTTCGGCTCGGCTGCGGGCCGCAGAAAGGACCATTCACCCCGCGCACATGGAGAGAGCGGCATGATCGGGCGCATCACCCTGATCTGGGTCGCCCTGGCGGCCGGCGTCGCCACCGGCCTGTTCCAGCTCAAGTACGAGGTGCAGGCCTTGGAGCGCAAGCTCGGCCGCATCAACCAGGCGATCCTCGCCGACCAGCAGGCCATCCACGTGCTGAAGGCCGAATGGGCGCTGCTCAACCAGCCGGGCGAGCTGATCAAGCGCGCCGCCGAGAACCTGGAGCTCAGGCCGATCGCCGCGATGCAGATCGGCCAGGTCGCCGATGTCCCCGCCCGCCGCGACACGACCGCCTTGGCCGAGCTGCCGGCGGCGCCGCCAGCCGCGGCGGCCACGCTCAAGGGCCCCCCGCTCAGCGTCGCCAACCCCATGATCGCGAGCGCCAGACCGAGGCAATGACCGACGCAGTATTCACCTCGCATGGCGCTCCCGATGCCGCCCCGCTACCGGCGAACCCGGTCGCGGGGCGTGTGCGCATCGAGGGAGAGGTCAAACAGGCGCTGGAGACCGGCCGCAACCGGCTGATCGTCACCGGGGCGCTGTTCGCGCTTGCCTTCACCGCGATCTCGGCCCGCCTGTTCGACGTCACGCTGATCGGGCGCGGCGCCGAGCCGCGCGTCGCCACCGCCCCGCGCCTCGGCGCGCTCGAGACCTTCCGCGCCGACATCACCGACCGCAACGGCGTCCTGCTGGCGACGAGCCTCGAGACCGCCTCGCTCTATGCCAATGCCCGCCAGGTGCCGGACGCGGCCGATGCCGCCGGCAAGCTCGCCGGCGTGCTGGGCGGCGACCAGGCCGACCTCGCCGCCAAGCTGGGCTCCGGCAAGAGCTTCGTGTGGATCCGGCGCAACCTGACGCCGCGCCAGCAGTACGAGGTCAACCGCCTGGGCATCCCCGGCCTCGACTTCCAGCGCGACGAGCGCCGCGTCTACCCGCTCGGCAACATCGCCGCGCACATCGTCGGCTTCACCGACATCGACAACAAGGGCCTCGCCGGCATCGAGCGGCGCTTCGACGAGCAGCTGCGCGGTGCCCAGCACCCGGTCAAGCTGGCGCTGGACGTGCGCGTGCAGCACGTGCTGCGCGCGGAGCTCGAGAGCGCCATGCGCGACTTCAGCGCCGTCGGCGCCGCCGGCATGGTGCTGGACGCGCGCACGGGCGAGATCCTGTCGATGGTCTCGCTGCCCGATTTCGATCCGCACCGCCCCGGCGCGGTCGACCCCGACGCGCGCTTCAACCGGCCGACGCTCGGCGTCTACGAGATGGGCTCGACCTTCAAGCTGTTCACCCTGGCGCTCGGCCTCGACTCCGGCGTCGCCACGCTCAACAGCACCTGGGACGCCACGTACCCGATCCACATCTCGCGCTTCACCATCAAGGACTATCGCGGCGGCGAGCGGCGCTGGCTCAGCACGTCAGAGGTGCTGCAGTACTCCTCGAACATCGGCGCGGCGCGCATGGGCGTCGCCGCCGGCCCCGCGCGCCAACGCGACTTCATGAAGCGCATGGGCATGCTCGACACGCCGCGCATCGAGCTGCCCGAGACCGGCCAGCCGATGTTCCCGACCAACTGGCGCGAGATCAACACGATGACGATCTCGTTCGGCCACGGCCTGGCGGTGAGCCCGCTGCAGCTCGCCAACGGCGTCGCGGCGCTGGTCAACGGCGGCGTGCTGCGGCCCGCCACGCTCCTGAAGCGCGACCCGAGCGACATCCCGCCCGGCACGCAGGTGATCAAGCCCGAGACGTCGAAGGTCATGCGCGGGCTGATGCGCATGGTGGTCGAGAAGGGCACCGGCAAGAAGGCCAACATCCCCGGCTACCGCGTCGGCGGCAAGACCGGGACGGCCGAGAAGGTCAGCGCCCATGGCGGCTACGCGCGCAAGGCGCTGCTGTCGTCCTTCGTCGGCGCCTTCCCGATCGACGACCCGCGCTATGTCGTGCTGGCGATGCTGGACGAGCCGCACGGCACGCGGCAGACCGGCGGGTTCGCCACCGGCGGCGCGGTCGCCGCGCCGACGATCGGCAAGATCGTGGCGCGCATCGGGCCGCTCCTGGCGGTCGATCCGGTCGACCTGCCCCCGCGCCCGGCGCAGCCGCTGCTCAACGCGCGCGCGCAGGGCAAGAGCGTTGCGGCTAACTGAGCTGATCGAGGCAATCGCGGTGAACGCCCCGGCCCCGCATGTCTCAAGACCGCACGCAGACCCGGCAATCCTGGGCCTGAGCGCGGATTCGCGCGCCGTGCATCCCGGCTACCTGTTCGCCGCCTTCCGCGGCGAAGGCGCCGACGGTCGCGCCTTCATCCCCGATGCGCTGGCGCGCGGCGCCGTGGCGGTGCTGACCGACCTGCGCGAGCCGCTGCCGAAGCCGAGCACGCCGGACGGCCAGCCCGTGCCCGTGATCGCCGTCGAGAATCCGCGCCGCAGCCTGGCGCTGATGGCGGCGCGCTTCTTCGGCGCCCAGCCGCGCACGGTCGCCGCCGTGACGGGCACCAGCGGCAAGACCTCGGTCGCGAGCTTCACGCGCGAGATCTGGTCCCTGCTCGGCCGCAAGGCCGCGAGCATGGGCACGCTGGGCCTCGTCGCCCCGGGCATGACGCGCAAGGGCGCGCTGACCACGCCCGACCCGATCGCCTTGCACAGCGAGCTGGCGGAGCTCGCCCACGCCGGCGTCACCCATCTTTCGATCGAGGCGTCGAGCCACGGCCTCGACCAGTGCCGCCTCGACGGGATCGACATCGCCGCCGGCGGCTTCACCAACCTGTCGCGCGACCATCTCGACTACCACGCCAGCATGGAGACCTACCTGGCGGCCAAGCTCCGGCTGTTCGACGTCGTGATGCCGCCCGGCCGCGCCGCCGTGCTGAACACCGACTCGCCCGAATACGACGCCTTCGCCGCGGTGGCCGCGCGGCGCCGGCACCGCATCATCGGCTATGGCGCCCGCGCCGGCGACTTGCGGCTGCTGCGCCTGACGCCGGTCCCCGAGGGCCAGGCGCTGGCGCTCAATGCCTTCGGCCGGACGATCGACGTGCACCTGCACCTGCCCGGCGCCTTCCAGGCGCACAACGCGCTGTGCGCCGCGGGCCTGGCGATCGCCTGCGGCGCCGACCCGGCCGAGGCGATCGAGGCCTTGTCGCGCCTCTCCGGCGTGCGCGGCCGCCTGGAGCGCGTGGCGACCCTGCCCAGCGGCGCGCAGGTCTATGTCGACTATTCGCACAAGCCGGGCGCGCTCGAGACCGTGCTGCAGACGCTGCGCCCGCTCGCGCGCGGCCGGCTGACGGCGGTATTCGGCTGCGGCGGCGACCGCGACCGCGGCAAGCGCCCCGAGATGGGCGCCGTCGCCTGCCGTCTCGCCGACCGCGTGATCGTCACCGACGACAACCCGCGCACCGAGGACCCCGCGGCGATCCGCCGCGCCGTGCTGGACGGCTGCCCCGCCGGCGCCGATGTCCGCGAGATCGGCGACCGTGCGGCCGCGATCGCGGCGGCCGTGGGCGGCCTCGAGGCCGGCGACGTGCTGGTGATCGCGGGCAAGGGACACGAGCAGGAGCAGATCATCGGGACCAGCAAGATCGAGTTCGACGACGCCGAGGTGGCGCGCGCGGCGGTCGCCGCGTTGGCCAGGATGGCCCCTTCCTCCCGCGGAGGGGACGGCCATGGCGGACGCTAAGGTGCTGTGGACCTCGACCGAGGTTGCGGCGGCGGTCGGCAGTCGCGCCGACCGGCCTTGGCGCGCCTCGGGCGTGTCGATCGACAGCCGCACCGTCCAGCCCGGCGACCTGTTCGTCGCGATCAAGGGCGATCGCCTCGACGGGCACGACTTCGTCGCCGACGCCTTCGCCCGCGGCGCGGCCGCCGCGATCGTCCAGCGCCGCCCGGCCAATGCCGGTGACGACAAGCCGCTGCTGCTGGTCGACGACACGCTGGCGGCCCTGGCGGCGCTCGGCGCGGCGGCGCGGGCGCGCACCGCCGCGCGCATCGTCGCCGTCACCGGCAGCGTCGGCAAGACCGGCACGAAGGAAGCCATCGCGCTCGCGCTGTCGACCCAGGGTCCGACGCACGCGTCGGAAGGCAACCTCAACAACGAGATCGGCGCGCCCCTTTCCCTCGCCCGCATGCCGCGCGACGCCGCCTTCGCCGTGTTCGAGCTGGGCATGAACCATGCCGGCGAGATCGCGCGGCTGAGCTGCATGGTGCGGCCGGACGTGGCCGTGATCACCAACGTCGAGCCGGTGCACATCGAGTATTTCGGCTCGGTCGAGGCGATCGCCGACGCCAAGGCAGAGATCTTCGACGGCATGACCAATGCCGGCATCGCCGTCCTCAACATGGACAATGCGCAGTACGCCCGCCTGGCGACGGCGGCGCGCAAGCGCGGCATCGTGCGCGTGCTCAGCTTCGGCGCCGACGAGCGCGCCTTCGCGCGGCTGATCGACTGCTCGCTGCACCCGACCTGCAGCGCGGTCTCGGCCGAGATCGGCGGCGAGCGGTTGGATTTCTGCCTGGCCCTGCCCGGGCGGCACTGGGTGCTGAACAGCCTCGCCGTGCTGACGGCGGCGCGCGCCGCCGGCGCCGACCTGGCCGTCGCCGCTTCGTCCTTGAGCCGGCTGAAGCCGCTCAAGGGCCGCGGCGAGCGCCACCGCGTCCAGCTGCCCGCCGGCGGCGCGTTCGAGCTGATCGACGACGCCTACAACGCCAGCCCCGCCTCGATGCGCGCCAGCCTGTCGGTGCTCGCCGGCATGAAGCCGGGCGCCGGCGGCCGGC
>JAKLKW010000195.1 GCA_023150455.1 Alphaproteobacteria bacterium | reverse complement strand
CGGCGGCTGGCAGGTGGCGGCCTATCGCGCCACGGCGACACTGGGCGGCCAGCAGCGCGCCGCGCTCAGCGAATACGTCGAGATCGCGCCGGGCGATGTCGCGCGCACCCGTTCCGAATACATCGAGACGCGCGCGAGCGAGTTCTTCGCCGGCGGCGCGTCGCGCCTGCCCGGCGACGCCGGGCAGCTTGCGGTGCGGGCCGGCAGCAGCCTGACGCTGGCCGGCACGTTGAACACGGCGCATGCCGCCGCGCATCGCGGCGCCGAAGCGGACATCGCCGCGAACCGGCTGGTCGTGCGCGGCACGCAGGCGGCGCAGGGCGATTACAGCGGCTTCGTCAGCCTCGCTGCCGACAGCCTGAACCGGCTCGGCGCCGAGAGCATTGCGCTCGGCGGCATCCGCTCGCGCAGCGCTGCCGGCACGGTGATCGAGGTCGGTGCGCAAGAGGTGACGCTCGACAACGCCGGCACGGCCCTGATCGCGCCGGACCTGATCCTGGCGGCGACGGACAAGGTGACGCTGGCGGGAAACGCGGCGATGACCGCCGGCGGCGGCAAGCCGGCCGACGCCCTGGCGACCGCCGGCGACGGCGCGCTGCTGCGCGTTTCCGGCAACGGCCTCGGCCAGCTGAAGCGCACCGGCAGCCCGTCCGGCGCCACGGGCGAATTGACGGTCGGCAGCGGTGTGACGCTGACCGGCGCGGCGGTCACGCTCGACGCGACGAAGAACAGCACGTTCGCCGGCGAGTTCGGCAAGAGCGCAACGGGTGCCGACGTCGTCAAGGCGCTGGCGCTCGGCGCCAACCGCATCAGCCTCGGCGACGTGCCGGCCGGCGCGGGCGGCCTCGCACTCGACGACGGGCGCATCGCCGAACTGGGCGGCATCGAGACGCTGCGCCTGAAGAGCTACAGCACGGTCGATCTTTACGGCGCCACCAGTTTCGGCGCGAACCTGAAGACGCTCGAAATACAGGCGGCGGGCATCGCCGGGCGCGCCAATGCCGGCCAGACGGCCACGCTGGCGGCGACCCACATCGCGCTCGCCAACCCGGACGGCATCGATTTCGATGCCGCCAAGCCGGCCGGCACGGGCAGCGGCTCGCTGGCCCTGACGGCGGCGGACACGCTGACGCTCGGCACGGGTGACTTCAAGGTCGACGGCTTTGCGGCCTCGACGTTGACGGCCCGCCAGATCGTCGCCAGCGGCGCCGGCAGCCATGCCTACGCCGGCGACCTGACGCTGGCCGCCGGCCGCATCACCGCCAGCGCGGACGCCCGGCAGAAGATCGCCGCCGCGGGGAATCTCGCCACCCAGGCCATCGCCCAGGCCACGCCCTTCACCGGGGCCGATTTCGGCGGGCAGCTGACGCTGGCCGGCGCAACGCTGCGGCACGGCGGGCGCATCGACTTGCCGGCGGGCAGGGTGACGCTGCAGGCGATGGCGGGCGATCTCGAACTGCTCGACGGCTCGACGATCGCCGCGACCGGCGCGAGCAAGACCTTTGCCGACGAGACGCTGTTCGTACCCGGCGGCATGGTGGCGCTGGAAAGCCATGGCGGCGATGTAATCCAGGCCGCGGGCGCCGGCATCGATGTGTCCGGCGTGAGCGTCGGCGGCGAGGGCGGCGAAGGCGGACGGCTCGAGGTGCGCGCCGTCGACGGCACGGCCATCCTGGCCGGCACCCTGGCCGGCCACGCCGGCAGCGCGGCGGCCGCGGGCGGCGGGTTCGCGCTCGACGCCGGCAGCGTGAGCAATCTTTCCGCGCTCGCCGCCCGGCTCGGCGCGAGCGGCTTCGACGCGAGCGTGGATGTGCGCGCCCGCAGCGGCGACATGACCCTGAACCACGGAACGACGCTGAAGGCGCGTGAGGTGAAGCTCGCCGCAGACGACGGCAACCTGACGGTCGCCGGCGCCATCGATGCCTCCGGTGCCAAGGGCGGCAGCATCGAACTCTGGGCCAATCGCGGCGCGACGGCGAACACCGGCAAGCTGACGCTGACCGGCTCCGCCCTGCTCAAGGCCAACGCGACGGAGGCGCTGGCCAAGGCGAGCGGCACGCGCGGCGAGGGCGGCGAAGTCACGCTCGGCGTGTCGGCGGCTTCCGCCGCCCATGCCGAGGAGCCCCGCCTGCTGCTGCTGGCGGGATCGGCGATCGACGTTTCGGCCGTAGCCGGCAGCGCGGCGGGCGGCGGCAAGGTGCTGCTGCGCGCGCCGCGCGTCGGTAGCAACGAGATCGCGATCACCGGCAATGCCAACGGCTTGCTGACCCATCAGCCGGGAACGACGAGCGCGGCGGTCGGCACGACGATCACCGGCGCTTCGAACATCGTGGCCGAGGCCGTGCGGATCTACGAAACGACG
Organism: Alphaproteobacteria bacterium; assembly: GCA_023150455.1. Taxonomy (GTDB): domain Bacteria; phylum Pseudomonadota; class Alphaproteobacteria; order JAEULC01; family JAEULC01; genus JAEULC01. The sequence goes on along the minus strand of JAKLKW010000195.1, from coordinate 6,771 downwards.
GGCAATCTGAGCATCGGCACCGCGCAGCAGAACGCCTGGAAGGCCGACACCGCCGGCTACATGGCCAATGCCGCAGCGATCAAGGCGCGCCTCGGCTGGACCGCTGCCGCCGCCCATGTGCGCGCCGGCATCGAGGCACGCGCGACCGGCGACATCGCGCTGGCTTCCGACTGGAACCTCTACGGCTGGCGCGACGGCGGCGAGCCGGGCCTGCTGACGCTGCGCGCCGGCGGCGACGCCAATGCGAATGCGAGCCTCAGCGACGGCTTCGCCAGCCCGACGGCCACGACGGTGGGCAGCGGCGAGTCCTGGAGCTACCGCATCGCCGCGGGTGCCGACGATAGTGCCGCCGATCCGCTTGCCCTGGCGGCGCCGGCCGACCTCGGCGGCAAGGGTAACCTGACGCTGGCCGCCAACAAGCTGATTCGCACCGGCACCGGCTCGATCGACATCGCCGCCGGCGGCGACATCACGGCCGGTGCCAACGCCGTCGTCTATACCGCCGGCACGGCCGGCGTCACCATTCCGACATCCGAGTTCGCGGCGATCCATGCATCCAGCAACGCCAGCTTCCCGACGCGCGGCGGCGACCTCAGCCTCGTCGCGCAGGGCGGCATCGACTTCCAGCGCAACAGCGACTACGCGGTGGTCGACTGGCTCTGGCGCCAGGGCCGCCTGCAGGCCGACGGCACGCTCGGCAACACGAGCAACGGCAACGCGAACAACACGGCCTGGTGGATCAACTTCCCGCAGTTCAAGGACGGCGTCGGCGCGCTCGGCGGCGGCGACGTGGCGGTGCGGGCGGGCGGCGACATCGCCGGCCTGTCGGTGTCGGCGCCGACCAACGCCCGCCTCAAGGGCAAGAACATTCTGCCGTCCGCGGAAAATCTGGTCACGCAGGGCGGCGGCGACGTTAGCGTCGCCGCGGGCGGTTCGATCGTCAACGGCGAGTTCTACACCGCCGCCGGCACGATGAAGATTGTCGCCGGCGACGACTTCGGCACGGCCGGCGCCGCCAACGTCATCGCGCTGGGCGACAGCGCCGTCGGCGTGCAGGCCGGCGCCGGCATGCAGATCGAGCGGATCGTCGATCCCTTCCTGGCCGCCCAGGCGGCGGGCAACGTTTCAACGGCACCCGCACTGGCGCAGAACGTCAAGCGCATCACCTACTTCTCGAACTACAGCAGCGCATCGAGCGTTTCCCTGACGGCGCTAGCCGGAGACCTGGCGCTGGGTGCGGGCACGCTGGCGCCGCCGACGCTCACGCTCGCCGCCCTCGGCGGTTCGCTCGGCCTGAGCGGCGTGATGACGCTGGCACCGTCGCCGACCGGCAATCTCGGCCTGTTCGCGGCGGATTCGATCGCCATCGGCGGCTCGCTGACGCTGTCCGATGTGCCGGTCGCGACGCTGGCCAGCCCGCTGTCGCCGCAGTTGCCCGAGGCGATCGCGACCGCCGGCCACAGCAACCCGCCGCTGCATGCGGGCGATGCCGAACCGGTGCGCATCGTCGCGCTGCAGGGCGACATCACCGGCAACCAGGAGTCCAGCAGCCTCTTCCTGCCGAAGCGGGCGACGATCCAGGCCGGCGGTGACATCGTCGATCTGGGCATCGTCGGGCAAAACCTCGCCGCCTCCGACGTGACGCGCGTGATTGCTGGAGGCGATATCGCTTTCACGCCTGCGCTGGATCAGACAGGCAAGCTTTCCAACACGAATAAGGGAATCGAACTGGGCGGCCCCGGGCGTCTCGAAGTGATCGCCGGCGGCGATGTCGATCTGAGCAACTCCAAGGGGATCGTCACGCGCGGCAACTTCAACAATCCCTTCCTCGGCGACGCCGGCGCCTCGATTCTGGTACAGGCGGGCGCGTCGGCGGCCGATTACGCCGGCTTCCTCGACTGGCTGGAACTGCCCGCGCAGGCGAAGGCGCGCGAACTGGCCGGCCACGCCGGCCTGGGCAGCGCATCGGCGCGCGCGGCCTTCCTGGCGCAGCCGGACAGCGCGCAGAAGCTCAACGACGCCTTCTTCCGGATCCTGCGCGGCGTCGGCCGCGCGGCGGCCACGACCGGCAACAAGGATTATGCCGCCGGCTATGCCGCGATCGCGGCATTGTTCCCGGAAAGCCACGGCCCCTACGCCGGCAACGTCAAGATGTTCTTCAGCCAGATCAAGACCGAGCAGGGCGGCGGCGTCGACCTGCTCGTGCCGGGCGGCATGATGAATGCCGGCCTCGCTGCGGGCGGCGACACCGGCAAGAGTGCCAGCCAGCTCGGCATCGTCACGGCGCGCGGCGGCAGCGTGCGCGCCATGGTGCGCGACGATTTCGCGGTGAACCAGTCGCGCGTGTTTACCCTGCAGGGCGGCGATATCCTGATCTGGTCGTCGGAGGGCGACATCGATGCCGGCAAGGGCGCCAAGACCGCCGCCACCACGCCACCGCCGCAGATCATCGTGCGCGGCGACCAGATCATCCTCGATACCTCGAACTCGGTGAGCGGCTCGGGCATCGGCGTCCTGCTCGGCAAGGACGGCATCGAGCCCGGCAGCGTGGACCTGATCGCGCCGAAGGGCGCGGTGATCGCCGGCGACGCCGGCATCCGGGCGCTCGGCGATGTCTTCATCCCGGGCAAGGTGATCGGCGCCGACAACATCCAGGCGGGCGGCAGCAAGGTGGGCTCCCTGCAGGTGGATGTCGCCAGTGCGCCCGCGGCGCCGGCCGCGCCGGCGGCGGCCGCCACCGGGGAGGGCGCCGCCCAGCAGGCGGGGGAGGCGGCCCGCTCCGGCAGCGACCGGCAGAACTCGCTGTTCACCGTCGAGGTGATCGGCCTCGGCGACGAAGACGAAGAGGAGAAGCGCAGGAAACGCAACTGAGCGGGCCGGATGGTCCGTACGGACTATCCGGCGCTCGCCGCCGTAACCATCCGATAACACCTTTGCAACGCGCGCAGCCGACAATCGTCGGCTGGGATTCGCGCACTCATCGAACCCGAAAAAACATGAAAAGAATCGCCGCCCTCGCATTCCTGCTGGTCCTGTTCGCCCCTTCGCTCGCCTCGGCCTGGTGGAACGGCGACTGGTCCCAGCGCAGGAAGATCGCCCTCGACACGACGGCCGCCGGCGTCGAACTGAAGGAGCCCCTCGTCCAGGTGCCGGTCGCCGTCCGCCTGCACACCGGCAACTTCGGCTTCCTCGATGCCAAGGCGGACGGCAGCGACCTGCGCTTCGTCGCCGCCGACGACAAGACGCCGCTCAAGCACCACATCGAGTTCTTCGACGGCGTCAACGAGCTGGCCATCGTCTGGGTGCAGCTGCCGAAGCTCACGCCCGGTTCCGCCGCCGAATACGTCTGGCTCTATTACGGCAACGAAAACGCGCCGGCCGCCGACGACGCGCAGGGGACCTACGACGCGCAGCAGGTGGCGGTATTCCACTTCTCCGGGAAGGACGGCGCGTCGCGCGATGCCACCGCCAATGCCCTGATGCCTGCGCGTTCCGGCGCGGCCCACGACGCCGGCGGACAGCTGGGCGGCGCGGCGGCCTTTACCGGCACGGGCATGGCCTTCGCGCCGGCGCCGCCGCTGGCGCTTTCCGCCGCCGGCGGCTTCGCCTTCGGCGCCTGGCTGAAGCCGGAGGGCGCGCAGGACAAGGCCCGGCTTTACGGCCAGCAGGACGCCGGCAAGGCGGCACTGACCATCGACATCGAAGGCGAGCGGCTCGTGGCGCGCGTACAGGGCGCCGAACTGGCCGGCGGGGCGCTCAAGCCGGGCGCCTGGCAGCATGTCGCGCTTTCCGTGGGCGGCGGCAAGGCGGCGCTGTACGTCGACGGCGTCGCGGTCGCCGCCGCAGCCGCCACGCTGCCGGACCTGCAGGCGGAGGTGGCGATCGGCGAGGGCTACCGCGGCCTGATGGACGAAGTGCAGATTTCCCGCGCGGCGCGCAGCGCGGACTGGGTCAAGGCCGCCGCGCTCGGACAGGGTTCCGAGGGACGTTTGTTGAACGTCGCTGCCGAACATGAGGAAGGCGCCAGCGGCGGCCACTCCTACTTCGGCATCCTCATCGACAACCTCACCGTCGATGCCTGGGTGGTGATCGTCATTCTGATGGTCATGCTGGCCATCAGCTTCGCCGTGATGGCCGGCAAGGCGGTGTTCCTGCGCCGTGCCGAGCAGGCCAACGCCGCCTTCCTCGAGCGCTTCCAGAGCCATGCCGGCGAGCTGGCGCAGTTCCGGGCGGCGCAGCCGGACGAGTTCCGCCTCTCGCCCCTCTACCGCCTCTACGAAGTCGGCGCGCGCGAGCTGCAGCACCGCTTCGAGCTCTACCGCAGCCGCGGCCTGCCCGACAACCTGACGCCGCAGGCGCTCGACGCCATTCGCGCCAGCCTCGACGCCGGCATGGTGCGCGAGGGTCACCGCCTCAACGCGCAGATGGTGCTGCTCACCATCGCCATCTCGGGCGGGCCCTTCCTCGGCCTGCTCGGCACGGTGGTCGGCGTCATGATCACCTTCGCCGCCATCGCCGCCGCCGGCGACGTGAACGTGAACGCCATCGCCCCCGGCATCGCCGCCGCGCTGCTGGCCACCGTGGCCGGCCTGGCCGTCGCCATCCCGTCCCTCTTCGGCTACAACTACCTCGGCAGCCGCATCAAGGGCGTCTCGGCCGACATGCACATCTTCGCCGACGAGTTCCTCACCAAGCTCGCCGAGCAGTATTCCAGCTGAGGAGCGCGCCATGAAGGTCCAGGCCGAAAACGAGCCCTACGACGACATCAACATCACGCCCATGCTCGACCTGGCCTACGTGCTGCTGGTGATCTTCATCATCATGACCACCGCCTCGGTGCAGGGCATCAAGGTGAATCTGCCCAAGGCCAGCGCCGCGCCGAGCCTGGCCAAGCCGACCACCAAGGCCATCACCATTACCGAGGAAGGGCGCATCTTCCTCGACACCTATCCGGTGACCATGGAGGAGCTGGAGGCGATGCTGCGCAACCACAAGGCGGCCAACCCGGATTTCCCGGTGGTGGTGAAGGGCGACGCCCGCGTGCAATACGAGAAGGTGATCGACGTGCTCGATCTCCTCGGCCGCCTCGACATCACCCAGCTCGGCCTGGTGACGCAGAAGCTGGTGAAGTAGCGGCGCCGTGGAGCTGCTCGAGAAGAAATCGAAGCGCGCCTGGCCGACCTACCTGTTCGCCGCCGTGGTGGCGATCGCGCTGATCGGGGCGCTCGGCTACGGCCTGATGAAGCTGTTCTCCAAGTCGGAGGCGCCGAGGAGGCAGGTGGTGCACAACATCGCACTGCTCAAGCCGCCGCCTCCGCCGCCGCCCAAGCCGCCGGAGAAGCCGCCCGAGCCGCAGATGAAGAAGGAGGAAGTCAAGGTCGAGCAGCCGAAGCCGGACGCGCCGAAGCAGGACGACGCGCCGGCCGGCAAGCAGCTCGGCGTGGATGCCGAGGGCGGTGCCGGCTCCGACGGCTTCGGACTGGTCGGCAACAAGGGCGGGCGCGACCTGCTCGGCGGCGGCCGCATGGGCTTCGCCTTCTACACCAACGGCCTGCAGCGCTTCCTGCAGGACGAACTGGCGAAGAACCGGAAGCTGCGCGGCGCCGACTACCGCATCGTCGTGCGCCTGTGGCTGGCGCGCGACGGCGCCGTCCAGCGCGTCGAACTGGCCGGCTCGAGCGGCAACCCGGACGTCGACGCCCAGGTGCGCTCGGCGCTCGGCGCCCTGGCCGCGGTCAAGGAGGCGCCGCCGGAGAACATGCCGCAGCCGGTGAAGCTGCGCATCAGCAACCGCGGTGCGGGATGAACAACGGGAAGAACGGAATGAAAGACATGAAGAGAACCACACTCTGCCTGGCGCTCGCCCTGGCGCTTGCGGCCGCGCCGGCCTGGGCCGACGAGCGCGAATCCTTCGAGGTGCTCAAGCAGACCACGGTCAATCTGATCGACGCCCTGGTCGACAACGGCGTGCTCACGCGCGACAAGGCCGATGCCCTCATCCTGCAGGCCGAGAAAAAGGCGGCGCAGGCCGCGGCGGCGAAGGGCAAGGAGCGCGGCGGCGCGGTGCGCGTGCAGTACGTGCCGGAAGTCGTGAAGAACCAGATCCGCGAGGAGATCAAGCAGGAGGTGCTGGCGCAGGCGAAGAACGAGCGCTGGGCCGAGCCGAACGCGATTCCGGGCTGGCTCGACCGCATCCAGTGGGAGGGTGACGTGCGCTTCCGTTACCAGGCGGAACTGTTCGATTCCGGCAACGCTCCTGCACAGGACTATGTTGACACCGCCTGCATTGGCAGCGTGACGCGCGCCGGCGGACTGAGCAGCCCCGATTGCGGGCTGGCGACGGGGAATGCGACGAAGGACCGCAACCGCCTGCGGCTGCGCGCCCGCCTTGGCATGCTGGCGAAGGTCACGGAAAGCTGGAGCGCCGGTTTCCGCCTGACTACGGGCAGCAGCAGCGACCGCGTGTCGACCAACCAGAGCCTGGGGCAGGACTGGAACAAATACACGGTGCTCTTCGATCGGGCGTATCTGAAGTTCGATCCGGTCGAATGGCTGACCATTGCCGGCGGGCGCATTCCGAACCCTTGGTTCTCCACCGATCTGGTGTGGGATGAGGATCTCAACTTCGAGGGAATTGCCGCCACCCTGAAGCCTGCCTTCAGCAACAATACGATCAAGCCCTTCCTTACGGTCGGCGTATTTCCCTTGAAGGAGGAGAATCCGCCTGCTAGCAGTGGCCGCTGGGTGCGCGGGGTGCAGGGCGGTACGCAA
>JAKLKW010000194.1 GCA_023150455.1 Alphaproteobacteria bacterium | reverse complement strand
GGCGACGAGGTGATCATCCCGGCGCCCTACTGGGTCAGCTACCCCGACATGGTGGCGCTGGCCGAGGGCACGCCCGTCTTCATCCGGTGCGGCGAGAACAACGGCTTCAAGCTGCGTCCCGCCGAGCTCGAGGCGGCGATCACGCCCAGGACCAAGTGGCTGATCCTCAATTCGCCGTCGAACCCGACCGGCGCAGCCTACACGCGCGCCGAGCTGAAGGCGCTGACCGACGTGCTGGTGCGCCATCCGCATGTCTGGGTCATGACCGACGACATGTACGAGCATCTCGTCTACGACGACTTCGCGTTCGCGACGCCGGCGCAGGTCGAGCCGAAGCTGTACGAGCGCACGCTGACGGTGAACGGCGTCAGCAAGGCCTATTGCATGACCGGCTGGCGCATCGGCTATGCCGGCGGGCCGGCGGCGCTGATCAAGGCGATGGCGACGATCCAGTCGCAGAGCACGTCGAACCCGTCCTCGATCAGCCAGGCCGCCGCGGTGGCGGCGCTGAACGGGCCGCAGGACTTCATCCCGCGCAACAACGCGGCCTTCAAGCGGCGCCGCGACCTGGTGGTCGAGATGCTGAACCAGGCCCCGGGCATCCGCTGCCCCAAGCCCGAGGGCGCGTTCTACGTCTTCCCGTCCTGCGCCGGCACGATCGGCAAGACCACGCCGCAGGGCAAGGTGATCAAGACCGACGAGGACTTCGTGACCTACCTGCTGGAGGCCGAGGGCGTCGCCGTGGTGCAGGGCTCGGCCTTCGGCCTGGCGCCCTATTTCCGCATCTCCTACGCCACGTCGGACGCGGTGCTGACGGACGCGTGCACGCGCATCCAGCGGGCGTGCAAGGCGCTCCGCTAGGCGCCTTCCCGTGAAGTTCGCCGTCTTCGGGGCCGGCGGCGTCGGCGGGTATTTCGGCGCGCGCCTGGCCGCTTCCGGCAACGAGGTCGCCTTCATCGCCCGCGGCCGGCATCTCGAAGCGATGCGCGCAAACGGCCTCCGGGTGACCAGCGCGTACGGCGACGTGACGATCAAGCCCGCGCGCGCCACCGACGACCCGGCGACGGTCGGCCCGGTCGACTGCGTGCTGCTCTGCGTCAAGCTGTGGGACCTCGACGAGGCGGCCGCGGCGTCGGAACCGCTCGTCGCCGGCGGCGGCTACGTGGTGCCGATCCAGAACGGCGTCGACAGCACGGAGCGCGCGGCCGCCCGGCTCGGCGCCGCCAGGGTCGTCGGCGGGATCGCCTACATCGCCGCGGTGATCGAAGCGCCCGGCGTCATCAAGCACACCGGCACCATGGCCAGGCTCGCGTTCGGCGAAGCCGACGGATCGCGCTCGGCGCGCGTCGAGCAGCTGCTGGCGGCGTGCCGCGCGGCCAGGATCGATGCCGAGGTGCCCGACAGCATCGCGACGGCGCAATGGCGCAAGTTCGTGTTCCTCGCCTCGGTCAGCGGCTGGACCGCGCTGGCGCGCCAGCCGATGGGCGTGCTGGCCAAGGAGCCCGAGCTGCGCGCCGGCCTGCGCAACGCCATCGCCGAGGTCGTCGCGGTCGGCCGCGCCCGCGGCGTCGACCTGCCGGCGGACAGCGTCGACGCGACGCTCGCCATGGTCGACCGCCTGCCGGCCGAGATGCGCACCTCGATGCAGCAGGACCTCGAGCGCGGCAACCGCCTGGAGCTGCCCTGGCTGTCGGGCGCCGTCGCGCGCCTCGGCCGCGCGGCCGGCGTGCCGACGCCGACCCACGACGTGATCGCGGCGGCGCTGAAGCCGTATGCGGACGGGGCGGCGCGGTAGATCGGGCTGGATTGCGAATGCTGACCATTCTGACTAAAATTCCCCGGTTTCGGAGGAGTTCGATGCCGAAGTGGAAAGTTCAGGAGGCCAAGAGTCGGTTCAGCGAATTGCTGGACAAGGCCAATGAGGTCGGCCCGCAGGTGATCGCGCGCCATGGCAAGGACCGAGCCGTGGTCCTGTCCATGGAGGAATACCGACGTCTGGTGGCGGACCGGCCCAGCTTCACGGATTGGATCTTGTCGGCGCCGAAGGTCGACCTGAAGATTCGCCGCCGCAAGGATCGGCCGCGCCGCTCACCGCTCTGACGTGCGGTATCTGCTCGATACGGTGATGCTGAGCGAGTCGTCGAAGCCGCGCCCGCATGGCGGCGTCGTACACTGGCTCCGTGCCCGTGAGCCGGCGTCGCTCTTCATCAGCATTCTTACGATTGCCGAGATTCGCCGTGGCATTGCTTCCGTTCGCCGGCGCAACCCGCAAGGAGCCGCGAAATTCGCTTTGTGGCTCGATGCGCAACGTCAATTGTTCGCAGACCGTGTACTGCCGATCGACGACCGTGTCGCGGTGGCATGGGGAGAGCTGGATGCAGGCCGAACGCTACCGGTCATGGACGGCCTCATCGCCGCAACGGCGCTCGCGCACCGGCTGACCCTGGTGACGCGCAATACCCGCGATTTCGCCGGGACCGGCGTAGCGATCGTCAATCCCTGGCTCCACGCGACCCGCTAGCGACTCTTTCCCCCTTGCCACCCCGGTCCGGGGATGGAAGCATGGCATCGATAGGGAGCCAACGCCCGGGCGGCCGGGCGGCGACGCTGCTTTAGGGGGCCGAGCGGCCGCCCTGGGACGAACCAGAACCAGCATACGTCCCGGGAAAGGAACCGCTCATGCCCGAAGGAACCGGCAACGGCAGAAAACCCTCCGGCCCGCGTTGCGCCGCGCTCGTGGGGCCGTACCTAAGCGGAAAGACGACGCTGCTCGAGAGCCTGCTGCTGGCCACCGGCGCGATCGCGCGGCGCGGCACGGCGAAGGAGGGCAACACGGTGGGCGACGGCAGCCCCGAGGCGCGCGCGCGCAAGATGAGCGTGCAGGTCTCGGTCGCCTCGACCACGTTCATGGACGAGAGCTGGACCTTCCTCGACTGCCCGGGCTCGATCGAGTTCGGCCAGGAGACGATGAACGCGCTGATGGTCGCCGACGCGGCCGTCGTGGTGATCGAGCCGGTGGTCGAGCGCGTGATGACGGTGGCGCCGCTGCTGCATTTCCTCGACGAGCACGAAATCCCGCACATGATCTACATCAACAAGCTCGACGAGGCCGAGGCCCGCGTGCGCGACGTGCTGGACGCGCTGCAGGGCCTGAGCGAGCGGCCGCTGGTGCTGCGCCAGATGCCGATCGGCAAGGGCGATCATCCCGAGGGCTATGTCGACGTCGTCAGCGAGCGCGCCTACCGCTACAAGCCCGGCCAGGCGTCCGACCTGATCCCGCTGCCCGCGGACATGCAGCCGACCGAGAAGGAGCTGCGCCAGGGCCTGCTCGAGAAGCTCGCCGACTTCGACGACAAGCTGCTCGAGCAGCTGCTCGAGGACGTGGTGCCGCCGAAGGAGGAGATCTACCGCCAGCTCTCGGCCAACCTCGCGCGCGACCGCATCGTGCCCGTGTTCCTCGGCGCGGGCGAGCGCGACCATGGCGTGCGCCGCCTGCTCAAGGCGCTCCGCCACGAGGTGCCCGACGTGGCGGCGACCGCCGCGCGCCTCGGCGTCGAGCCGGGCGAGGGGGCGCTGGTGCGCGTCTTCAAGACCCTGCACCAGCCGCATGCGGGCAAGCTCAGCTTCGGGCGCGTGCTGCGCGGCCAGATCAAGGACAACGCGACGCTCGGCCAGGACCGCATCGGCGGCATCTATCGCATGAAGGGCAACGACCAGCAGAAGCTGGCCGATGCCAACGCCGGCGAGGTGGTGGCGCTCGGCCGCATGGAGCACGCGCGCACCGGCCAGGCGCTGACGGCCGCCGGCGACGCGGGCGAGGCGGCGGGCGCCTTCGCGCCGCTCCTCAGCCCCGTGTACTCGCTGGCGATCACGGCGGAGAAGCGCGCCGACGAGGTGAAGCTGTCGGGCTCGCTCGCCAAGCTGATCGAGGAGGACCCGTCGCTCGCGGTCGAGCATCACCAGGACACGCACGAGCATCTGCTGCTCGGCCAGGGCGACATCCATCTGCAGGTCGCCGTCGAACGGCTGAAGTCCAAGTTCAACCTGCCGGTCACGACCGCGAAGCCGCAGGTCCCGTACAAGGAGACGATCCGCCAGGGCATCAAGCATCATGCCCGCTACAAGCGCCAGACCGGCGGGCACGGCCAGTTCGCCGACATCCATATCGAGATCAAGCCGCTGCCGCGCGGCACCGGCTTCCAGTTCACCGAGTCGATCGTCGGCGGCTCGGTGCCGCGCAACTTCATCCCCTCGGTCGAGATCGGCGTGCGCGACTACCTGGGCCGCGGTCCGCTCGGCTTCAACGTCGTCGATATCGCCGTGGACCTGTTCGACGGCCAGTATCACGCCGTCGACAGCTCGGACATGGCGTTCCGCACCTGCGCGGCGCAGGGCATGCGCGAGGCGATGCCGAAATGCGGCCCGGTGCTGCTCGAGCCGATCTACCACGTCGACATCGCGGTGCCGAACCTCTACACCGCCAAGGTGCAGCGCCTGGTCACCGGACGCCGCGGACAGGTGCTGGGCTACGACGCCAAGTCCGGCTGGACCGGCTGGGACCTCGTCTCGGCGCAAATGCCGCAGGACCAGCTGCACGACCTGATCGTCGAGCTGCGCTCGCTCACGCTCGGCGTCGGCACCTTCACCTGCAAGTTCGACCACCTGCAGGAGCTGGTCGGCCGCCTGGCCGACCAGATCGTGCAGGCGCGCAACGCGCAGGCGGCCGCACAGTAGACGGTCGTCGGTGGCGAGCAGCCGGCAGTCGGTGGCCGGGATTCCCCGGCTTCTCCGATCACGGGCGACCGAGCACTGATTGCTGGCGCATGGACATGCCCGATGCCATCGCCGCGCGCGCGGCGTCGCTGCTGTTGACCGCGCGGCGCGAGCGGCGGCGCATGGCGGCCTTGCCCGAGGCGTTCCGGCCGTCGGCGCCGGAGCAGGGCTATCGCGTGCAGGACGCGATGGCGGCGATCACCGGCGCCGATGCCGGCTACAAGATCGGTTGCACCTCGGCGCGCGCGCGCGAGATCATCCGGACCGACGAGCCGTTCGCCGGCCGGCTGAGCCGGGGCGCGATCCACCGCTCGCCGGCCGCGCTGCCGGCATCGGGGTTCATGCTGCGCGGCATCGAATGCGAGTTCGCCTTCCGCCTCGGGCGCGATCTGCCGCCGCGCGCCGCCGCCTATGGCGCGACGGACGTCGCGCCGGCGGTGGCGGCGGTGGTGCCCGCGATCGAGATCGTCGAATCCGTGTTCGAGGACTGGACCAGGGTCGGCGTCGCGTCGGTGATCGCCGACAACGGCGGCCACGGCGCCCTGGTGCTGGGACGCGAGACGGCGGACTGGCGCGGCCTCGATCTCGAGCGCCACGCGGTCACGCTGTCGATCGACGGCAAGGCGGTGACCGCCGGCACCGGCGCCGAGGCGCTGGGCGGGCCGCTCAAGGCGCTGGCCTGGCTCGCGACCGATCGCGCGCGGCGCGGCGACTTGCTCCGCGCCGGGCAGGTCGTGACGACCGGCACCTGCGCCGGCTTCCACGTCGTCGCACCCGGCCAGGAGGTGCGCGCGGACTTCGGGGTGCTCGGGCAGGTCACGCTGAGCTTCCTGGCTGATGCCGGCAGCGGCGGACTGGACCAAGCTTGACCCGCGGCGGCCAGGGCTTATATTGATTATTGGAAATATTCTAATCTGATCGTGCCCGCGTGTGGCGGGCTCGCAAGCGAAGGAGACCCGCCTTGAAGATCGACATCGGCATCAGCGACAAGGACCGCAAGGCCATCGCGCAAGGCCTGGCGCGCGTGCTCGCGGACACCTACACGCTCTATCTCAAGACCCACAACTTCCACTGGAACGTCACGGGGCCGCAGTTCAACACGCTGCACGCGATGTTCATGGACCAGTACACCGAGCTGTGGGGTGCGGTCGACCTGATCGCCGAGCGCATCCGCGCTCTCGGCCATCCCGCGCCCGGCAGCTATCGCGACTTCTCGCGGCTCAGCTCCATCGCCGAGGCGGCGGGCGTGCCCGCGGCCGGCGATATGCTGAAGCAGCTCGTTGCGGGCCACGAGGCGGTGGCCAAGACGGCGCGCAAGGTGTTCCCGCTCGCCGAGAAAGCGGACGACCAGCCGACCGCCGACCTGCTGACGCAGCGCCTGCAGGTGCACGAGAAGACCGCCTGGATGCTGCGCTCGATGCTGGAATAGCGGATCGCCGCTGCCGCAATCCGCTCCCCCGTCTCACCGATTGTTGATTTGTCGGTGTGTTCGCGCGACCCTTACCAAGGCTGCGAACGGACAGGGAAGGGGCCGGCCATGCTGATCAAGCGTCGTCGCGGCTGGGAGATCGCCGAGAGCGCGGCGACTGCCGAGGCCGTCTTCCACGGCCGCCGCCGCCTCGTGAAGGCGCTGGCGGCCGGGCCGCTGCTGCTGGGCGTCGCCGGCGCCCTCGCGCGCGCGGCCACGGCGATGGCCGACGAAGCCGATCCGTCGGCCGGGCTCTATCCCGCCAAGCAGAACCCGAAATACACGGTCAAGCTGCCGCTGACGCCGGAAGAGATCGCGACCAAGTACAACAACTTCTACGAATACGGCTCGCACAAGGAGATCGCCAGGGCCGCGCAGGAGCTGAAGGTGCGGCCGTGGACCGTCAAGATCGACGGCATGGTCGAGAAGCCGATGGAGGTCGGCATCGACGACCTGTTGAAGGCGATGCCGCTGGAGGAGCGCGTCTACCGGCTGCGCTGCGTCGAGGCCTGGTCGATGAAGGTGCCGTGGAGCGGCTTCCCGATGAAGGCGCTGGTCGACTACGCCAAGCCGCTGTCGTCGGCCAGGTATGTCGAGATGTTCACCTTCGTCGACACCAAGATGGCGCCGGGCCAGCGCAGCTTCTGGTATCCGTGGCCCTACAACGAGGGGCTGACGATCGCGGAGGCGACCAACGAGCTCGCCTTCATGGTGACCGGGCTCTACGGCAAGCCCGTGCCGAAGCAGAACGGCGCGCCGTTGCGCCTCGCCGTGCCGTGGAAATACGGCTTCAAGTCGGCCAAGTCGCTCGTCAGGTTCACGTTCACCGACAAGCGGCCGAAGAGCTTCTGGGAACAGTTGCAGGGCAGCGAATACGGCTTCTGGGCCAACGTGAACCCGCAGGTCCCGCATCCGCGCTGGAGCCAGGCGATGGAGACCGACATCGGCACGCAGGAGAAGATCCCGACGCTGCTGTTCAACGGCTACGCCGAGTACGTCGCCGACATCTACAAGGGGCTGGAGAAGGAGCGCCTCTGGGCGTAGCGGGCCCGGCGTCCTCCGACACGCTCGGGACGAGGCAACATCGAACAGAGGATCCTCATCCCGAGCCTGTCGAAGGACGAGCCCGCTTCACTTCACCACGGCGTACTGCAGCGCGTTCTCCTTGTCGGCCGTGCGCACGGTCAGGATCGAGCCGCAGACCACGCGTTGCGACGGCTTGTCGTCATCGGCGGAGTCCAGCTCGATCGGCTGCGAGAAGCGCTCGGAGGTGATCTTGAAGCGGCCGGCCTCGGCGCGGAACCAGAAGCACAGCGACACGCGCCGGCGCACGTCCTTGTCGCCGCTCTGGTAGAGCACGACGTCCTTGTCGGCCGGCATGTTCCTGTAGCTCAGCAGCTCCGCGCCGGCGGCGCTTCCCGCGGCGAGCGCCAGCAGCGCCGCGCCGGCGATCATGATCCGTCCCTGCCGCATCTTCCGGTCTCCGTCGCACCAGACGAGCGGCAGAGCTTCGGGCGGGCGACCGCCCTTGTCAAACCGGGGCCTAGCGGCGGCGCACGAACAGGAAGTCGCCGCCGTCGTGCCCGGCCTGGCGGATGTCGGAGTATTCCGGCGTCTGGTCCGAGTTGAGCACGATCGGCCGGCGGATCGTCGCGAACAGCGCCTGGCCGTCCATGACCGTGTCGTTGTCGCGCAGCGCGTCGATGAAGGCCTTGGCGAAGACCGAATGCCCTTCGCCGCCGCCGTCCATCACCGGCTCGAGCCCGCCCGAGCTCAGGACCGTGCGCGAGCGCTTGGCCAGGATCTTCTGCACCCATTGGCCGACGTCCTGCTCCGGGGCGCTCCTGATCCCGGCGGTGGCGCTGCGCACCAGCGCGCCGGAATAGCACGAGTCCGCCACGACCATGATGTGCTTGGCGCGCATCGCCTTGATCACGTCGGTCAGGTCCGTGGTCGGCACCCATTGCGTCGGGATGTCGCCCACCGCGTCGACCGGCAGCCAGTAGCCGCGTCCGGTGTCCTTGTCCACCACGCCGTGGCCGGCGTAGTAGACGAGGAGGTTGTCGTTCGACTGCAGCTCCGCGCGCATGCGGTAGAGCGCCTCCATGATCTGCTGGCGCGTGGCGTCGACCAGCAGCTCGACCTGGAAGCCGTAGTCCTTGGACAGGATATCGGCCACCACCTGGGCGTCGCGGGTCGCCGTCTCCAGCTTCTGCAGGTGCTGGTACTTGTTGTTGCCGATCACGACGGCGCGGTAGCTGCCGAACTTGATGCCCTTCAGCTGCTCGGCGATGCTCGGCGCCTTCGGCCTGGCCGCGGCGGCCGCGGGGTCCTTGCCCGTCTCGGGCAGCACCGCGGTCTGCGTCGACGCCGGCGCGCTGCGGGTGACGGCGACGGTCTTCTCGCTCAGGTTGCCCCATTCGTCCACGGCCGCGAGCTTCAGCTCGCTCGTGCCCACCGGCACGCCGCGGCGGACGCTGAACCGTCCGTTCGCGTCGAACGGCACGGGCTGGCCGTTGATCGAGAACTCGACGATGGCCGAGTCGTCGGCCACGCGGCCGCTCAGCTCCACCACGGGGCCGTTGGAGTCGAGCTTGGCCGGCACGGTGATGACCGGCGCCTTCTTGTCGGTCAGCGCCACCGGCGCCGGCGCGACGGTCGTGCTGGCGGCGGGCTTCGGGGGCGCCGCCGCCGTCTTGACGGAGGGCTTCTCCGCGATCGGCTTTTCCGCGGGCGCCTTGTCCGCGGCGGGCGCCGTCGGCGTTGCGGGTGCGGGCGCAGCCGGGGCCGGCGCCGCTGCCGCGGTCTGCGTCTGCGGCGCGGGCGCCGGCGTCGCCTGGGCCGGCGGCGTCGTGGCCGCCGGAGCCTGGGCCACGGCGGTCGCGGCCGAGCGCGGCGGCGACGAGCGGGTCAGCAGCATGTCGGCCCAGCGGTCGCCGACGCGGCCCTGCCCCTTGAACATGTTGCCGCTGAAGGTGCCCTTGATCTCGAGATCGGCGGGGCGCGTCATGCTTTCGTCGCGCACGATGCCGCGCAGCTCCGCCCGCCCGCCTGCGTCGACCTCGCCCTTGGCCGAAATGCGCACCCCG
>JAKLKW010000193.1 GCA_023150455.1 Alphaproteobacteria bacterium | reverse complement strand
CTTGCCGAACACGCTCTTTGAGCGGCTTGGCGTCCCCAGGCTCGCCGCGTAACCTCAACCCAACGAACCGCCCGGTGCGGACCCGCCTGCCGGGTGGTGTGGCAGGGGAGCTGGCAACCGCCAGCCCCCTATGCCGATTGCGGCACGACCGACTATTCTCCCCGGCACGAACGGAAACCCCGGGAGAGAGGCGCCCGAGCCATGAGCGCGAAGACGAAATCGTCGGCCAAGGCGAACCCGAAATTCGACAAGGCGAAGCTGCCCAGCCGGCACGTGTCGGTCGGGCCGACCAGCGCGCCGCACCGCGCCTTCTATTACGCCATGGGCATGACCGAGAAGGAGATCAGGCAGCCCTTCGTCGGCGTGGCGACGACCTGGAACGAGGCGGCGCCCTGCAACATCGCGCTGGCGCGCCAGGCCCAGGCGGCGAAGAAGGGCGTGAAGGCCGCGGGCGGCACGCCGCGCGAGTTCACCACCATCACCGTCACCGACGGCATCGCCATGGGCCATGCCGGCATGAAGTCGTCGCTGGTCAGCCGCGAGGTGATCGCCGACTCGGTCGAGCTCACCATGCGCGGGCACTGCTACGACGCGCTGGTGGGCCTCGCGGGCTGCGACAAGTCGCTGCCGGGCCTGATGATGGTCATGGTCCGCCTCAACGTGCCGTCGGTCTTCCTCTACGGCGGGTCGATCCTGCCCGGGCGCTGGCGCGGCAGGGACATGACCGTGGTCGACGTGTTCGAGGGCGTCGGCCAGCACTCGGCCGGTAGGATCAGCGACAAGGAGCTGCAGGAGATCGAGATGGTCTCGTGCCCGTCCTCCGGCTCCTGCGGCGGCCAGTTCACCGCCAATACCATGGCCTGCGTCAGCGAGGCGATCGGCCTGGCGCTGCCGGGGTCGTCCGGGCCGCCCGCGCCCTATGACGGCCGCGACGCGTTCGCCGAGGCCTCGGGCGAGGCGGTGATGTGGCTGATCAAGCTCGGCCTGCGCCCGCGCGACATCGTCACGCGCAAGTCGCTCGAGAACGCCGCCGCGGTCGTCGCCGCCACCGGCGGGTCGACCAACGCCGCGCTGCACCTGCCGGCCATTGCCAACGAGGCCGGCATCGCGTTCGACCTGTTCGACGTGGCGGATATCTTCCGGCGCACGCCCTACATCGCCGACCTCAAGCCGGGCGGCAAGTACGTCGCCAAGGACCTGTACGACATCGGCGGCGTGTCGGTCGTGATCCGCGCGCTGCTCGACGCCGGCCACATCCACGGCGACTGCATCACCGTCACCGGCAAGACCATCGCCGAGAACGTCAGGGGCGTTAAGGTGCCGGCGGGACAGGACGTCGTCGTCCCGGTGAAGAAGGCGCTGAGCCCGACCGGCGGCGTGGTCGGCCTGAAGGGATCGCTGGCGCCGGACGGCGCGATCGTCAAGATCGCCGGGCTGAAGCGCCTGCAGTTCGCCGGCCCCGCCCGCGTGTTCGACTGCGAGGAGGACGCGCTGACCGCCGTGCTGACGCAGCAGTACAAGGCCGGCGAGGTGCTGGTCATCCGCTACGAGGGCCCGAAGGGCGGGCCTGGCATGCGCGAGATGCTGTCGACCACCTCGGCGCTCTACGGCCAGGGCGCCGGCGAGAAGGTGGCGCTGGTGACCGACGGCCGCTTTTCCGGCGCGACGCGCGGCTTCTGCATCGGCCATGTCGGGCCCGAGGCCGCCATCGGCGGTCCGATCGCGCTGGTCAAGAACGGCGACACGATCCGCATCGATGCCGAGAAGGGCACGATCGACCTCGACGTGCCCAAGGTGGAGCTCGAGAAGCGGCGCAAGGCCTGGAAGCCGCGCGCGACGGATTTCCAGTCGGGCGGACTGTGGAAATACGCCCAGACCGTCGGCTCCGCGCGCCAGGGCGCGGTCACCCATCCGGGCGCCAGGGCCGAGACGCACGTATTCGGCGACATCTGATCGCCGGATGGAAACGCGACGGCCGAGGCGATATCCTGGGGTGGCCTTCGCGCACTGGTCGGGAGCTGGAGACATGGCCGCACGCAAGACATTGGCTTTCCTGGCGCTGGCGTCGCTGTCGATCGCCGGCGGCACGTTGGCGCCCGCCGCGGCGCAGACCCAGCCGGCCCCGGCGGCGAAGCCGGCGCAGGCCGCACCGGCCAAGGCGCCCGCGCCCTATCCGACTGCCGTGGTCGACGCCTTCATCGGCGGCTGCGGGCGCGAGAGCGGCGGCCGCACCGAGTTCTGCCGCTGCCTGATCGACGGCCTGCAGAAGAAGCTGCAGTTCACCGAGTTCAAGCGCTGGGAGACCGCCGGTGCGCTCGGCATGCAGGTGCCGCAGGTGATCAACGAGAAGGTGCTCGACGTCGCCACGCAGTGCCGCTGGCCGGATTAGAGGGCTGCCCGATCCCGTGTACGACCTGGTCGTCTTCGACATGGACGGCGTGCTGGTCGACAGCGAGCCGATCGCCTGCCGCATCCTGCACCGGCATCTCGAGTCGCTCGGCGTGCCGATGACGCTCGACGAGTTCATGCGCGACACGATCGGGCTCAGCACGCCCAGCACGCGGGCGCTGATCCGCGATCGCTATGGCATCGAGGTGCCGGACGACGTCGTCCAGCGCGCGCGGGCCGAGCTGGACCGGGCCTACGAGGCCGAGCTCGCGCCGGTGGCGGGCGTCGAGCAGGCGATCCAGGCGATCGACCGGCCGCGCTGCGTCGCCTCGTCCAGCAGCCCGGCGCGGATCGCGCTCAGCCTGCGTCTGACCGGCCTCGGCCGCCACTTCGGCGACAACGTTTTCAGCGCCAGCATGGTCGAGCGCGGCAAGCCGCATCCCGACCTGTTCCTGCACGCCGCCGGCGCGATGGGCATCGCCCCCGCGCGCGCCGCCGTGGTCGAGGACAGCGTGCCCGGCGTCACCGCCGGCGTCGCCGCCGGCATGAAGGTGTTCGCCTATGCCGGCGCGCCCTATGCGGATGCGGCGGCACTGGAGCGCGCCGGCGGCACGGTGTTCACCGACATGCGCGGTCTGCCGGGGCTGTTGGGGCTGTGAGACCGCGGCGAAGCCACCTTCGGCCGCGGTATCGTGCTCTATAGGGCTAAAGCGCGATCCAATACCGCCGCAGCAAGCCGCCGCCGTTGATGTCCTCGACGACGTTCTCCAGCACGCCGCCATTGGCCTCGATCACGCGCTGCGAGGCGACGTTCCACTCGTGCGTCGTCAGCAGCACGCGCGCGAGACCACGCTTGCGCCCCTCGTCGAGCGTGAGCCTGAGCATCGACTTGCCGTATCCCTTGCCCTCGTAGCTCGGCCGGATGCCGTACCCGATATTGCCGCCCGATTGCAGCAGGCGCTCGTTCAGGACGTGGCGAAACCAGGCCTCGCCGATGAAGGTATCGCCTTCGACCAGCCAGTGCATGGAGAAGGGCACGGATTTCACCACCGTGCCGTCCGGCAGCGTGACTGTGCGGTTCTGGTCGAGCAGCCGCGCGAGGAACCCGGTCGCGTCGGCCGCGATCGCGGCGATGCGCTCCGGCGTCATCGGCGGCTCGGTGCCGCGGCGGAAGCCTTCGCCGAGCGCGTCGATGTAGGACGCGGCGTAGCGCGGCGCCGGCGTGACGAGCGTCGGCTCAGCCATGGCGCGGCGCCAGCTTGCGCTCGCGCAGCCAGACATAGAGGCCGCTCGCGACCAGGATCGCGGCGCCCGTCCAGGTCCAGCGGTCGGGGAAGTCGCCGAACAGGACATAGCCGATCGCCGCCGTGGTGACGATCTGCCAGTAGGAGAACGGGGCGAGCAGCGAGGCGGGGGCGCGCTCGTGCGCGCGGATCAGGAGGTAGTGCCCGCTGGCGGCGATCGGCCCCATCGACGCCATCAGCACCATCTCGAGCGGCGTCGGCCAGCGCCAGACGAACGGCAGGATCGCGCTCAAGACCGCGGCGCCGGTGACGGCGGTGTACGCGAGCGTCACCATCGGCGGCGCGCTGCCGGCGAGCTTGCGCGTCGCCAGCAGGTAGCCGGCGTAGCAGAAGCCCGAGGCGAGTGGGAACAGCGCGTACCAGCCATAGGCGCCGCCGCCCGGCCGGATGATCGCCAGCGCGCCGAGGAAGCCGACCGCGACGGCGGCGTAGCGCCGCCAGCCGACGCGCTCGCCCAGGACGAGCGGCGCCAGCGCCGTCACGATCAGCGGAGCCACGAACAGGACCGCCACGCTGTCGGCGAGCGGCAGGAAGCGCAGGCCGAAGAAGAACGAGATGCTGGACATCACCAGGAACACGCCGCGGATCGCCTGCCGCGCCGCGACGCGCGGCGCCAGCGCGCGCCGGCCGTGGCCGGCAAGCGCGATCGGCGTCACGACGGCGAGGTGGAAGAAATAGCGCGCCCAGACCACCTGCAGCACCGGCACGCTCGCGGTCAGGTACTTGCCGATGCTGTCGGACACCGGCAGCACCGACAGCGCCAGCACCATCATGGCGATGGCGGGCAGGGTCGAGCCGGCGAGCGACGGGCCGGCGGCGGTCGTGGCAGCGGTGGCGGGCGACGTCATGGTGTCCGGCCATCATAGCCGTTGGAGTGCATGCGAGCCGCGCAGGGCGTGCATGGGCGCGATGTTCCGGCCGGGCACGCGGCGTGCTACGGTCCCGCCGCCATCCACTTGAACGGACGTCGCTTCTCCATGGCCAAGCGCATGCGCATCGCCGTCGCCGGGTTCCAGCACGAGACCAACACCTTCGCCCCCGTCAAGGCGACGTGGGACGATTTCGTCGCGGGCGGCGGCTGGCCCGGCCTGTCGCGCGGGGCCCGGATCGCCGAGGCGGTCGAGGGCGCCAACCTGCCGGCGGCCGGCGCCATCGAGGCGCTCGAGGACATGGGCCACGAGGTCGTGCCGCTCACCTGGGCGGCGGCGTCGCCCTCGGCCCAGGTCACGCGCGACGCGTTCGAGCGCTTCTGGGCCATGCTGAGCGAGGATCTGCGGCAGGCCGGCGGCTTCGAGGCGCTCTATCTCGACCTGCACGGCGCCATGGTTACCGAGCACCTCGACGACGGCGAGGCCGAGCTGCTGGCGCGCCTGCGCGGGCTGGTCGGCGCGAAGCTGCCGATCGTCGCGAGCCTGGACCTGCACGCCAATGTCGGGCCCGAGATGGTGCGCCACGCCGACGCGCTCGTCGCCTACCGCACCTATCCGCATGTCGACATGGCCGCGACCGGCGCGCGCGCCGCGCGCCTCTTGGCCGAAATCGCCGCGAGCGGAAGGCGCCCGGCCAAGGCGTTCCGCCAGGTGCCGTTCCTCGTGCCGCTGACCTGGCAGACCTCGTTCACCGAGCCGGCCAAGGGCATCTACGAGCAGGTGATCGCCGGCGAAGGCGGGCCCGGCCGCAAGGTGGCCGGGCTGTCGCTCAACATGGGCTTTCCGCTCGCCGACATCGCGCATTGCGGCCCTTCGATCCTGGCCTACGGCGCCGAGCAGCGCGACGCCGACGCGGCGGCGGACGACGTTCTGAAGCTGATGCTCGACAGCGAAAGCGCCTTCGCCGGGCGGCTCTACGATCCGGACGAGGCGGTGAAGACCGCGATGTCGATCGTCGCGCGCGGCGCCACGCGCCCGGTCGTGCTGGCCGACACGCAGGACAATTCCGGCGGCGGCGCGCCGTCCGACTCCGTGGGCCTGCTCGAGGCGCTGGTGCGCCACCGCGCGCCCGGCGCCGCGCTCGGGCTGCTGTGCGACCCGGAATCGGCCCAGGCCGCGCATCGCGTCGGCGCAGGCGCCGAGATCCGGCTCAAGCTCGGCGGCAAGCGCGTGCCCGGCCACAAGCCGCTCGAGGCGGTGTTCAAGGTGCTGAGGCTCGGCGACGGCAGGTTCACCGGCACCGGTCCGTTCTACGGCGGCATGCGCATGCAGCTCGGCCACATGGCGCTCTTGGAGCTCGCGGGCGTCAAGGTCGCCGTGTCGTCGCGCAAGGTCCAACTCGCCGACCAGGCGATCTTCCGCCATCTCGGCGTCGAGCCGACCGAGCAGAAGATCCTGGGCCTCAAGAGCTCGGTGCACTACCGCGCCGACTTCCAGCCGATCGCCGAGGAGATCCTGGTGGTCGAGGCGCCGGGCGTCGTCCACGCCGACCCCGCGAAGCTCGACTGGACCAAGCTCCGCCCCGGCGTTCGGACCAGCCCGCGGGTCTGAGGGCGCGTTGAGCGACGGCGACACAAGTACGGTCGCTGCCTGGCTGATGATGGACGGCGCGCGCGCCGTGTTGCCCCCGCATGCTGCCGTCGCCGAGATGTGCGAACGACTGTCCGCCTGCGGCATCCCGCTGTCGCGCGCTGCCCTGTTCGTGCGCATGCTGGATCCGCAGGTGATCGGCAGCCGCTTCACCTGGCGCCCGGGCGTGCCGGTCGACGTGGAATCGTCGCCGCACGAGCTGACGGCGACCGACGCCTATCGTCGCAGCGCCGTCGTTCACGTGCTGGAGACTGGCATGCCCTTGCGCCGCCGCCTTTGCGATGCCGCGTGCCCTGGCGACTATTCGATCGTGGCCGAGCTGCGCGCCGAGGGCGCGACCGACTATCTGGCGGTGCCCCTGTTCTTCAGCGACGGCACGGTGCATGCCGTCACCTGGGCGACGCGGCAGCCGGGCGGGTTCACCGCGGCGCAGATTGCCGGGCTCGATGACGTCGGCCAGCCGCTGGCGCGCGCCACCGAGATCCGCATGCTGCGCCGGACCGCGGCGAACCTGCTCGACACCTATGTCGGCAGGCACGCGGGCGCGCGGGTGCTCGCCGGGCGCATCCGCCGCGGCGACACCGAGGCGATCGACGCCGTGATCTGGCTGTCCGACATGCGCGGCTTCACCGCGCGGGCCGACCGCATGCAGCCGAAGGCGCTGATCGAGCTGCTCAACCGCTACTACGATTGCCAGGTGCCGGCGATCGCCGCGCATGGCGGCGAGGTGCTCAAGTTCATGGGCGACGGGCTGCTGGCGATCTTCCCGGTCATCGGCGCACGCGGGGCCGCCGCGACATGCCGAACCGCGCTCACCGCGGCGCGCAAGGCGCGCGACCGGATCGCCGCGACCGCGGCCGATGCGGCGGGCGACCCGGTCCGGTTCGGCCTGGCGCTCCATGTGGGCGAGGTGCTTTACGGCAATATCGGCAGCGGCAACCGGCTTGACTTCACCTGCATCGGGCCGGCGGTCAATCTCGCGGCGCGCATCGAAAAGCTTGCCGGCACGCTCGGCCGCTCCATCGTCACCTCCGGCGCCTATGCGCGGCATTGCCCCGACCCGCTGGTCCCGCTCGGCGAATTCGCGCTGCCGGGTTTCGCCGGCGCGCAGGCTCTGTTCGGCCTGCCGGAGGAGGCGGGTTAGGCAGCCTCGCCCGCTTCGCGAGCGGAGGCTGGTCGGCCGGCGACCAGCACCGCCGGTCGAGAGGGCTCGGGCGCCGCCGCCGCAGGCACGGCCGCCTGCGCGCCCGGGACCACTTCGGGCGGAAGCTGCGCATCGCGCGAAGGCTTGAAGCCGCCGGACCGCAGCTGCGATCGCTCCGTCAGGAAGGCGATGAGGTGATCGCGCAGCGCGTAGTACTGCGGATGCCGGTGCAGCTCGAGGCGCGCGCGCTCGCGCGGCAGCGTGCTGACGACGGACTCGACGATGCGCGCGTCCGGCCCGTCGTTCATCAGCAGGATGCGGTCGGCCAGGAACAAGGCCTCGTCGATGTCATGGGCCGCCATGACGACGGTCTGTCGCGCCTCGAGGCCATGGTGCCGGACCGCGTCCAACAGCGCGCCGCGCGCGGGCACGTCGAGCGCGGCAAACGGATCGTCCAGCAGCATGAGCTTCGGCTCGGCGGCAAAGGCGCGCGCCAGCGCGACCCGCAGCTTGACCGCGGCCGCGACCTGGCCCGGCTTCTTGCCCTCGACGCGGCTCAATCCGAACAGCGCGGCATAGTGCCGGCTGTGCGCCATCACCTTCGTGGTCGTCCAGCCGGGCCAGCGCCCGCGCACGGCAAAGGCGATGTTGTCGATCAGCGTCATCCAGCGCAGCAGGCCGTGCTCGGCCGCGACCAGCGCGCGGTCCGCGCCCGGCCCGACCGGCGCGCGTCCGTCGACGACGACGGCGCCCTCGCTCGCCGTCTCCAGCCCGGCCAGCAGGCGGAGCAGCGTGGTCTTGCCGCATCCCCGGCGCCCCAGAAGGCACACGGCCTCGCCGTGCCGCGCCGAGAACCAGCAATCGCGGAGCACGGGCGACGCCGCGTCCGCGAGGCGCTTGCCCAATCCCTCTACCTGAAGCAGCGGTCGCGTGCTGCGCGGCGCGCCCGCCAGCAGCAGCGACGAGTCGTACGGATCGTCGAATTCCATGGCAGCCATCCTGTCTACCCTATCGGCGCCCGTTCGCGCCGCCCCGTTCCTGTAGCGGTGGCGTGCAACGCTTATGCCACAACAAAATGGCGGTTTTTCGACATGAGCCGCTGCCTTGCGCGCTCGGCGCGCGGCAGTTGAATGCGCAATGCCCAACTGCTCGGCGCGTCAACTGCTCGGCGGACGGCTCAATCGCGGGTTCAACTTGCGTCCGTTCGATTGCGCATCCGGCGTCGGGGAAGCGAGCGGACAGGGCTGGTCGAGGTAATCCCAGAACGTGTTGTTCTGTACCATGCCGCACCGAGCCAGGCGCAGGCCCTGCGGCGTGCGGAGGCAGACGACGGTGCCGAACTCGTAGCTTCGGCCGTCGTAACGACAGGTGCAGTCCGCCAGCACGCGCGTCGGTCCGCGCGTGCCGCTCTTTGGATCGACGGCCGGATCGACGGCGGTCGAGGCCGCTTCGGCGACGAGAGCCGCGCTCCCGAGCGCAACGGCGATCATGCCGGCGATGCGTTTCGTCATGAGAGGAAAGCCTAGACCCGGACCGGGGGATGGGCAATGGCGCGATCAAGGGCGGGACCACCGTCGTCGGGCTTGGCCTGCCGTTCATCGACAACGCGAGACGTATCGGGCGCATTGCTTCCCCCTTTCGCGCGCCAGGGACGCCGCGCCCGACACGGCGCGCCGGCTTCATTTCATCGCGCTTGCCTGCGACGCGACGTAAGCCAACGTGCGGCCCAGCGGCCGGTTCCGCAGGTGGAGCGCGGGGGGCGGAAATGCCGGCCCGACGCGCCCGCGCCGGGGCGGGCGAGAAGGCGGCACGGCGGCGGGCGCTAGATCACGACGTTGGCGGCGCTCAGGTCGGCCAGCAGCGTTCCGTTCACCGTGAACATGTCGCCGGCGCCGAAGGTGAACACCACGTTGGCGCCGGACTGGCTGGCGTTCGCCATCGCCGCGGCGAAATCGGCGAAGCCGTAGGCGGTCAGGTCGAGCCGGTCGTGGCCGGGGTCGAAATCCA
>JAKLKW010000192.1 GCA_023150455.1 Alphaproteobacteria bacterium | reverse complement strand
GTCTGACGACCGCGCCGCCGCCTGGACAAAATCGGACCGACCGCACCCGCCAGGGCACGGTGCGGTCCGTACGCGCTTACGGCACCCCGTAGTAGTAGTATTGCGGCCCGTAGTAATAGGGCGAGTAGTAGTAATAGGGCGCCGGCCGGTAGACGACGGGCGGCGGCGCATAGACATAGGGGGCGTAGTACGGCCGGTAGTATGGCCGGCCCCAGCCGTAATAGTGACCGTGCCGATAGTGGCTGCGATGACCGCGCCAGTGATGGTTGACCTTCGCGACGCCATCGGCGACCTCGGCGCGGCTCGCGGCCGCGGCTCCGGAGGCGGGCCCGGCGGCCATGGCGGTCCCGCCAATCCCCACCGTCAGGCCGATGGCCAACGCCGCGGCAGAAGCCAAATGCCCGTTCTTCCTGCGCATTTCGCCCTCCTTGGGCAACAAACCCCGTCCGGCTCGGTGCCAGTAGAGGAAACGTTAACCCTGGCAAGCTGAACGGTGGATGAACAGGCGCGGCTCCCGCGGGAAGCCCGAACGTGAGCGATTCTTATAAGAAGATCAAATAGATGACGACCAGGCGCGAACGGCGTCGCCGGCCTCGATCGGGGCGATCGGGGTCGTGACGGCTAGCGGCCGCGCACGCTCTTGACCAGCACGAGCGAGGGCGAGTTCCTGGTCTGGCCGCGCATCTTGCTGACGAGGCCCTCGAGGCCGGCCTTGGACAGCCAGTCCTGGTACTGCCCGGCGAAATGCGTGGTCATGCTGTAGCCGTCGACCACGATGTCGATGATCTTTGGACCGGCCGCGGTCTGGCGCACGCGCCAACCCGCGTTCAGCGTCTGCCCGCTCCCGGGAACGACGGTCGTGTGCACCGTCACGTCGCCATTGGGCAGGCTCTGGGCGGAGACGATCGAATAGGACTGCACCGGCATGGTGCCGAACTTCTCGATCGCGAGGTCGATCACGTAGGCCGAGAACAGCAGCGAGAATTCCTGGAACTCCCTGCTGTCGGGCCGGCGGCCGAAGCGGCCGAGCGTGTGCATGGACACGATGTCGAAATCGACGCCGTCGAGCAGGATGCGGCCGAGCTCGGCCCCACGCTGCTGCGGCGAGATGTTCTGCGCCTGCAGCACCGACAGGGTGCGCTGGCCCAGCTTGTTGATGAACTCGCGGGCCGCGTCGGGGCTCACCGCCGCCGCTTCCTGGGCCGAGCCCAGCCCGGACCCGAAGATAACCCCCAGCGCCAGCAATATGCCCATAAGCCTACGCAACATGTCCCGCCCCGTTCGTTTGGCCTAGGCCCATCCGGGCAAAAGCCCGGCTGCCTGATGCGACAGCCGGGCTTTTTAGCCGGGAATCGTTAAAAAACCGCTCCGCGCTATTTCATCGCCTGCTGCACCACCGGCCAGGCCTTCGAGTTCTTGTTCAGGTCCTTCAGCTTGTTGATCAGCCCGCCGACCGTGCTGACGCCGGCGCGCTCGAACTCGCCCGTGTAGTGCGTGCGAAGGCTAAACGACTCGACTTCCATGTCGTTGACCTTCGGCTTGCCCGCGACGTTCTTCACGCGCCAAGCCACCTGCAGCGGCTTGTCGCCCGAGCGGTCGATCACGGTGTCCACCTTGGCGTCGCCGTTGGGCTCCGCCTTGACCGCGCCGATGGCGAACTTGTTGATCTGGATGTTGCCGAACTTCTCGAGCGCCACGTCGATCACGTAGGCCGCGAACAGGCGCGTGAACTCCTTCTTGTCCGGCGCCGAGGCCGTGCGCGCCATCTTGCCCAGCGTGGCGAGCGCGAGCGAATCGAAGTCCATCCCCTCGAGCATGAGGTTGGTGAACTCCTTGTTGCGCTCGGCCGGGTTGCCTTGCTTCGACAGGGTGGAGACGGCGCGATCGCCCATCTCCGCAATGAACTTCTTTGCCTGATCGGGCGCCATGTTGTCGGCGCCTGCCGTGCCCGCGAGGCCGAACAGCGCAAGCGCGAACGCAGCCGCTGCCGCGCTCTTCATCCATCCAAATGTCATAGTTGCCCTACATCCATCTAATGCGGTGGCTCCCCCGCAGCAGATATAGCGAACGTGCCCGTTTTCGCGCAAATGAATTCAGGAATTTTACGGGGAATCGCGCCGTTCCGCCGCATGACCCGGGGTACGGCAAACGGCTTGGCGTGCGCCTGTTGCCCCGGTGCCACGGACCGGGTGGTATTGCCTGGCCGGCCGTGAAACAGATTGACGCATCCCCCCCTGCGAGGGGGAAAATCCCGGCCGGCACAAGACATAAGCGAACGCCGCTTTGCTCGGGGGGGCAGGGAGCAGTCGACAATGATGCGGAGCGCGCCCAATGCGAGCGTAGCACTCGCAGCATTGTCGGCTGCCATCCTGCTGGTCGGGATGGCAACCCCACCCGCATGCGCGGCCGAAGGATCGGCGGGTGACGGCCCGTATTTGCGTGCCTTTGGCGGATACTCCGTCATCGAGGACCCCAGCATCCAGGGCGACAACATCTCGAACGGCGCCGTCGGGCCGGGCATCTCGCGCGGCTCGCTGTCCGCCTCGGGCGGGTTCATGGGCGGCGGCGCCGGCGGCTATCGCTGGGGCATCCTGCGGCTCGAGGGCATGGGGACCTACGAATCGCACGACCTGAATTCGTTCACCACGCCCCAGTTCACCTACCGCGACCTGGGCGGCACGCTCAGGACCGACATGAACGCGGCGCCCTCGCTCAGCGGCAACATGCAGATATTCACCGGCTTCGTGAACGCGATGCTGGACGTCGATTTCGGCTATCCGGTGCAG
The DNA here is from genome assembly GCA_023150455.1 of Alphaproteobacteria bacterium. GTDB lineage: Bacteria > Pseudomonadota > Alphaproteobacteria > JAEULC01 > JAEULC01 > JAEULC01. Next base: position 6,760 of record JAKLKW010000192.1, on the reverse strand, counting down.
CCCTTCGTCGGCGGCGGCGTCGGCTTCGCCCATGTGAACATGGACAACGTGACCGGCACCAGCAACGGCAACATCTTCCGCTTCGCCGACGGCAGCGACACGGTGCTGGCCTTCCACGCGCTGATCGGCGTCGCCTACAAGATCACCTCGATGTTCACGGCCGAGGCGGGCTATCGCTACCTGACCCTCAACGACGCCTCGTTCACCGACAGCACCGGCGGGAATTTCGACGTCGGGATCGATTCGCACCAGGGCTGGATCGGCCTGCGCGTGAACTTCTAGCGGCCGCCCGATCGCATCGTATCGCGCCGCCGACGCCCTTCGTCAGGGCCTCATGGCCGCCTCGGCGTCACGTTCGCCCGGGCACACCCGGCCGAGCGGCTGCGGCGCGAAGGCATTGAGCGTCACCGTGCCGCCATCGGCGATCAGCGCGTACCCCTCCGGCACCTCATGCCAGAACCCGGGCACCGCATCGAGGGGCTCGGACAGCACCAGCACCGAGCCGTCGCCCTCGCTGAAACGGCAGTCGCCGTCGATCACCGCCACCTCGCTGCCGGTGGCATAGAACAAGGTCGGCGAGCGGGCGTCGGTCGAGTAGCGCAGCGCGACGATGCGCCGCCCGTCGCTGGCGGCCGCCGTGATGCGCAAGGGCTCGTCGACGTCGTGCGCCTCCATGATCGATTCGATCGCGACCACCGTGGTCCCGAGCGCGCCGAGCGGGTCGTGATCGAGCCCGTGCGCGAGCGCCAGCAGGAAGAACGCCTCGCTGTCGGTGCTGCCCCAGCGATGGTTGTAGTAATCGCCCGGGATCAGCCCTTCCAGTTCGCGCCTTATGCGCGCATAGCCGCCGATCTGGCCGTTGTGCATGAACAGCCATGAGCCGTGGCGGAACGGATGGCAGTTCAGCCGCGTCGTCGGCGTGCCGGTCGAGGCGCGCACATGCGCGAAGAACAGGTGCGAGCGGATCTGCTCGGACAGGCTCAACAGGTTGCTGTCGTTCCAGGCCGGCATGGTGTCGCGGAACAGGCCCGGCGTCGCCAGCTCGCCGTACCAGCCCAGGCCGAAGCCGTCGCCGTTGGTCGGCACGACGCTGCGCCGGGCGGACAGGCTCTGCCGGATCAGCGAGTTGCTGGGCTGGAAGAGCAGCGTGGCCATCGGGATCGGACGGCCGGAATATGCCAGCCAGCGACACATGGTGCCTCCTTCGCGCGGCAGGACTGATGCTCGGCGAGCATACCGGGCCGCGGCGCAGTTAACAGCCTGCCCCGTTGCTGGTACCAATGCATGCCACGATGCGCCCCACGATGCGCCCGAAGATGCATCATCGAATCGCCAAGGTACGAGCGGTCGCCGCGAGCGCCCTGCTGTCGGGCACGGTTGCCGTCTGGGCGCCGGCGGCCGGCGCGTCGGGCCGCGACCTGGACGGTTACGCGCGCATCCGTTTCGGCATGACGCTCGACGAGGTCAAGGAGGCCCGGCCGGACGGCGAGTTCAACCGCGAGAAGGGCGAATACTGGATCCTGATCGAGCGCAAGGAGCCCGGCCAGTCCAGCCCCAGCAGCAAGTTCCGCCTGCGCGTGCAGTTCGACAGCGGCGGGCGCGTCGACCGGATCACCAGCGACAACCTGCTCGCGGCCGAAGCCAAGGACTATGCCGAGTGCCGCGCCCTGTTCGTCGCCACCGTGCAGCGCCTGGCCCGGCAGCTCGGCGACCCGGACAAGGTGCACGTGCTGAACGAGCCGGAGTTCTTGTTCGGACAGCGCTACCGCGCCCGCAACCACGCTTATTTCAGTTTCGCCAACGGCGCGACGGCCGACGTCTACGCCGTCTGGGACGAGTACCGGGTCTTCACACGGCTCGTCCGCGACACGTCCTGCACGGCCTTTACCGACTTTTATCGCCCGTAGAATGACGGGTCGGCTTTGCCGGCCGCACCGGGAAGAATTTTCCCCTGCAGGGTTGCCGCCGGCACCTTTTGCGCCGGACCTGCCGGGCGGCCTCTTTATATTACTCAACGATTCCAATGCGTTGTCGTGTGGCACGGGGCTTGCGGACGTGCCAGGCCAGTCGCACCACGGACCCATTTGGGATTGGGAGCAGTATCATGGCCGCGCAAGTCAATCTTTCCGCAGCTACGCGGACCAACCTGCTGGCGCTGCAGAACACGACGAAGCTGATCGGGCGCACGCAAGAGCGCCTGTCGACCGGCCTCAAGGTCAACAGCGCGCTGGATGACGCATCGGCGTTCTTCCAGTCGCGCTCGCTGGTCAACCGCGCCGGCGACCTCAGCGGCATCAAGGACAGCGTCGATCAGGGCGTACAGACGCTCAAGACCGCGCTGAACGGCATCGAGCAGGCGACCAAGATCGTCGAGCAGATCAAGGGCCTGGCGGAGAGCGCGCGCACCGCGCTGACCGCGACGGAGCGCTCGGCGCTGGCCAACCAGGCCGAGCGCCTGGCGACCCAGCTCAACAACCTGATCAACGATTCGAGCTACAACGGCGTCAACCTGATCAAGAGCACGCCGGACAACCTGCAGGTCAACTTCAACGAAGACTCGACCATCGAGCTGACCATCACCGGCATCAACCTTTCGGCCTCCAACCTCGGCGCCGACATCTCCACGGCGACCAACAACTGGGGCACGATCGGCGACGTCGGCGCCGACATCGACGACTACTCGAGCGCGCTTGGCCAGCTGCGCACCGCGGCCTCGACGCTCGGCTCGCAGAACACGCTGCTCCAGACGCGGCTCGACTTCACCAAGACGCTGATCGACACGCTGAAGGAAGGCTCGGACAAGCTGGTGTCCGCCGACATGAACGAGGAAGGCGCGAACCTGCTGGCGCTGCAGACCCGCCAGCAGCTCGGCGTCAACTCGCTGAGCCTCGCGGCGCAGAGCGAGCAGGCGATCCTCTCCCTGTTCCAGTAACGCTTCTACCCCTGGCCGGTCCACCCAGCCCATTTCCGGGGGCGACAAGGACGGCCGCCGGGCTTCGGAGGGAAGCCCGGCGGCCGTCCGCCATTCTAGCGCCGGCGCGCGGCGCGCTCGCTCAAGACGCGCCCCACCGCGTCGCGCCATCCGCCCAGGACGCGTTCGCGTTCCCCCGCCGCCATCGCCGGCTCGAAGCGCCGGTTGCGTTGCCAGGCCGCGGCGACGTCGTCGAGCGAGCGGAACAAGCCCGCCTCAAGCCCCGCCAGCGAGGCCGCGCCCAGCGCCGTCGTCTCGGTCACGACCGGCCGCTCCACCGGCAGCTCCAGCACGTCGGCCAGGAACTGCATCGCCCAGTCGTTCACGACCATGCCGCCGTCGACCCGGATCCCGGTCAGGCGCGTGACGCCGTCCTCGCGGATCGCGTCGATCAGGTCGCGCGTCTGGTAGCAGGCCGATTCCAGCGCCGCGCGCGCGACCTCGGCCACGCCGGTGTCGCGCGTCAGGCCCAGCAGCGCGCCGCGCGCGTCGGGATCCCAGTGCGGGGCGCCGAGCCCGGTGAAGGCGGGCACCAGGTAGACCCCGCCCGTGTCGGGGATCGAGCGCGCGAGGCGCTCCGTGTCGGCCGCGGTGCCGATCATCTTCAATTCGTCGCGCAGCCATTTCACCGCCGTGCCGGCGTTGAAGATGCTGCCCTCGACCGCATAGGTCGCCTTGCCGCCGAGCCGGTAGGCGACGGTCGAGATCAGCCCGTGGCGCGATTCGACGATGCGCTCGCCGGTGTTCACCAGCACGAAGGCGCCCGTGCCGTAGGTGCTTTTGATGTCGCCCGGCGCGAAGCAGGCCTGGCCGATCGTCGCCGCCTGCTGGTCCCCGGCGATGCCGAGAACCGGCGTCGCCGCCCCGAACACGCCCGCCTCGCAGACGCCGAACGCCGCCGCGCTGTCGAGCGCCCGCGGCAGCAGCGCGCGCGGCACGCCGAGCATCGCCAGCAGCTCGTCGTCCCAGTCGCAGCGCCCGATGTCGAAGAGCAGCGTGCGCGAGGCGTTGGTCGCGTCGGTCGCGTGCGCCTTGCCGCCGGTCAGGCGCCAGAGCAGGAAGCTGTCCACCGTGCCGAAGGCGAGCTCGCCGCGCTCGGCCCGGGCGCGCGCGCCCGGCACGTTGTCCAACAGCCAGGCCAGCTTGGTGCCGGAGAAATAAGGATCCAGGACCAGGCCGGTCTTGCGGCGGACCAGCGCCTCCTTGCCGGCGTCCTTCAGCATCTGGCACCGATCGGCCGTGCGGCGGTCCTGCCAGACGATCGCGTTGTGCGCCGGCTTGCCCGAGGCGCGCTCCCACAGCAGCGTGGTCTCGCGCTGGTTGGTGATGCCGATCCCGGCCAGCGCGGCCGGCCGCACCTGGGCGGCCTTCAGCGCCTCGCGGCAGACCTGGACGACGGTCGCCCAGATGTCTTCCGGGTCGTGCTCGACCCATCCGTCGGCGGGGAAGATCTGGCGGAACTCCTGCTGGCCGACACCCAGCGGCCTCAGCGCCTGGTCGAACACGATGGCGCGGCTGCTGGTGGTGCCCTGGTCGATCGCGAGCAGATAGGCCTGGCCGGCCATGCCGCGTCCTCCCGTCCCTGGTCTGATCGTTGCCGGGGATGATCCCGGCCGGTCCCGTGGGGGTCAAGTCATCAAACTGTCACATTTCGCGATGACGACGGCGGCGCGGCGCAATATTCTGCGGCGTATGCCCCACACGGAAGGACAGGACTTCGACCTGCTGGTCATCGGCGGCGGGATCAACGGCGTCGGCATCGCCCGCGACGCCGCGGGCCGCGGGCTCAAGGTGCTGCTGTGCGAGAAGAGCGACCTCGCCAGCGCCACCTCCTCGGCCAGCTCCAAGCTGATCCACGGCGGCTTGCGCTATCTCGAGCAGTACGAGTTCCGCCTCGTGCGCGAGGCCCTGCAGGAGCGCGAGGTGCTGCTCGCATCGGCGCCCCACCTCATCAGCCCCTTGAGGTTCGTGCTGCCGCATGACGGGCATCTGCGGCCGGCCTGGATGATTCGCGCCGGCCTGTACCTCTATGACCACCTGGCACGGCGCAAGGCGCTGCCGGGCTCGGAAAGCCTCAGGCTCGACCGCCACCCGGCGGGACGGCCGCTCAAGCCCGACTTCTGCCGCGGCTTCGCCTATTCCGATTGCTGGGTCGACGATGCGCGCCTCGTCGTCCTGCTCGCGCGCGACGCGGCCGAGCGCGGCGCGGTCGTGCTGACCCGAACAGAGTGCGTCGCGGCGCACCGCGCCGGCGGCGGCTGGACCGCGGTGTTGCGCGCCCGGCAGGGCGACGAGCGACGGGTGCGGGCGCGCGTGCTGGTCAACGCGGCCGGCCCCTGGGTCGGCCACGTGCTCGGGCAGGTCATGGGCCGCAACGACGCGCGTCCGCCGCGACTCGTGAAGGGCAGCCACATCGTCGTGCCCCGGCTCTACGAGGGCGAGCATGCCTACATCCTGCAGAACGAGGACCGGCGCATCGTCTTCGTCATTCCCTACGAGGGCGAGTACAGCCTGATCGGCACGACCGACGTTCCCTTCGTGGGCGATCCCGCCCGGGTCGCCATCAGCGACGACGAGATCCGCTACCTGTGCACCGTCGTCGGCCGCTGGTTCCGCCGCGCGCCCGCGCCGGACGACGTCGTGTGGACCTATTCCGGGGTGCGCCCGCTGTTCGACGACGCGAGCGCCAATCCCTCGGTCGTGACGCGCGACTACGTCCTGTCGGTCGAAGGGGGACAGGACCAGCCCGTGCAGCTGTCGATCTACGGCGGCAAGATCACGACGTTCCGCCGTCTGGCCGAGCACGCGCTCGGGAAGCTCGCGCCGTTCCTGCCCGGCGCGAAGCCTTCCTGGACGGCACGCGCCGCCCTGCCGGGCGGCGACATGGAGGGCGACTTCGCCGCCTTCCTGGTCGACATGCGGCGGCGCTACCCGTTCCTGCCGCCCGCGCTCGCACGCCGCCTGGCCCGTGCCTATGGCACGCGCGTCGAGCGCGTGCTGGACGGCGCGGGCAGCACCGCCGCGCTCGGCCGCGACTTCGGCGCCGGCCTCTACGAGCGGGAAGCGCGGTACCTGGTCGACGAGGAATGGGCCTTGACGGCGGACGACATCCTGTGGCGCCGCTCCAAGCTCGGGCTGCACGCGCCGGCGACGACCCACGCGGCGCTCGAGCGGTTCATGGGTCGCGCATGACCGGCACGGCGACGCCCGTTGCGCCGGTCGCAGCGGCGCCGGTGCGCGCCGCGCGCTCGACGCTGGCGACCTGCGGTGGCGTGCACGCCCTGCATGACGGGTTCAGCGACGCGATCTACCTGTTCCTGCCGATCTGGCAGGCCGAGTTCGGCCTGACCCTGGCCCAGACCGGCGCGCTCAAGGCGCTGTACTCGCTCGGCATGGCGGGCCTGCAGCTGCCGGCCAGCATGCTGGCCGAACGCATCGGCGAGCGCGCGGTGCTGGCCGGCGGCACGATCCTGGTCGGGCTGGGCTTCCTCTCGGCGGGCTGGAGCGGCGCATTCCGGGGCCTGGCGGCGGCGATGCTGCTGACGGGCATCGGCGCCGCCGTGCAGCACCCCTTGAGCAGCAGCCTGATCGCGCGCTCGGCGGCGGGCACGCAGTTGCGCGTCGCGCTCAGCACCTACAATTTCCTCGGCGACGTGGGCAAGGTCGTGGTGCCCGCCACGGTCGCGCTCGCGGTCGCCGCGTGGAGCTGGCGGCCGGCGGTCGACTGGCTGGGGTTGCTGGCGATCGCGACCGGCCTGTTGATCCTGCCGCTGCTGCGCCCGGGCGCCG
>JAKLKW010000191.1 GCA_023150455.1 Alphaproteobacteria bacterium | reverse complement strand
GAAGGTGCCGCAGACCAGCTCGTCCATGATGATGCGGTTGATCTCGTCGCGCTCGGCGGCGCTCGGCCGCATATGCGCGAGGCCGCGCGCCGCGAGCTTCTGCGGATAGACCTCGCTGTCGACCAGCCAGCGCGTGCCGAGGACCCCGAGGCGCCCGAACCCGCGCGCGGCCGCTTCCGCGGCGACGACCTCGGCGATGTGCAGCCAGGGCAGCGGCGAGCGCGGCAGGACGGCCGGCAGGGCCTGGTGGATCGTATTGTCGGGGCAGATCAGGAAATCGGCGCCGATCCGGGCGAGCTTGTCGGCGGAGGCGAGCATCAGTGCACCGACGCCGTTCCAGTCGTCGCGCTCGAGGCATTTCACGTAGTCGGCGAGCGACGGCGTGTGCATCGAGACCTCGGGATGGCCGTGCGGCTCGAGCAGCGCGGCGCCTTCCGCGCAGATCGTCCGATAGCAGAGGGCGGCGCCCTCGGCGGAGCAGCCGACGATTCCGATGTGGAGCGGCATGGCGCGATCTTACAAAGCGGGCCGGACGCTCACAACGACGACCGACGGACCTCGCGGCGGCCGGCGGATGGCGCCTGCCCGATTCCTACCTGAGCTTCGGGTTGAGCGCGTCGCGCAGCCAGTCGCCGAGCAGGTTGACGGCCAGCACCAGCACGGCCAGCGTGATGCCGGGGAAGATCACGATCCACCACTCGCCCGAGAACAGGAAGTTGTTGCCGATGCGGATCAGCGTGCCGAGCGAGGGCGCGGTCGGCGGTACGCCGACGCCGAGGAAGCTGAGCGTGGCCTCGGTCAGGATCGCCACCGCCAGGCCGACCGTGGCGATCACCAGCACCGGCCCCATGACGTTGGGCAGGACGTGCTTCAGCATGATCAGCGCCGGATGCAGGCCGATCACGCGCGCGGCCTGGACGTATTCCTTGCGCTTCTCGACCAGGGTCGAGGCGCGCACGGTGCGGGCGTACTGCACCCAGTTCGAGATGCCGATGGCGAACACCAGCACGAAGACGGCGATGCGGTTGTGCAGGTCCGCCGGCAGCATCGCGCGCGTCACCCCGTCGATCATCAGCGCGATCAGGATGGTCGGGAAGGTGAGCTGCACGTCGGCGAGCCGCATGATGATGGTCTCGGTCACGCCGCCGACGTAGCCGGCGATCAGTCCGACGGCGATGCCGAGCGCCATGGCGAACAGCACGGCAAGGAAGCCCACCGTCAGCGACACGCGCAGCCCGTAGAGGATGGCCGAGAACATGTCGCGGCCCTGGTCGTCGGTGCCGAGCACGAACTGCCATGATCCGTCCTTCGACCACACCGGCGGGTTGAACGCGTCGATCAACTGCAGCGCGCCGGGATCCCATGGGTTCTGCGGCGTGATCCAGGGCGCGAGCACGGCGGCGAGGACCATCACGATCGTGACGGCCGCCGCCACGACGGTGGTCCTGGACGAACGGAAGCTGTGCCAGATGTCGCTGTCGAGCATCCGCGCAAGCATGCCGGGCGCCGCCATGGCCTAGACGCCCCGCTCGAGCGCGTTGCGGTCGGCGCGCAGGCGCGGGTCGACTAGGTAGTAGAGCAGGTCCACGATCAGGTTGATGCCGACGAAGAACAGCGCGATCAGCAGCAGGTAGGTCGACATCACCGGTATGTCGGCGAACTGCACCGCCTGCAGGAACAGGAGGCCCATGCCCGGCCACTGGAACACGGTCTCGGTGATGATCGCGAAGGCGATGATGCCGCCGAGCTGCAATCCGGTGATCGTGATCACCGGGATCAGCGTGTTCTTCAGCGCGTGGCCGAAATGCACGGCTCGGTTGGTGAGGCCGCGGGCGCGCGCGAACTTGATATAGTCGGTGCGCAGCACCTCGAGCATCTCGGAGCGCACCAGCCGCATGATCAGCGTCAGCTGGAACAGGCCGAGCGTCACCGCCGGCAAGATGATCGATTTCCAGCCGCTGACGCTCATGAGCCCCGTGGTCCAGAAGCCGATCCGGGTCACGTCGCCCCGCCCGAAGGTCGGCAGCCAGCCGAGGATGACGCCGAACACCAGGATCAGCAGGATGCCGATCAGGAAGGTCGGCAGCGAGATGCCGACCAGCGACAGTGCGAGGAAGGCGCGGCTGAGCCAGTGCTGCGGCTTCAAGCCGGTGAACACGCCGAGCGGGATGGCAAAGACCAGCGCGAACAGCGCCGCCATGCCCGACAGCTCCAGCGTCGCGGGCAGGCGCTCGGCGATCAGTTCGTTGACCGGCCGGACGGTCCGCAGGCTGACGCCGAAATCACCCTGGAGCACGTTGCCCATGAAGCGGGCGAACTGGACGAGGAAGGGCTCGTCGAGGCCGAGATTCCGGCGCATGCGCGCGACGTCCTCGGGCGTCGTATCCTGCCCGATCATCTGCTGCACCGGGTCGCCGACGAACTGGAACACGGCGAACGACACCAGCGCCACGACGACCAGCACCAGCAACGACTGGATCACGCGCTCGATGATGTAAGCGATCATGACGAGGAAATTCGCGTTGCGGGTGAATCGGCGGCGCTATCCTGCGTCAATGCGCCCAGCGAAACAAGACCGCCGACCTCAAATGCGGACGGGGCCGTCAAGGCCCCGTCCCGCGACGAAATCGAGGCCTGGCCTCACTTCATCTGCACGTACCACCACAGGAACTCGTTGCCGGCGTGCGGCTCGAGCTTGGCCACACTGTCGCGCGCGGCCCAGGCGATGGCCTGCTGGTGCAGCGGGATATAGGCAACGTCGTCGATCGAGATCGTCCAGGCCTGCTTGATGAGCTCGTCGCGCTTCTTCTGGTCGGTCTCCTGCCCGATCTTGTCGACCAGGGCATCGAACGCCTTGTTCGAATACCGGCCGTAGTTGCAGCAGCTGGGGATCGACTTCCCGTCGGGACCGGTCGGCACGGTGCGGTGCAGGAACTGCATCGGATTCCACGAGTCGTAGCTGCCCGGCGCCCAGCCCAGCATGAAGAAGCTGGTCTCCATCTTCTGGTACTCGCCGAACAGCACGGTGTTCGACTTGGTCACCAGGTTCACCTTGACGCCGATGCGCTGCAGCATGCCGACCGTGGCCTGGCAGATCGGCTCGTCGTTGACGTAGCGGTCGTTCGGGCAGTCGAGCTGGACCTCGAAGCCGTTGGGATAGCCGGCCTCGGCGAGGAGTTGCTTGGCCTTGTTGGGGTCGTAGGGCAGGCGCTTGAAATCGGCGCTCCAGCCGTGGATGCCCTTGCCGATCATCATCGCCGAGGGCGCGGCCATGTTGCGCATGACCTTGGTCTTGATCGCCTCGATGTCGATCGCGTGCAGGAAGGCCTGACGCACCCGCTTGTCCTTGAACGGGTTCTTGCCCTTGACGCTCGAGTACAGCAGCTCGTCGCGGTGATGGTCGAAGCCGAAATAGACCACGCGGGTTTCGGGCGACGAGATCACGCGCGTGCCCTTGTTGTTGTTGATGCGGTCGATGTCCTGGACCGGGACGGGCTCCATGAAGTCGATCTCGCCCGACAGCAGCGCCGCGACGCGCGTCGGCGCCGACTTGATCGGCGTGAAGATCACTTCGGTGACGTTGCTGTTCGGGAAGTTCTTCTTGCCCCACCAGTCGGGATTGGCCTCGAACACCGTCTTGACGTCGGCCTCGCGGCTCTTGAGCTTGAACGGGCCGGTGCCGTTGGCGTTGGTGGTGGCGAAGTTCGGCGCCTCGCCCTTGGTCGGGTCGACTACCTCGGTCGACTTGTTGTCGATCGACCAGCCCTTGGAGTACATGCCCCAGGTGGCCCATTCCACGTGCAGAATGGGGTTCGGCTTCTCGGTGACGAAGTCGACCGTGTAGTCGTCGACCTTCTTCACTTCCTTGACGCCGGGCAGACGCCCCTTGATGTCCGAGCCCTTGCTGCGCGCGCGATCGGCCGAGAACACCACGTCGTCCGCCGTGAACGGCTTACCGTCGTGGAACTTGACGCCCTTGCGCAGGTGGAAGCGCCAGCGCGTCGGCTCGACGATCTCCCACTTCTCCGCCAGGTTCGGCTCGATCGCCAGCGTCGCCGGGTTGCGCCGGATCAGGCCCTCGTAGACGTTGCTCATGATGCTGAGCGAGAGGGTCTGGTTGCGCATGTACTGGTCGGCCGAGTTGAGGTCGCCCTGGCTCGCCCATTTCAGCGTCTTGGCCGCGGCCGGCGCCGCGGCGACCAGCGCCACCGGCACGGCCGTGGTCAGGGCGTAGAGTCCGATCCGTGAAAGCGATTGCGTGAACATGGTTCTCCCCCTTGGTCGTTCGGGCCGCCGCGCCGATCCCGGCGCCGCCACGCGCGCACATGGCTTGCGCAATTCTTTAAAGGCCGCGAGACGGCAAGTCCAGTCGGGGCGGATCGCGCGCCGCGGGTTTCTTCCGTCTACAACCATCCTTGCCTGACGCGGCTTCGGCACGTTGCAACCGCAGGGGAAATTTGGCACGCTCCGCCCGGGGGAGATCACGCGCGCGAGGATGCCGTGTCCAGGGGACGGACATCGGTGGCCGGGGTGTTGGGCGCCTGCTGCCTGTGGAGCGCGGCGTCGGCACAGGCGCCGGTCCCCGCCGGCGCCGCCGCGGATCGTTATGCCCTCGTCATCGGCAACGACGATTATTGGCACAGGCAGCTCCTGCCGCGGCTCGACAACGCCGCGCGCGACGCCCGGGCCCTGGCGGACAAGCTCGCGCGCGAGCTCGGGTTCCGCGTCGTCCTGAAGACCGATGTCGAGCGCAAGGTCATCATCGAGGAGCTGCTCGCCCTCGCCGCGAACCTGAAGCGGAAGCCGAACGCGGTCGGGCTGTTCTACTTCGCCGGCCACGGCATGCAGCTCGACGGGCGCAACTACCTGGCGGGCGTGGACGCGAAGCTCGACTCGGCGGCGCTGGTTCCCGACGTGACGGTGTCGGCGGAGCGCGTCATCGACGAGATGGTCGGCGCGCGCAACCGGCTCAACATGGTGGTGCTCGACGCCTGCCGCGACAACGCCTTCCAGCCGGCGGGGCCGCCGCGGGGCGCCGCGCCCGGCGCGTCGCCGCCGACCCGGCCGCCGTTCTCGGTCAAGACCGGGCTCGCGTCGATGCAGGTGCCGTCGACCGGCGGCCGCGCCTTGCTGGTCGCCTTCGCGGCCGGCGCGGGCGAGCGTGGCGCCGCCGGCGGCCCCGGCGAGAACAGCCTGTTCGCCGGCGCGCTGCTCAGCGCCCTCGACGAGCCGGGCCTGTCCGCGCCGCAGACCTTCGACCGCACGCGGGTCGCGGTGTCGCGGCGGTCGGGTGGCAGGCAGTCGCCGTTCGTCGCCGTCCAGGGCACGGACGACTTCAGGTTCCGCCAGGGCGCGTCCGCGCCGCTTGTGGCGGCGGCCAAGGGCGGCGAGGAGGACGACTGGCGCAAGGTCATGGACAGCAAGTCGCTCGAACGCTGGGAATGGTTCCTCGGCCGCCATCCCGACGGCAGGCACCGGGCCGAGGCCGCCGCAAGGCTGGCGGCGCTGAAAGCCGATCGCGAAGAGCTGGCCATGTGGGAAGGCGCGCAGAAGACCAACGATCCGGAGGAGCTCGAGCTGTTCCTGCAGATGTTCCCGCGCGGCAATTTCGCGGGCTTCGCCGAACGCCGCCTCCGGCAGCTGCGCGCGAACAATCCGCCCGAGCTCGCGCTCGCGCCGCTCGCGATCGAGCCGGAGAAGCGGAAATCGCTCGGCGGCGCGAAGCCGGCCGCGGCAAAGCCGGCGTCGCCGGCGGCACCGGCAGCGAAGCCTGCCGACCGCGCCGTCGCCGCCCGGCCGCTGCCGTCGGACCTGCCGCCGATCGGCATGCCGCCGGGAGCGAGCGACGGAAGCTGGACCGGCACCCTGGAGCGCGCCGAGGCGACCCCCGAGGAGCGGCATCTGTGCCGCCCGGGCAAGATCGAATTCCAGGTCGAGCAGAGCGAGATCGTCGGCGGCCGCGTGACCCTGGACGACCAGCGCAGCTACGATCTCGACCTCGCCAGCAAGTCGCTCTACCGCGCGAGCGTCGAGGGCACGCTGCCGGGCGAGGGCGCGGTCAAGGACCTCGTCGTGCGGCTGTTCAACGAAGTGAACACGAACTTCACCTCCTATCGCTTCCAGGGCACGATTGAAGACGACCGCTTCACGGGCACCTGGCGGCTCGACGGCTACGGCTGCCGCGGCAGCTTCCAGTTCACCCGCGCCGCACACTGACGTAGTCTTGCGGCTCCTCGCGCAGGGAGCGCCCGATGGGGATACTCTCCTGGATCGTGCTCGGCCTGATCGCCGGCATCCTCGCCAAGCTCATCATGCCCGGCCGCGATCCCGGCGGCTTCATACTGACCATCCTGATCGGCGTCGCCGGCGCCATGCTGGGCGGCTTCATCGCCACCGGCCTCGGCCGGGGCGAGGTCACCGGCGTCAACCTCCACAGCATCATGGTCGCGATCGGCGGCAGCGTGCTGGTGCTGCTGATCTACCGCACGCTGCGCCGCTGATCGCGCCGTAGCACCGTTGCGGTCTCAGGTCCTTCCGCCACCGACCAGCGGATTGGCGACCGCCAGGCCGGCGAACCGGCCGAAGTCGCGATCGGCCGACCAAAGCTCGCGCACGCCACGCTGTCGGCAAAGAGCGGCAACGCGCGCGTCGTGGACGTGCGCCCCGCTGACACGACCGCCGACCAGGAGTGCCCGAAGCGTCTGCCGGTGAGCAGCCGATTCGGCCAGCAACGTCAGCGTCGGAGACTCGACCCAGGCATCGACCTGCTCCAGCGCCCGCGCCAGGGGCGTAGGCGGTCCATAGATGCGCGGGTGGGTCACGATCGCGAGGAACTCATGCAGGCAGGGCCACGGAATCGCCCACATCGCCGGTCCTCGGCCAGCTCCGTCAGCCTCCGCAATGCCGGTTCGTGAAACGGCGAGTCTTCCCTGTGAGCGTAGACGAGGATGTTGGTGTCGACGGCGATCAAGCGCCGCGACCTTCATATGCGAGATCGCGCAAGCGATCCCACGCTTCGCCGCGCAGGCGCGGCTGCAGGCCTTTGCCCTTGAAACCGGCCCGTCGCAGCTCGAACGCCGCCCCTTGCCTGGTTTCGCCGATGACCCGATGGAGGCCGCGCTCCACCAGCGCGCGCAACGTCACTCCCTCGCGGGCGGCGACTTTGCGAGCTTCCCGCAGCAACGCGTCGGATATCTCGATCGTCGTCTTCATGGGCACCATCCGGATGGGCATAAGAATATGGGTACCCATATAACGAACGGGCAGCGGCCGCCCGGCAAGGCGAGCGCCCGCTGCACACCGGTCGCGCGAAAGCCCGTGCCGCCGTTGGGGCCGGCGCACCGCTCCGCGCATGCCCCGTCCGCTTGGGCCGGGGTGGCGTCGCCCCGGCCGGGCCGGCTATAATGCCTCATCCAACGACAGGCTTGGGGCCATAAAACCATGAAACCGCTCGTCAATTCGCCGTCCGCACGGGACATCCAGTACTTCGTGCACCCCTACACCAACCTCAAGGCGCATCAGACCGAGGGTCCGCTGGTCATGCGCGAGGGCAAGGGCGTGTGGGTGACCGACGACGCAGGCAACAAGTACATCGAAGGCCTGGCGAGCCTGTGGTGCGTGTCGCTGGGCTTCAACGAGGAGCGCCTGATCGACGCGGCGGTCGAGCAGATGCGCCGGCTGCCGAGCTATCACACCTTCGCCGGCAAGTCGCACGACCCCGGCATCGACCTGGCCGAGCGCCTGATCAAGATCGCGCCGGTGCCGATGTCGAAGGTGTTCTTCGCCAATTCCGGCTCCGAGGCCAACGACACGGTCGTCAAGCTGGTCTGGTACTACAACAACGCGCTCGACCGGCCGAAGAAGAAGAAGATCATCGCCCGCATCAAGGGCTATCACGGCGTCACCGTGGCGGCGGCGAGCCTGACCGGCCTGCCGAACAACCACCGCGACTTCGACCTGCCGATCGCGAACATCGTCCACACCGAATGCCCGCACTACTACCGTTTCGGCAAGCCGGGCGAGACGGAGGAGCAGTTCGCCACGCGCATGGCCGAGGCGCTGGAGCAGAAGATCCTGGCCGAAGGCGGCGCCGAGCACTGCGCGGCCTTCATCGCCGAGCCGATCATGGGCGCCGGCGGCGTGATCACGCCGCCCAAGACCTATTTCGAGAAGATCCAGGCGGTCGTGAAGAAGTACGACATGCTGATGATCGCCGACGAGGTGATCTGCGGCTTCGCGCGCACCGGCAACATGTTCGGCTCCGAGACCTACGGCATCAAGCCGGACATGATGGTCATGGCCAAGGCGCTGTCGTCGGCCTATCTGCCGATCTCGGCCGTCATGATCAACGAGGCGGTGTTCCAGGGCCTGGTGAAGGAAAGCGAGAAGATCGGCATCTTCGCGCACGGCTACACCTACTCGGCGCATCCGGTGGCGGCGGCGGTCGCGGTCGAGACGCTGAAGATCTACGAGGAGCGCAATATCGTCAACCACGTCCGGCGCGTGGCGCCGCGATTGCAGAACGGGCTGCGCAAGTTCGCCGACCATCCGCTGGTCGGCGAAGTGCGCGGCATCGGCCTGATCGCCGGAGTCGAGCTGGTCAAGGACAAGAAGACAAAGGAGTCGTTCGACGTGAAGCTGGCCGTCGGCCCGTACCTGGTGAAGCGGGCCCAGGCGCACGGGCTCATCCTGCGCGCCATGGCGGGCGATCATGTCGGCTTCTGCCCGCCGCTGATCATCAACGAGGGCGAGATCGACATGATCCTGGAGCGGTTCGGCAAGTCGCTCGACGACACGCTGAGCTGGGTGAAGCAGAACGGCCACGCCAAGGCTGCGTGAATAATCCCCGCCCCGCGGTGTTCGTGGGGCGGGATGTCTGCGACTGGCAGTGTCGCCGCGGCGGGGAACACCGCCGCGGCCGGCCCCGTCGGGAGGCGACGGAAGGCATGGACTACGAGCGCTTCTTCTCCGACCAGCTCGCCGCGCTGCGGCGCGAAGGCCGCTACCGCGTCTTCGCCGACCTCGAGCGCCTGGCCGGACGCTTCCCGCGCGCGCTGCGCTACGGCGCCGAACCGGGCGGCCGCAACAGCGCGGTGGAGGTAACGGTCTGGTGCAGCAACGACTATCTCGGCATGGGCCAGCACAAGGCCGTGCTCGACGCGATGCGATGCGCCATCGACCAATGCGGCGCCGGCGCCGGCGGCACGCGCAACATCTCGGGCACGCATCACGCGATCGTCGAGCTGGAGCAGGAGCTCGCGAGCCTGCACGGCAAGCCGGCGGCGCTGCTGTTCACCTCGGGCTACGTGTCGAACCAGGCGGCGCTCGGCACGCTCGCCAGCCGCCTGCCGGATTGCGTCGTGTTCTCCGACGCGCTGAACCACGCCTCGATGATCCAGGGCATCCGCGACAGCCGGGCCGAGAAGCACATCTTCAAGCACAACGACCCGGCTGATCTCGACCGGCTGCTGTCGGCCGTGCCGCGGGGCCGCGCCAAGATCGTGGCGTTCGAATCGGTCTACTCGATGGATGGCGACATCGCCCCGATCGGCGAGATCGCCGCGGTCGCG
>JAKLKW010000190.1 GCA_023150455.1 Alphaproteobacteria bacterium | reverse complement strand
TCGGCCAGTTCTACGACAACAAGGCGCCGCCGCGGCTGATCCTCTCGAGCCACGACGTGCCCGAGCAGGACCTGATCGCCGAGGCGCTCGCGGTGCGCGCCGGCCACGCGGTCGAGCTGGTGCGCCCGCGGCGCGGCCCGAAATGCAACCTGGTCGAGCACGCGCTCGCCAATGCGCGCGAGGCGCTGGGCCGCCGCCTGGCCGAGGGCAGCAGCCAGCTGAAGCTCCTGGAAGGCGTCGCCGCGGCGTTCGGTCTCGAGGCGCCGCCCCGGCGCATCGAGGTCTACGACAACAGCCACATCCAGGGCCGCGACGCCTATGGCTGCATGATCGTCGCCGGGGCGGAAGGGTTCATCAAGGGTGCCTACCGCAAGTTCCTGATCCGCGGCGGCGGGAAGGGCGGCGGCGAGATCGGAATCGGCGGCGGCGACGGACGGGAAACCCCGGCGGACGCGTTCACGCCCGGCGACGACTACGCCATGATGCGCGAGGTGCTGACGCGGCGCTTCGCCCGCGCCCTGAAGGAGGACCCGGACCGCCAGGAGGGCAACTGGCCCGACCTCGTGCTGATCGACGGCGGCCAGGGCCAGCTCGGCGTGGCGCAGGGCGTGCTCGCCGAGCTCGGCATCGACGACGTCTGCCTGGTCGCGATCGCCAAGGGCCCGGACCGCGACGCCGGACGCGAGCGGTTCTTCGTCCCCGGGCGCGAGCCCTTCCAGCTCGAGCCGCGCGAGCCGGTGCTCTACTTCCTGCAGCGCCTGCGCGACGAGGCGCACCGCTTCGCCATCGGCACGCATCGCGCCAAGCGCATCAAGGGCCTGGCCGGCTCGATGCTGGACGAGGTGCCGGGCATCGGCGCCAGGCGCAAGCGCGCGCTGCTGGACCATTTCGGGTCGGCCAAGGCGGTGTCGCAGGCGGGGCTCGCCGACCTCGAATCGGTCAAGGGAATCAGCCATGCCGTGGCCAAAAAAATCTATGACCATTTCCATGCCAACGGTTAAAATACGCCCCGCACGGCGCATCCGCGGCCCCCAGCGGCGGCGCCGGCGCGATCGCCCCCAAACGGCCTTGAGACGGGCCCCGGTTTCATGCTGACCAGTCTGCCCAACCTGCTGACCCTGTCGCGTGTCGGCGCGATCCCGCTGATCATCGCCCTGTTCTACGTGCCGGGCGACTGGCCGCGCTATGTCGCCTGCATCATTTTCTCCGCGGCCGGCTTCACCGACGTGCTGGACGGCTACCTGGCGCGCTCGCGCGCGCAGGTCTCGTCCATGGGGCGCATCCTCGACCCGATCGCCGACAAGCTGCTGGTGGTCTCGACCATCGCCATGCTGCTCGCCTTCGACCGCATCGCCGGCTGGTCGGTGCTGGGCGCGGTCGTCATCCTGTGCCGCGAGTTGATGGTTTCGGGCCTGCGCGAGGTCCTGGCCGACATCCGCCTGCGCGTCCCGGTCAGCCGGCTCGCCAAGTGGAAGACCGCCATCCAGATGGTCGCGCTGGGCTTCCTGATCGTGGGCGACGCCGGCTGGCACCTGGTGCCCGTCGTGGCGATCGGCGACCTGCTGCTGTGGATCGCCGTGGCGCTGACCTTGTACACCGGCTGGGCCTATTTCCGCGCCGCAATCGGCGCCGTGCTCTCGGGCCGGCAGCGCTCGCCGCGCGGCGGCGCGCCCGCCAAGGTGGCCAAGCAGGCGACCTCCGTCGGGTGACCCCGTTCGGGGCCGCGGCGAGGCGCGCTTGAAGATCTTCGGCCTGGCCGGCTGGAGCGGCAGCGGCAAGACGACGCTGATGACGCGGCTGTTGCCCGCGCTGGTGCGCCGCGGGATCACGGTCTCCACCATGAAGCACGCGCATCACGAGTTCGACGTCGACCAGCCCGGCAAGGACTCCTTCGAGCATCGCCGCGCCGGTGCGACCGAGGTGATGGTCTCCTCGGCCAGGCGCTGGGCGCTGATGCACGAGCTGCGCGACGCGCCCGAAGCCAGCGTCGAGGATCTCGTCCGCCACATGACGCCGGTCGACCTGCTGCTGATCGAGGGCTTCAAGGCGCACGCGCACGACAAGCTCGAGGTGCATCGCCCATCCGAAGGCAAGCCGCTTCTGTGCCGCGACGACCCACGCGTGGTCGCGGTCGCCTCGGACGCGCCGATCGCGGGCCTTGCCGTGCCGCGCCTCGACCTCGACGACGCGCCCGCGATCGCCGAGTTCATCATCGGCCATTGCGGGCTCAAGGGGCGCGGCTGACATGGCGCAGCTCAGCGACGACTGCTTCGCCTTCGGCGGGCCGCTGATCACGGTCGACCAGGCCTGGACGCTGATGCGCGAGCGCCTGCAGCCGGTGGTCGAGCCCGAAAGCGTGAAGCTGATGCAGGCGCATGGCCGCATCCTGGCCGAGGACATCACGGCGCCGTTCGACGTGCCGCCCTGCGACAACTCCGCGGTCGACGGCTACGCGGTCTTCTTCGACGACCTGGCGCCGGACGCGGAGACGAGGCTGAAGCTGGTCGAAGGCCGCGCCGCCGCCGGGCATCCCTTCGCCGGCGAGCTGCCGCGCGGGCGGGCGCTGCGCGTCTTCACCGGCGCCGTCATGCCGCCCGGCCCCGACACGGTGATGATGCAGGAGGATTGCGCGCTGGAGGGCGGCACGGTCGTGATCCGGCCCGGCATCATGCGCGGCGCGAACCGGCGGCGCGCCGGCGAGGACGTCAAGGCGGGCGCGGTGGTGCTGAAGCGCGGCACGCGGCTCCGGCCCCAGGACGTCGGCATGGCGGCGTCGATGGGCCGCGCCGAGATCCAGGTCTATCGCCGGCTGCGCGTCGCGCTGTTCTCGACCGGCGACGAGCTGAGCGAGCCGGGCACGGCGCTGCCCCGGGGCTCGATCTACGATTCCAACCGCTACACGCTCGCGAGCCTGCTCGGCGGCCTCGGCTGCACGGTGAGCGATCTCGGCATCCTCGAGGACCGCTTCGAGGTCGTGCGCGGCGCGCTCGAGCGCGCGGCCGCGGCGCACGACCTGATCGTGACCTCGGGCGGCGTGTCGGTCGGCGACGAGGACCACGTCAAGGCCGCCGTCGAGGCGCTCGGCTCGCTGCATGTCTGGCGCCTGGCGATCAAGCCCGGCCGGCCCGCCGCGCTCGGCCAGGTCGGGCGCACGCCGTTCCTGGGACTGCCGGGCAACCCGGTCGCGGTGATGGTGACGTTCTACGGGCTTGCGCGCGCGCTGGTGCTGCTGCTCTCGGGCGCCGCGCCCGACCGGCCGCAGCGCTTCCGCGTGCGCGCGGGCTTCCAGCACCGGAAGAAGGCGGAGCGGCGCGAGTACCTGCGCGCGCGGCTGGAGCGCGAGGCGGACGGGAGCCTGGTCGCCCGCCGCTTCCCGCGCGACGGCGCCGGCATCCTGTCGTCCATGGTCGAGTCGGACGGGCTGGTCGAGCTGCCGGAGGACTTGACCCGGCTGGAGCCCGGCACCATCGTCGACTTCCTGCCGTTCAGCGAGGTGGCGCGATGAAGGTGCTGTATTTCGCCTGGCTGCGCACGCGCATCGGCAAGCCCGAGGACGCGATCGAGCTGCCGAAGGGCGTCGGCGACGTGCGCGGCCTGATCGACCATCTGCGCGGCCTCGGCCCCGGCTACGACCAGGCGCTGAAGGACCTCAAGACCGTGCGCGTGGCCGTGAACCACGAGTATGTCGGCTTCGACCACCGCCTGAAGCCGACCGACGAGGTCGCGCTGTTCCCGCCGGTGACGGGCGGGTGACGCCATGATCCGCGTGCAGCGCGAGGACTTCGACCCCGGGCGCGAGATCGCCCGGCTGACCGAGGGCCGGCGCGACATCGGCGGCGTGGTCAGCTTCGTGGGCCTGGTGCGCGACATGGCGGGCGACGCGAAAATCGGCGCCATGACGCTCGAGCACTATCCCGGCATGACCGAGAAGCAGCTCGCCGCCATCGACGCCGAGGCCAACCGGCGCTGGCCGCTCGCCGCGTCGCTGGTGATCCACCGCTACGGCCGGCTGGAGCCGGGCGACCGCATCGTGCTGGTGGCGACCGCCAGCCCGCATCGCGACGCCGCCTTCGACGCCAGCCGCTTCCTGATCGACTGGCTGAAGACCCGGGCGCCGTTCTGGAAGCTCGAGGAGACCCCGCGCGGCGCCGAATGGGTCGAGGCGAAGGCGAGCGACGACATCGCGGCCGCGCGCTGGCGCAAGAAGCCGGACGCGGCGGAGTAGGCGCGGGTCCGCGCTCCCGTCCTCGATCGACAAGCCGCTCCTCAGCTCTCCCGCCCGATCGCCGCCTGCGGCAGCGCGGCTTGGGCGTCGCGCAGCGGGTCGTGCACGCGCACGCTCTCGCCCGGGACGGGCGGCTTCAGCCAGTCGGGACGCGCGAGCGCGGTGCGGGCGTCCTCGCGGCCGGCGGTCCAGCGCGTCTCCATCGAGGCGAGCGAGAACTCGTAGTCCTTGGAGTGGCTCTCGTCGTACTTGCTGCGGTAGATCAGGTGCACGATGTCGTAGACGCAGGAAGCGGTGAGCTTGCGCAGGCGCCGGACGGCGGGATGGTCCTGCCGCGACCTCGGCAGCATGGCGAGCACCTCGCCGACGGCGCAGCGCAGGTCGTGCATCTTGGCCGGCACCTTGGTCATCTCGCGCGTGCGGCTGGAGTAGGAGATGTCCTTCTGCCGCTCCATCACGTCGGCCAGGTTCGCCGGGCGCGGACCGCGCGCGCTGAAGAGGTCGACCTGGAAGGCGAGCGTGCCGGTGCGCGGGCGCTCCGCCAGCAGGTGGTTGAGCGGCGTGTTCGAGACGATGCCGCCGTCCCAGTACCACCTGCCGCCGATCTCGACCGGCGGGAAGCCGGGCGGCAGCGCGCCGCTCGCCATCACGTGCTCGGGCCCGAAGCGGACCTCGACCGTGTCGGACCGGCCGGTCGGGTAGTTGGCGAAATAGAGGTAGTTGCCGGTCTCGACCTCGACCGCGCCGACGCTGATCCTGACCTCGCCGCGGTTGATGCGGTCGAAGTCGATCAGCTCCTCCAGCGTCGCGCGCAGCGGCGCCGTGTCGTAGTAGCTGGTGACGGCCGCGTATCTCGGCGGCAGCAGCCAGGGCGGCGGCACGCGCGGCTCGAAGAAGCCGGGCCGGCCGGCCACGACCGTCAGCGCGGAGCTGTACTCGGCGAACCAGTCGCGCAGCGCGTCCGGCACGGGCGGCTCGATCCAGGCCGGATTCGAGCTCACGAGCTGCCAGAACCGCGCCAGCCGGTCGAGCCGGCGATGCGGCGCGTTGCCGGCGATGATCGCCGCGTTGATCGCGCCGATCGACACGCCCGACACCCAGTCGATCGCGTAGCCGGCGCGGTGCAGCGACTCGTACACGCCCGCCTGGTAGGCGCCGAGCGCGCCGCCGCCCTGCAGCGCCAGCGCGACGCGCCGATGGTGGGCGCCGCGGGTCGGCATGCCGGTCCCGCGCCCGCGCTCGGACACGACCTTCGCCATCGCCTTCCTCCTGAACGGCGAACGGCCGGTCCCGCGCGACCGGCCGCTCGTTCGAGCCCGCCCGGGCTGCCAGTCTACTCCGCCGCCTCCTTGTGCCGCCACCTGGCCGGCTGGCGCACGAAGCTGCCGAAGTCCTCCATCATCTGCCGGCAGATCGGGCCGGGCGTGAAGCGGTGCTCGCCGATCCGGCTGACCGGCGTCACCTCCGCCGCGCTGCCGGTCAGGAACACCTCCTGCGTCTGCGCCAGCTCCTCCGGCATGATCGCGCGCTCGACCACCTTGATCTGGCGCGCGCGCGCCAGGTCCATCACCGTGCGCCGCGTGATGCCGTCGAGGAAGCAGTCCGGCGTCGGCGTGTGCAGCGCGCCGTCCTGCACCAGGAAGACGTTGGCGCCGGTCGCCTCGGCGATCCGCCCGCGCCAGTCCAGCATCAGCGCGTCGTGACAGCCCTGGCGCTCGGCCTCGTGCTTCGAGATGGTGCAGATCATGTAGAGCCCGGTCGCCTTGCTGTGCACCGGCGCGGTCGCCGGATCGGGCCGGCGGTATTTCGCCCAGGTCAGCCGGATGCCCTTCATCTTCTCCTCGGGCTTGAAGTAGGACGGCCATTCCCAGGTCGCGACCGCGAGATGGATGGCGTTGGCCTGCGCCGCCACGCCCATCATCTCGCTGCCGCGCCAGGCGATCGGCCGCACATAGCCGTCGACCAGGTTGTTGGCGCGGGCCGCTTCGATGCAGGCCCGGTCGATCTCGTCCGCCGTGTAGGGGATCTTGAAATCGAGTATCTCGGCCGAGCGCAGCAGGCGCTCGGTGTGCTCGCGCAGCTTGAAGATGTGGCCGCCATAGATCCGCTCGCCTTCGAACACGGCCGAGCCGTAGTGCAGCGCATGGGTGAGGACGTGCACGCTGGCGCCGCGCCACGGCACCAGCCTGCCGTCGAGCCAGATCATGCCGTCGCGGTCGTGGAAGGGCTGAGGCGCCATGGACAGGACCTTTCGTCTTCTAGGACACAGAATGTCGAATTGAGCTTGCGCTCGGTAACATTCTAAGCCATAAATGTCAACATGGTTGACATGAATACCTCGGGGATGAATCTCCTGTTCCTGCGCGACGAGGAGTTGCGCCAGGGCATCGAGCTGCTGTTCTTCGCCTATCGCGACTTCACGGCCGAGCCCGACGCGATGCTCGCCAAGTACGGCTTCGGCCGGGCGCACCACCGCGTGATCTACTTCGTCGGCCGCAATCCGGGCATGACCGTGGGCGAGCTGCTCGGCATCCTGCGCATCACCAAGCAGAGCCTGAGCCGCGTCCTGGGACAGCTGGTGGATCAAGGCTTCGTCGCGCAGAAGACCGGGGCGCGCGACCGGCGCCAGCGCCTGCTGCACCTGACCGAGAAGGGCGCCGAGCTCGAGCGCCAGCTCTCCGCCGAGCAGCGCGCGCGCATCGCCCGCGCCTATCGCGCCGCCGGCGCGCAGGCGGTCGAGGGCTTCCGCCGCGTCATGCTCGGCATCATCGGCCGCGAGGACGACCGCCGCCGCTTCGCGCCGCGCACCGTCGCCGGCGCACCGCCCGCGACGGCGACGGGCGGCGGCACCGGCACGGGCGGCGCAGGCTGATCGCGCACGCCGCGACCCCGCCGGCCGGCACGGACGCTATAATCGCCGCATGACGGACGAAGCGCCGCACATCCTGGTCGTCGACGACGACAACCGCCTGCGCAGCCTGCTGCGGCGGTTCCTGAGCGAGAACGGATTCCGCGTGTCCGTGGCCGGCGACGCGGCGGAGGCGCGCCGCACGCTGGCGAGCCTCGACTTCGACCTGCTGGTGCTGGACGTGATGATGCCGGGCGAGAACGGCTTCGCCCTGGTCCGGTCGCTGCGCGAGACCAGGTCGGTGCCGATCCTGATGCTGAGCGCGCTGGGCGAGACCGACAACCGCATCGAGGGGCTGGAGCGCGGCGCCGACGACTACCTGGCGAAGCCGTTCGAGCCGCGCGAGCTGGTGCTGCGCCTGCGCGCGCTGCTGCGCCGCGCGCGCGCCGAGCCGCCGCCCGCGCCGGTTCCGGCCGCCCCGCAGCCGATCGCGGTGCGGCTGGGCGAGCTGCGCTTCGATGCCGGCCGCATGCTGCTGCTGCGCGGCGAGCAGGCCGTGCGGCTCACCACGGCCGAGGCGACGCTGCTGGGGCTCCTGGCCGAGCGGCCGGGCGAGGTCATGAGCCGCGAGACCTTGACCGAGCGCGTCGGCATCGCCGGCGGCACGCGCGCCGTCGACGTGCAGGTGACGCGCCTCCGGCGCAAGATCGAGCCCGACCCGAAATTCCCGCGCTACCTGCAGACCGTGCGCGGGCGCGGCTACGTGCTGAGGCCGGACTGAGATGGCCGACGCCACGTGCAAGCACCGTTTCCTCGTCCTGAGGGCTTATGAATGGATACGCGTTTCCCGTCCCCCCTCCCCTTGCGGGAGGGGGTTAGGGGGAGGGGGCGTTACCGAGCGGCAAGGTGCGCCAGCCGATCGCACGACCTCGCATCGATCATCGCGTGTCGGAGAGTGCGAGCTTGTCATCGCGCTGCCGCGCGAAAGACCCCTCCCCCTACCCCCCTCCCGCAAGGGGAGGGGGGACCAGAGGAATGCGCCCCGCGCACGAAAGCCGATTCACTCGCAGGGTCTCGGCTTGTTGAAGGATGAGGGTGCTTCGTCGCAACGCTCGGTGGCGGGCGCCTGATGGCCAACCCGATCACGCTGTGGCTGAAGCGCGTGCTGCCGCACACGCTGCTGGCGCGCTCGCTGCTGATCATCGTCATGCCGCTGATCCTGCTGCAGGTGATCTCGACCTGGGTGTTCTACGACCGCCACTGGTCGACCATGACCAAGCGCCTGTCGCTCGGCGTGGCGGGCGACATCGCCATGGTGATCGACCAGCGCGCCTTCGCGCGCAGCGAGGCCGAGCTCGCGCGCATCAACGTGCTGACGCTGTGGAACACCGAGCTGCAGGCCGAGTTCCACAAGGGCGAGATCCTGCCGAACCAGCCCGCGGTCGACCTGGTCGGCACGTTCGACGACATCCTGCGCGACGCGCTGCGCGAGCGCGTGCGGCGGCCCTTCCACATCCACTGGCCCGAGGGCAAGGAGCGCGACGTGCTGGTGCGCGTGCAGCTGGCCGACGGCGTGCTCGACGTCGTCATCCCGCGCCAGCGCCTGTTCAGCTCGACCACCTACGTCTTCATCCTGTGGATGGTGGGCTCGTCGCTGGTGCTGTTCGCCGTCGCCACCGTGTTCATGCGCAACCAGGTGCGGCCGATCCGCCGCCTGGCGACCGCCGCCGACAGCTTCGGCAAGGGCCGCGACGTCGCCGACTTCCGCCTCGAGGGCGCGGTCGAGGTGCGCCAGGCCGCCGCCGCGTTCCTCCAGATGCGCGACCGCATCCGCCGCCAGCTCCAGCAGCGCACCGACATGCTGTCGGGCGTGTCGCACGACCTGCGCACGCCGCTCACGCGCATGAAGCTGCAGCTCGCCATGCTCGGCGGCTCGCCCGAGGTCGACGACCTCAAGGCCGACGTGACCGAGATGGAGCGCATGATCGAGGGCTATCTCGCCTTTGCGCGCGGCGAGGGCGGCGAGGCGCCGGTGCCGACCGAGCTCAACGAGCTCCTGTCCGACGTGGTGGCGGCGGCGCGGCGCGAGGGCATGCCGGTCGACCTCAGGCTCGACGGCCCGATCCGCCTGCCGGTCAGGCCCCAGGCCTTCCGCCGCTCGATCGGCAACCTGATCGCCAATGCCGGCCGCTACGGCAAGCACGTCTGGGTGTCGGCCGCGAAGCACGACGACTCGGTCGAGATCCTGATCGACGACGACGGCCCGGGCATTCCGAGCGAGCAGCGCGAGGAGGTGTTCCGCCCGTTCTTCCGCCTGGAAGGCTCGCGCAACCCCGAGACCGGCGGCGTGGGCCTCGGCCTCACCATCGCCCGCGACGTGCTGCGCGGCCACGGCGGCGAGCTGACGCTCGACGAATCGCCGAAGGGGGGCTTGCGGGCGTGCGTCAGGCTGCCGGCCTAGGCCGATGACGGATGACGGATCGACGGATGGCTCACGCGGAGGGCGCGGAATCGAGGC
>JAKLKW010000189.1 GCA_023150455.1 Alphaproteobacteria bacterium | reverse complement strand
CATGTCCTCCCGGCTCATTGGGCCGCGCGTATGACGGTGTCGTTCCAGCGGAGCCGGCCCTGCCGGATGGCCGAGGCCAGCTCGGGCGCGGTCTCCAGCAGCTGGCGCGCCTCCGGGCGCGGGCACTCGGCCAGCGCCAGGGCGGCGCCGCGCCGCTCCTCCCGGTTCCCGTTCGCGAGCACCTTGCCGAGGTCGACGAGCGAGTCGCGATCGGCGAACGGGCCGACGCAGCGCCACAGCTCGGGCGCCACGGTCCGGTGCGCGGCCCAGCGCTCGTGCGCGTAGTCGCACAGCATGCGCGCCAGGTCGGCGTTGCGGCGGCGGTCGAGCCCCTGGATGCGGTCGAGGCCCGCGCCGATGAACAGCGCCTTCACCACCATCTGGTTCCACGCCTCTTCGTCGAACTGCTCGGCCGGATAGGGATTGTCGTGCGCCACCGCCTCGAACACCGCCTTCATGTTGGTGCGCACGCCTTCGCGCGCGCGCGCCACCAGCGTCTCGGGACGCGGGTAGAGCGGCAGGCCGCGATAGAACGTGACCAGCTCGCCGACGTCGCCGGTGCGGCAGAGCTGGTCGAGCAGCCCGGCGAAGCGCTCGCCCGGCGCCGCGTTCAGCAGCAGCACCAGGCGGCCGGCCTGGTCGACGCTCCAACCCGCCGGCCGCCACCCGGACCGCGCCGCATCGGCGTCGCGGAGGTCCGCCTCGGTGAGGGAAAGGTCGTCCTTGCCCAGCCTGCGCGGCACCAGGCCGATGGCGAGGAAGAGCTTGCCGTCCCCTGCCCCGCCGCGCAGCCCGGCCAGCGCCTGGTCGAGCCAGGCCATGGCGGCTTCCGGCGCCTGGCGGCGCAGCCAGCCGAGCAGCAGTTCGGCGGGCGCGGCCATCGGCTCACGTCCCCGCGACGAAGCGCTGGAAGGCCAGCGTCAGGCCGAAGGCGGCAACCGCCAGCAAGGCCAGCTCGCCGTGGCCGAGCGACGCGATGAACACGGCGTCGACGAGGCTGATGCCGGCGATGAGCGACACGACCGCGCGCGGCACGCGGCCCGGACCGGGACGCAGCAGGATCGACACGGCGTAGAGGACCCACACGACCAGCGCGAAGCCGATCAGGATCGCGATGATGCCGGAAGCGGCGAGCGCCGGCGCGTAGACGAGCGGCGCGGCCAGGAACAGCAGCGGCCAGAGGTTCTCGACGCGGGTCAGCGTCTCCTGCTTGGCGACGTAGGTGAGGCCGATCAGGTAGGCGAGCGACACCAGGGCGGCGATCCACACCGCCGGCGGCAGGGCCGCGCCGACGGCGGCGGCGGCGATCACGTAGACCAGCATGCGGCACAGCCCCATGAGCAAGGGGCTGAGCTTGTTGCCCTTGTGCCAGGCGTCGTACAGCACGATCGCGCCGGCCAGCGCAACGCCGCCGACCGCCGCGCCGGCGCCGGTGCTGCCGCCCATGCCGTAGCCGGCGACCAGCAGCAGCACGAAGCCCGACGCCAGCAGGCCGAACCCGGCGGCGAAGACGGCGGCAGCCGAGATCTCGCCCGCGGGGATCGGCCGGTCCGGCCGCTCGCGCGCGTCGAACTCGCGGTCGAAGGCGTCGTTCAGGAACATGCCGCCGATGTAGAACAGCGAGATCGCCAGCATGACGACCGCGGTGCGCGGCGACCAGGCCGCGCCGCCGGCCAGCACCGTGCCGGCAAGCACGTTGGTCCACACCGTGGGCAGGTTGGAGACGCGCCCCAGGCGGAGCGCAACGGACCAGGCCGAGCCTAGGCTGCCTGCCGGGCTGCCCATGCGAGCTCCCTCGATACCGCGGTGACGACGTCGCTGTTGCGGAACCGCTCCGGCAGCACGTCCCAGGTATAGGTCTCGACCTCGAGGTGATCCGATACGGGCTCGCGCCGGTGCGCCGCGAGGACGTCGCGGATGAAGCCCTGCGTCGTGCCGTAGGCGCCGAGACCGTCGAGGAAGATCGGCACGTGGCAGTGCACGCGCCATTCGCGCTCGGCGTGCGCGTCCGAAGCCGCGAACGCCTCGTCCAGGTCGGTGAACCGCCTGAGGCCATGGCCGTTGCGCTCGACCACCTGGTGCAGATAGACGCCGTCGTCGAACGGCATCAGCAGCGCCCTGGTGCCGTCGGTCACCGGCGCGAAGCGCAGGCCCGCGCTGATCTGCGCCTTGGCGATGCGGATGCCGGCGGCGCGCAGCGCGCGCACGCAATCGGCCGCGTCCTCGAACTCGACCGCCGCGTGGCACAGGTCCAGGCACACGCCGAGATGGCGATGCAGCGCCTGCTCCGCCTCCGCCCGGCCGAGCCCGGTCGCCGCGGCCAGGCGGGCAATGCCGGCGTGCGAGAAGACGTAGGTCTGGAAGAACGCGACCGTCTCCGCGACGGTCTCGAGCATGCAGCACGGCTCGGGCTCGAGCGCGAGCGCGATCGTCCGGCCAGTGGTCCGGTGCAAGCGCACCAGGTGCGCCACGTGGTCGATCATGGCCGCCGCGATGCGCACGACGTCGTCGGCGCCGCCGAGCGCCGCCTTGAACGCGCCCGGCACGGTGCTGACGCTGCCTTCGACCGCGGCATGCGGCGGCAGCAGCTCGAACAGGAGGTCGGCCGCCTGGTTGCTGTAGCGGAGCCGCTCGGGGTCGCGCCAGTCCGGCAGGTAGACCTCTTCCTTCACGCGCTTGTGGTGGAAGACGCCGTAGGGGAAGGCGTTGATCGTGAAGACGTAGAGGTGCTCGCGCCGCAGGAAGTCCTTGAGCTCGGCCAGCGCCTCGGGCTCGGCCAGCGCCGCCGCCGCGGCCGCCGACAGGCGCAGGCCGACGCCGAAATCCCGGTCCGGCGCCACCTGCTTCTTCACGGCCGGGACATACCGCCCGAGATTGGCCCGCACCTCCGCCCAGGTCTCGCCCGGGTGGATGTTGGTGCAATAGGTCAGGTGGCTGGCGCCCGCGCCGAGCCTCATCGCGGCCGATCCTTCGGCCCAGGGTCCCGTTGCCGGAGCCAGCCGATCGCGTCGGCGATCAGCGCCTCGTCCATCTCGTGCACCTCGACGCCGCGGCCGATGCCGGCGAGCAGCGTGATCGTCAGCTCGCCGCCCAGATGCTCGCGGAACTCGCGCAGCCCGTCGAGGATCAGCGGATGCTCCAGCATCGGATGCCACGGTCGGAAGCCGAGCCGCTGGAGCACGCGGCAGATGCGGTCCTCCTCGCCCGCGGTCAGCAGGCCCGACAGGACGGAGTAGCGCGCGTCCAGCGCCATGCCGATGGCCACGGCCTCGCCGTGGCGGAGCTCGTGCCGGGTCAGGGCCTCGAGCTTGTGCGCGGCCCAGTGGCCATAGTCGAGCGGCCGCGCGCTGCCCCATTCGAACGGGTCGCCGCCGGTCGCGATCTGGCGCAGGTGCAGCTCGGCGCAGCGGCGGATCAGGTAGGCGGCGGTCTCCTTCTCGAAGCGGCCGAGCGCGTCCGCCCTGCCCTCGATCCAGGCGAAGAAGCCGCCGTCGCGGATCAGCGCGACCTTGACCGCCTCGGCCATGCCGGCGATGCGGTCGCGCGGCGCCAGGTGGTCGAGGAAGCCGAAATCGTTCAGCACCGCGAAGGGCGGCACGAAGGTGCCGAGCAGGTTCTTCACGCCGAAGGCGTTGACCGCGTTCTTCACGCCGACGCCGGAATCCGCCTGCGCCAGCACGGTGGTCGGAACGCGCAGCAGGCGCACGCCGCGATGCGTGGTCGCCGCGGCGTAGCCGACGAGGTCGAGCACGGCGCCGCCGCCCACGGCCATGACGAAGGAATGCCGGTCCATGGCGAGCTCGAGCAGGCGGTGCTGCAGGCGCGCGAGCAGGGCCGGATCGTTCTTGCACGCCTCGCCGCCGGGCACCGTCTCGGGCGGCGCCACCAGCCGCATGCGGTGCGCATGCGCGTCGGCGTAGGCGGCGATCGCCTGCGCCAGGCCCGGCTGCGCCTCGGCCACGCCGGCGTCGACGAACACCGCGACGCGGTGGCGGCGATCCGCCTCGCGCCGCGCGAGCGCGTCGGCCAGCACGGGATTTTGCGGCTCGAACAGGTCCTCGGTGAAGGCGACGGGATACTCGAAGGTCAGCGAGAAGCGCTGCAGGCGCGTCTCGGCGGGCTGGGGAAACCCGGCCACCAGCGCTGCGTCGACCGGCAGCGGATCGTGCACCTTCTCCTCCCGAACGGCCCGCGCTCGGCACGGCCGGGCCGGCTTCCTGTTGGTCTTGCTGCGGCGGGTTTTCTCCACCGTCTTGAGATCAGCCTAGCACCGTCCTTTACAATGGTGAACAGGCCTGATCAGGCCGGCACGGTCGGGCGTTGCAGCGGTGCCGTCGCGAAGACGTGATCGAGGATCAGGCGCATCACGTCGACCGCCTGCACTTGCCCCGGCGGCAGCAGCTCGGGCACCGAGCTGATGAAGACCGGCCCGTCCTCGGCGCGGTCGGTGATGCGGCCATGGGATCCTTTCACCAGCCCGGCGTCGAGCGGGATCACGTCCATCAGCACGCGGAAGCCCAGCGCCCGCCGGGCCAGGCGCCAGGCGATGCGGAGCTTGGGCGCGCTCAACTGCGGGTCGATGAACAGCTCGACCGGGTCGTAGCCGGGCTTGCGATGGATATCGACCGTGCGGGCGTAGTCCGGCGCCCTGGCGTCGTCGGTCCAGAAGTAATAGGTGAACCACGCGTCCGCCGCCGCGATCGCCACCAGCTCGCCCGCGCGCGCGTGGTCGAGGCCGTAGGCGCGCTTGCCGTCCGCGTCGAGCACCAGCTCGACCCCGGGCAGCGCCTGCAGCAGCGCCTTGACCCCGTCGACCATCGCGGGGTCGCGGACATAGACATGCGCGACCTGGTGGTCGGCCACGGCGAAGGCGGCGGACGCGCCCGGATCGAGCTGCTCGCGGCCCAGCTCCTCGCGCACCCGGATCAGGCCGGCCGCCCGCAGCGCGCGGTTGACGTGGATCGGCCGGGTGACGGCCGTGATGCCGTACTCCGACAGCACCACGACGCGCGCGCCGTCCTGCTCGGCCTGGCGGATGATCTCGCCGCACAGCGCGTCGACCTCCTCGAGATCGCGCGCGTTGGCCGGATCGGCGGGCCCGCGGCGCTGCAGGTTGTAGTCGAGATGCGGCAGGTAGATCAGCGTCAGCGTCGGCCGGCGCGTCTTCATCACGTGCATGGAGGCGAGCGCGATCCAGCGGCTGGAGCCGATGTCGGTGGCGGGTCCCCAGAAGGTGAACAGCGGGAACGCCCCGAGCAGCTCGGTCAGCTCCCGGCGCAGCGCCTCGGGCGCGGCGTAGCAGTCGGGGATCTTGCGCCCGTCCGCCGGATACATCGGCCGCGGCGTCACGCCGATATCGGCCGAGGAATACATGTTGTACCACCAGAACATGTTGGCGCAGGTGAAGCGCGGGTCGCGGCGGCGCGCCGTCTCCCACAGCTTCTCGCCGGCGACGAGGCGGTTGCTCTGGCGCCACAGCCAGACCTCGGAGAGGTCGCGGAAGTACCAGCCGTTCGCGACGATGCCGTGATCGCGCGGCAGCAGGCCGGTCAGGAAGGTCGATTGCGCCGAGCAGGTCAGCGCCGGCGTGATCGTCGCGAGCGGCCGCATGGCGCCGGATCGGGCAAGGCGCTCGAGGTTGGGCGTGTGCGGGCCGACCAGCGCGGGCGTCAGACCGACGACGTTGATCACGACGGTGCGCTGCATGGCGTCGCCCGGCTCAGTTCTCGAGGCTGCCGACATGGGTCATCACCTTCGCAGTGTGGTTCCGCGACTTGTCCATGACAACATTCAGTCGAGCCGCTTGATGCGCAGATTGCGATAGCGCACGGCGAGCTTGGCGAAGGCCGCGCCGCCGTGCACCTGCAGCGCGACGGCGCCGCGGTCGGGGTGGCGCCGGATGTTGTCGGCGAACTCCATGAAGCGCACGCCGTTGATCCAGGTCGTGATGCGCGGCGGGTTGCCTACGATCCGCGCGCGGATCTCGTTCCACGCGCCCGGCTTCCACAGCCGGGGCCAGGCCTCGGGCGCGACCGGCAGGGGGAACGGCGCCTTGTCCTGCGGCACGATCGACTGCGGCGACGGGCCGAACACGAAGTTGACGAGGAAGAGGTCGCCCGCAAGCCCCTCGCCGTAGATGCCGGCGATGCTGCCGCCGGGCAGGTAGTCGATCAGGCACTGGTAGGCCCTGCCGTCGCGCGTGCTGCGCAGGAACAGCCCGCTGTCCGACCCGAAATCGTTGTTCATCTCGAGGGCGACCTCGAAATCGCCGAAGCTCGCCTCGGTGATCAGGATGCCGCCGTTGCCGGGCAGGTCCTGCCGCCCGACGATGGCGCCGTTCTCGACGGTCCAGGCGCCGCCGCTCTGGTTGCCGCTGGCCCGGCTGTGCCAGGTCTCGGCGTTGACGCGCCAGCCCGAGAGGCTGCTGCCGTCGAACAGGGCGACGAAGCCGGACTCGTCGAACGGCTCGCGCTCGAACGCGGATGCCGGCAGGGCGACGGCAAGGAGCGACGCCGCGAGAACCCGGCGCATGGCGCGTCAGTTCGAGAACTCGCCGCTCATGATATAGGCGGTCACGGCGCGGCGCTGGTCTTCGTTGAACTCGCCCTTGAGCGACGGCATGCCCTTGAAGCCGTTGGTGACGCGGTCGAACACGAATTCGGGGTTGTAGCGCGACGGGTCGAGCCGCGGCGCCTTGCCGGGGTAGGCGGTCTTGCCATGGCAGAACTTGCAGCGCTTGTTCCACACCGCCTTGCCGGTCTCGATCACGGC
Organism: Alphaproteobacteria bacterium; assembly: GCA_023150455.1. Classification (GTDB taxonomy): domain Bacteria; phylum Pseudomonadota; class Alphaproteobacteria; order JAEULC01; family JAEULC01; genus JAEULC01. Next base: position 2,828 of record JAKLKW010000189.1, on the reverse strand, counting down.
CGGATCGTTGAGGAACTGGTCGGTGAACTCGCCGGCGGCGCGGCTCGCGCCGGGCGTGGCGAACAATGTTGCCAGCCCCGCAAGGGCGACGAATGCCGCAGCGAGAGCCATGCCATCTCGTCTTATCATCGAACCTTGCCTGGAAGCCGCTCCGGCCGGCCGGGATCGCCGGCCGGCCGGAGCCACGAGATCAAGTCTACTGCGAAACCCGGTAAATGCGATCCTGGCCGCCGACCGGACCGGTGATGTCGGTCGCCATCACGTAGACCTCGCCGTCCGAGTCCTGCCCGAAGGCGAGGACGTAGGCGTTGAAGTTCGGCATGTTGGAGACCTTGACCTCGTCGAGCCGCCACTTGCCGCCATCCTGCGTGCCGACATAGAGGCGGCCGTCCTTCTTCGCGAACTGCTTGCTCCAGTCGCCGAAGATGTACTTGCCCTTGAGCGCCTCGATCTTGCCGCGGTAGACGTAGCCGCCGGTGATCGATAGGCCCTTGCAGTCCTTCTCGAACACGTTGCAGTTCTGGTACTCGATGATCGGGTCGATCATGCCGTCCGACTTGCACGTCGCGGGGTGCTTGTTCGGATTGGCGTAGTCGAAGCAGTGCGTCGCCTCCTTCACACGCCAGCCGAAGTTGCCGCCCTTGGTGACGATGTTGACTTCCTCGTACGAGTTCTGGCCGACATCGGCGCAGAACAGCTGGCGGCTGCCGCCCATGTCGAACGAGCAGCGCCACGGGTTGCGGAATCCGTAGGCCCAGATCTCCGGCAGCGCGTCGGTGCGGCCGACGAACGGATTGTCCGCCGGGATGGCGTAGTTCTTGCCGCGCTGCGTGCCGTTGACGTCGATGCGCAGGACCTTGCCGTTCAAGGACCTGAGGTCCTGCCCATTGCCGAGCGTCACGTTGTGGCCGATGCCCCAGTCGTTGGCATAGCCGCCGTCGCCCATCGAGATGTAGAGGAAGCCGTCCGGACCGAACCCGATCCAGTGGCCGTTGTGATTAAACTGTGGCCAGTCCGTGCGCAGGATCTGGCGCTCGGTCGAGGCGTCGGCCTTGTTGGGACTGGCCTTCGAGACCTGGAACTCCGAGACGACGTTGGTGTGCGAGTACCACAGGCGCACGCCGAGATCGGCATCGGCGCTGAGGTGATTGCTGTAGGCGATGTAGAACTTGCCGTTGGTGCGGTAGTCGGGATGGAACGCGAGCCCCAGCAGCCCGCGCTCGTCGAAGTCGGGCGTCAGCTTCGGGATGCGCTCGCGGATGTTGAGGAACGGCTCGTCCACCAGCTTGCCGTCCGCGCCGATGATGCGGATGACGCCGGGCTGCTCGATGACGAACTTGCGCTTGGTGCCGTCGGGCGGCTCGACCAGAAGCAGCGGATGCGTGAGGCCCTCGGCGACGGTGTCGAGCTTCAGCGTCACCTCGGCGGCGCCGGCTTCGCTCGCCAGCCAGGTGCCGGCGGCAATGCCTGCGATGGCGGCCACGACCAGTGGCTTCATGCGGTTGGGCATCTTGTCTCCTCCCCAAACAGCCTCCGCCGTGCGCGGCGGCTTTACAATTGTTGAGCATAGAGCAGCCTTCTTTTCGCTGGCAATGAATTGCCGGTCAAATCGGCGACAATCCGTGGGCCATTCCGGCAGCAACGCTGACCGGTTTGGTTGTACAAGACGGCGCGGCGCGAACGCGGCAGGCGATTGGTACCCATATGCGACCGCTATGCCGTCGTGCCCTGCATTGCCGGTAACCCGGGGCGTCAAACCGGCCAAAGCGGCGGACACGCGAAATGCTGGCAGATGTTTCAGTCGTATGCGGGGAAACTCGCACCCACGGTTCCGAGGGGGCCGGGAAGATCGCAAGATTCTCTCGGCCACCCGACACCGGGAGCCAATGTTCTCGCAGGATTTTCGCGCGACGGCGCAGCACTTCTCCGGGCGAATGGACGAGACACGCCGGCATCTCATCTTTCTTTTAGGCAGAAGTGATTGTGACCTTAACCCCTTGTTCCATCTGGCGTCGAGTAAAGCAGGGGGCGACCTCGTCGGCGCGGTGGCGCAGGAAGGCATCGACGCGCGCTGCGGTTTGTGTTGCATGTGCCACGCACGCCGCGACAGAGACCCCCGCGAAATAGTTGCCTGTCAGGAACAATCCCGGTCGGCGATCTGCCGTCCCTGTCAATGTCGTGGTTTGATCGCGATGACCGACGCGGTACCGAGGTAGCCCGCGTGACCAATGGCGTACGCGGGCGAGCACCGGTTCGCCCTTGGCGCCGAGCAGATCAGCAAACTCCCGACGCGTCATCTCGATCAGCTCATCCGCTGGAAGCCTCGCCAGTTCGGGTGCCCGATCGCCTCCGATATAGGCCGCGAGCGACACAAAACCCTCGGGCGCGCGGCCCGGGAACATGGTCGAGCAGAACAACGCTCCGTTGGCTTGGCGACGTTCGCTGCTCGGCGCCAGAAAGCCGAGGCCGTCGAGCGGATGGGCGATCTGCGCCCGCGCGTAGCCGAAGAATACTACGGCAATTGGAGGCGCCGCGATTTCGCCAGCGGCATCCGCCGCCTCAGCATCAAGATCACGCAAGAACTCGGCCGCCACATGTGGTTGCGTTGCGATGACGACGGCGTTGGCCTGGATGCTGCCGGCCCCTGCCGCATCGACTACAAAGCCGCGCGGGTGCGTCCCGATCCTCCGCACCGCGACGCCAACCTTGACACGCGATCCGAGCTGCGCCGTCAGGGTGGCCGGCAAGGTCGCAATTCCATCTCGCCACGAGAACAGCCGCCGAGCCGGCATCCGCTTCCCGAGCAGCCTGCCGAGAATCACGCCCCG
>JAKLKW010000188.1 GCA_023150455.1 Alphaproteobacteria bacterium | reverse complement strand
GCCGAATACGCTGGGCCATTCCCCGAAGGCGAGGTTGGTCGTCACGATAATCGAGGTTCGCTCGTAGAGGCGGCTGAACAGATGGAACAGCAATTGTCCGCCGGACTGGGCGAACGGCAGATAGCCGAGTTCGTCGAAGACGGCGAGATCGAGCCTGGTGAGATGGTCGGCGATGCGTCCTTGCCGGCCGACCGGCGCGTGCCAGCTGGGCCTGCATGTACTGCTTCTCCAACGTCTTGACCGTGCCCCAATCGAGCCGCAGCTCCCGGGCTGCATCGCGGATCGAGGCTTGCCGGCAGCGCCGCCCGACATAGTAGGAAGACCGCTTGGTGTAGCGCGGGTTGTCGGCCAGGAAGTCCAGCCGCTCACGCTTCGCCGCCCCGCACCTGCGGCACTCGATGCGCCGCACCTCCAACTCCAGATAGATGCGGAAGGTACCGCAGGGCAGGTCACGAACCCGGCGCGCACGCTGGTCGTACCAGCCCGTCTGCGCCCGCCCACTCGATTCCCCGAAGACCCAAAAGAAAAAGGACCCCGCCTGGGAGGAGGCGGGGCCCAGTTTGCGCGATCTCGGATGGGTGAGAGAGAAGAACCGAAATCGCGGAACTCGTCCTCCGTGCTGCTCATCCTTCGAGGCTCGCTTTGCTCCCACCTCGGGATGACGCGTTCTATTGGAGCTCCTATGAAACCGTCATCCTGAGGAGGGCCGAAGGCCCGTCTCGAAGGATGATTGGCACCATCACTTCCAGCCGGCACGGTCCATGATCTTCAGCGCCTCGGCGTTGTTCTGGGCGAAGGCGCCGGCGTTGAGCTGGTCCTCCTTGAACCTGCCCCAGGCGGCGATGACCGGAGAGACCTTGGCGTCGGCGACCACCGGGTACTCGTAGTTGCCCTCGGCGAAATAGGCCTGCGCCTCGGGCGAGACCAGGTACTCGAGGAACTTGATCGCGTTCGCCTTGTTGGGCGCGTTCTTGGCGACGCCGCCGCCGCTGATGTTCACGTGCGTGCCGCGGTCGCCCTGGTTGGGGAAGAAGACCGCCACCTTCTCCGCCGCCGCGCGCTCCTCGGGCTTCTTCGAGGTCAGCATGTGCGCGAGGTAGTAGGTGTTGGAGATGGCGATGTCGGCCTCGCCGGCGGCGACGGCCGAGATTTGGTCGCGGTCGCCGCCCTTGGGCGGGCGGGCGAAGTTGGCGACCAGGCCCTTGGCCCAGGCCAAGGTCTTGTCCGGCCCATGCGCAGCCAGCATCGCGCCGGTGAGGGACTGGTTGTAGATGTTGGTCGACGAGCGGATGGCGATCCTGCCCTTCCACTTGGGATCGGTCAGCGCCTCGTAGCTGCTGAGGTCGCCCGGCTTCACGCGGTCCTTGGCGTAGACGATGACGCGCGCGCGCTTGGAGAAGCCGTACCAGCTGCCGTAGGGATCGCGCAGATGCGCGGGGATCGCCTTCTCGAGCACCTCCGACTTGATCGGCTGCAGCAGGTCCAGCTGGCGCGCCCGCTCGATGCGGCCGGCATCGACCGTGAGGAACACGTCGGCCGGGCTCTTGCCGCCCTCGGCCTGCATGCGCTGCAGGAGCTTGTCGGCATCGTCGTCGATGCGGTTGATCTTGATGCCCGTGCGCTCGGTGAAGGTCGAGTAGAGCTTCTCGTCCGTGTTGTAATGGCGCGCGGAGTAGAGATTGACCACGGCCTCGGCCGACCAGGCCGCGCCCGGCAGCAGGCTCGCCGTGCCGGCCAACAGGCCGCCCAGCGCTATGGTCCAACCAATCGACCTTCTCACCCGATTCATGCGTAGGACTCCCGATTGCGAGTGATTATCACTGTCTATGTTATTAGCGCGACTAGGAATAACTCGCAAGAAAAAAGAATCCGGCCCACCAGGCTCGTTCGCCTTCAAACAATAGGAAGTCCCACCCGCCGCCAAACGCGGCAGAGCGTCGCAAATCCGTCATGGAGCGACGGCGCGCCGGCGGACGCGGCGCCCGGCACAAGGATCAGGACGAAAGGTCGCTCTGCTGCAGATGCACGCCCTGGACGGTGGCGAAGACCTGGCCGGCATGGCCGGTTGGCACCGTGAATTCGTTGCCGAAGAGATGGAAACGAGTGATCGCGACCTCGGCCGCCGAGCCGAGGCCAAGCTCGGACAGCACGATCGTGTCCTCGCCGCGCACCAAGTCGGTGATCAGGTCCCCGCCATCGCCGCCATGGATCGTGTCGTGGCCGGCGCCGCCGTACAGGCGGTCGGACCCACCGGGCGGCGAGGCCGGCGCCGACCTATCCCCCGTCCCCGGCCTGGTCGGCCACCGGCGCCCACAGCACCTCGGCGATGTCGGTCGCGCCCGTGGCGAGCATGACCAGCCGGTCGAGCCCGAGCGCGATGCCGGCGGCCGGCGGCATGCCGTGCTCGAGCGCGGCGAGGAAATCCTCGTCGATCGGGTAGGCCTCGCCGACCCGGGCGCGGCGGGCTTCCTGGTCGGCGAGGAAGCGCCGGCGCTGCTCCTGGGCGTCGGTCAGCTCGCCGAAGGCGTTGGCGAGCTCGAGGCCGGCGACGTAGAGCTCGAAGCGCTCGGCCAGGCGCGGGTCGTCGGCCTTGACCCGCGACAGCGCCGCCATGCTGACCGGGTAGTCGTAGAGGATGGTCGGCACGGGATGGCCGAGCCGCGGCTCGATGCGCTCGAGGAACACGCGGAAGAACACGTCGTCCCAGCCGTCGCCGTCGTCGGCGCGGACGCCGATGCGCCTCGCCTCGGCCCGGAGCGCGGCGGCGTCGGGGCGGGCGGGATCAGGCGCGGTCGCCAAGAGGTCGATCCCCGCGAGCGCGATGAAGGCCTCGGCCACGCTGAGGTACTGCCAGGGACGATGCGGGTCGGACTCGTGCCGGTGCCAGCGGAAGATGCCGCGCGGGCCGGCAGCGGCGCGCAGCAGTCCCTCGCAGTCGCGCATGATGTCGCGATAGGTCGCGCCGGCGCGGTACCACTCGATCATGGTGAACTCGGGCGAATGCGTCGGCCCGCGCTCGGCGTTGCGGTAGCAGCGGGCGAGCTGGAAGATGCGCGTCTCGCCCGCGACCAGCAGCTTCTTCATCGCGTATTCGGGCGAGGTGTGCAGGTGCATCGCGCCGCGCCCGCCGCGGGCGCCACGGATCTCGGTGGTGAAGGCATTGAGATGCGGCTCGATCCCCGGCGAGACCTGCAGGGCCGGCGTCTCGACCTCGACGAACCCCTCCGCGGCGAAGAAATGGCGAATCGCCGCCGTGATCTCGGCGCGCCGGATCAGATGGGGCCGGCGCCGGGCATAGAGGTCGGGCCGCCACCACGGCGCGTTCAGACGGGGCATTGTGGTCCTTTCGTGGCTCTGATAAGGAGGCGGCGCAATTCCGCCAGACTTTTCCATCCGCATACGGAATCCGGGAATGAAGGTCCAGGCCAATACGCTGCGCCCCGGCAACGTCGTCGAGATCGACGGCAAGCTGCTCGTGGTCACCAAGGCGCAGATCATCACGCCGGGCAAGGGCGGCGCCTTCGTCCAGGTCGAGATGAAGGGCATCCGCGACGGGGTGAAGAAGGACGAGCGCTACCGCACCGGCGAGACGGTCGAGCGCGCGCAGCTCGACGACCGCGAGTACACGTACCTCTTCACCGACGGCGAGACCTACACCTTCATGGACGCCGAGACCTACGACCAGGTGACGGTGTCGAAGGACATGATCGGCGAGCCGGCGCGCTGGCTGAAGGAGAACATGACCGTCACCATGCGCACCTTCGAGGGCCAGCCGGTCACGGTCGCGCTGCCGGCCACGGTGACGCTGGAGATCGTCGAGGCCGAGCCGGCCGTGAAGGGCCAGACCGCCTCGTCCTCCTACAAGTCGGCGGTGCTGGAGAACGGCGAGAAGATCATGGTGCCCGTCCATATCGGCGCCGGCACCCGCGTGGTCGTCTCGACCGAGGACGGGACCTACCGCGAGCGCGCCAAGGACTGACGCGCCCGCGCGCGGAACGCGGCGTCAGAGCGAGCCGGTCAGCACGTCCTGGTTGACGGTGATCGCATCGGTCGAGGCGATGGTCGCGACGTCGAGGTCGAAATCGCCGTTGCCGTCGGTGTCGACCTCGATCAGCCAGACCGGTCCGTCGCTGCCGCCGCTCGTGTCGGTGATTTGCACGCGGGCGGCACGCGCCGCCGTGGCGATGCCGAGCGCGTCGAACAGCTTGTCGAGATCGAGCACGTCCTGGTCCGCGCCGTCGCCGTCGAAGCCCAGGATGCTGTCGAAGCCGTCGCCCGTGCTCGTGTAGCGGAACGTGTCGGCGCCCGCGCTGCCGTCCATGGTGTCGTTGCCGGCTCCGCCCGTGACGGTGTCGTTCTGGCCGGTGCCGGTCAGCGTCTCGGCGCCGGTCGAGCCGTTGATCTGGAAGCTGTCGGTCCCATTGGTCCAGCTCGCGAAGCTGAAGCCGGACAGGTCGAGCGATGTGCCCGCGGCGGCGTTGAAGGTCAGCGTGTCCGTGCTGGCGCCACCCGTGACCGAGCTGTTCGCGGCCAGCAGGCCCGCGCCGACCTGCGACCCGGCGAAGCTCGCCGTCCCGCCGAGGCCGTCGAAGGCGATCGCCTCGATGCTGCGCACAGCCCCGGTGGAGAAATCGTCGTTGGCAGCAGAGAAAAGGAGCGTGTCGCTGCCGGCGCCCCCATCCACGGTCTCGCCCGCAACGAATTGCCCGCCGCCGTAATATATGAACGTGTCGTCGCCGTTGCCGCCGAACAGGTAGTCGGTTTGCCGTCCGCCCCCCAGAAGGTCATTGCCGCTCCCGCCGTCGATTAGATTTAGAAGGCTGTTAGAGCTGGAGCTCGCCAAGATCGTGTCATCGCCTGTGTTCCCGACGCCCAGGATGCTCGAGAAGATGGGCGCTTGGATACCCGGACTCGCGCCGATCGCCGCGATGATGAACGGGACGCCGGCGAAGGTCGCCAGATGATTCACATTTGCCGCCGCCCCGCCAATGGCGATGATCGTATCAGTGCCGTCGCGACCGCCGACGAGATCGGTGATCACGAGATCGGTACCAACCATGGCAAAGCTGTACTCCGTGATGGCGCCCTGGAAGATGGACTTGTCGCCGGCGTCGCTGCCCACCACCAGCCGGTCGTTGCCCGCGCCGCCGGTCAGCGTGTCCGTGCCCGTGCCGCCGTCCAGCGTGTCGTCGCCCGCGTTGCCCGTCAGCGTATCGTTGCCGCCCAGGCCGAACAGCAGGTCGTTCCCGCCGGCTCCCGTCAGGACGTTGGCGCCGGCATCGCCCACCATTAGCGCCACGTCGCCGTCGGCGAAGCGCAGCAGCTCGACATTCGCCACGCCGTCGGTGCCGTCGCGGCCGGCGGCGGCGTCGACGACCTGCAGGTAGCTCGTGCCCGACGTGAAGGAATAGTCGGCGGCGTTGCCGGCGAAGACCACCGTATCCGTGCCGCTGCCGCCATCCAGCGTGTCGTTGCCGACGAGGCCCTTCAGCACATCGTCGCCGGCATTCCCGCTGATGGTGTCGGCCTGGCCGGTGCCGGTCAGCGTCTCGGCGCCGGTCGAGCCGTTGACCTGCACGCTGTCGGTGCCGCCGGTCCAGCTCGTTAAGGCGAAGGCGGAAAGGTCCAGCACGCCGCCCGCCGCCTGGTTGAAGATCAGCGCGTCGGCGCCGGCGTTGCCGGTGACGGCGAGGTTGGCGGCAAGCTGCCCCCCGCCGACCTGGGCGCCCGCGAACGTGGCCGTGGCGCCGAACGAGCTGAAAGCGAGCGCCTCGATGCTGCGCACGGTGCCGATCGAGCAGTCGTTGCTGCCGCTGGAGAAATTGATCGTGTCGCTGCCGGCGCCGCCGTCCACGGTCTCGCCCGCGACGAAATTGCCGCCCGAGTAGCCGAACAGGTCGTCGCCGCCGCCGCCGAACAGGTAGTCGACATTGTTGGCACCGCCCAGCGTGTCGTTGCCGTCGCCGCCATCGATCAGGTGGATCGCGCTGAAGAAGTAGAAGATCGTGTCGTTGCCGGTATTGCCGATGCCGATCCGGTTGCCGCCGAAAGGCACGACATGGTTGACGGGGCTGGCGCCGAACGCGTCGATGAGGAAATCAAATCCGGGAAATAGCGCGTGGTGGAAGCCGGGTGCCTGTGCGCCGATCCCGGCGACCGTGTCGGTGCCGTCGCGGCCGGCGACCAAGTCGGCGATCACGAGGCCGCTGCCGGCCATGGCGAAGCTGTAATCGGTGATCGCGCCCTGGAACGACAGATAGTCCGTGGCGTCGCCCGCCGTCACCAGCCGGTCGTTGCCGGCGCCGCCCGTCAACAGGTCCGAACCGGTGCCGCCCTCGAGCGTATCGTCCCCCGCCGACCCCGACAGCGTGTCCGCGCCACCGGCGCCATGGATCGTGTCGGCGCCGCCGGCGCCGGTCAGCGTGTTGGCGTTGCCGTCGCCCGAGAGGCCGTCGGCGAAACCCGAGCCCAGGACGTGCCGGATGTTCGCCAGCACGTCGCTGCCCACCGGCTTTGCCGCCGTGCCGGCCGCTAGGTCCACGGTCACCCCGCCGGCGCTGTCGGCGTAGCTCGCCCAGTTCACGCCCACGCCGCCATCGAGGCTGTCGGTGCCGGCGCCGCTGAGGAGCGTGTCGTTGCCGTCGTTGCCGGACAGCACGTCGTCGCCCGCGCCGCCGGCGATCACGTCGTCCAGGCTGCCGCCGGTAATGGTGTCGTCGCCTGCGCCGCCCAGGAATGTCGTCCCGGCCGCGAGCGCGTTCGGGCCGGTCGAAGCGAGGGTCACGACGTCGTCGCCGTCGAGCGCGTCGGTGCGGTTGCCGTCCTCTGCCCAGGGCGCATAGGCACTGGGCATCGTCAGGTCGGCCAGGACGGACAGGTCGACCATGTCGTCTCCGGCCGTGAACAACCGGTCGATCACCGGGATCACCGTGACCCGCAGCGAGCTGCTGGCGATGCGCTGCGCGCCGTCATAGGTCGAGGCGACAGTGACGGTCAGGTTGAAGCTGGCATCCTCGTTCGCCGGCAGGGTGATCGAAAGGCCGGCAAGCTCGGCCGGCGTCAGCCGCCACAATCCGCCACCGAGCGCCGTCCCGGCATTGAGCATGACGCCGGCGGGCACGCCGGAGATCAGCACGTTGAGCCCGTCCGTGGCGCCCACCACGCCGGCCTGAATGTCGAGCGCGATCACCGTGTCCTCGAGCCCGCTCGCCGGCATCGTCGTGAGGATCGGCGTGCCGGGCGGCGTGTTCGTGACCGGTGGCGTGCCGTCGTCGCTCGTGCCCGTCGACGCCGGATCGTCTTCCGGGCGGAATGAATTGTCCGCCGATGCCTCTTCGAGCAGCGTCGATCGATCGGCAGCGTGGCTTCCGCCCTGGTCGGCATCGAGCAGCATCGGACGGCTGATGCTGGTGACGAATTGCGCCGTCTCGTACTCGCCGACGGACAGGCCGCTGCCCGACAGCGGTGGATCGCCGCCCTTGCCGTTGCCGGCGCCGGACTCGGCTGCCTCGAGGAGTTCGGCCAGCGTATCGAGCTCGAGCGGCCCGAGCTGCAGCACGACACCGTCGCCGTCGATCAAGGCGAGCAGACCCGGCAGCACGATCCGCCCGCCATCCGGGCCGGGCAATACCAGCGTCAGGTCGCCCGCGCCGGGCTGGCCCGGCTGCAGCACCGCATCCCCCGGCGGGAGCTCGATGCGCTCACCCGGGCCTAGCGCCAGGACGGCGCCGTCCGCGGCGGCGCCCATGCGGACCGTGCCGTCCTGCTGTCGGATAACCCATCGGATGGTCACGTCGAACCGGCCATTTGCGGTGCTTGCCTTCCACTCCGCATCAACCGATCAAATGGCCGGTCGGCCGATCTCCGCGGAATTCAATCTAATTTGCAGGAATCGGACGAGGCAACGGAATTCTACTTAAAATCGTTAACGTCGGATCGGGCAGTGACCGCTATCACTGCGCGCGACGACAATCCGGTTTCCGATTGCTGCTGTTAACCACGAATCGGCGCACGACAGACTCACAGCGAGCCGGTCAGCACATCCTGGTTGACCGTGATGGTGTCGGTCGAGGCGATCGTGGCGACGTCGAGATCGACGCCGCCGGTGCCGTCGGTGTCGACCTGGATCAGCCAGCTGCCGCCCTGGTCGGTCACCTGGATGCGGCCGGCGCGATCGGCGGTATCGATCCCGAGCGCGTCGAACAGCTTGTCGAGATCGAGCACGTCCTGGTCCGCGCCGTCGCCGTCGAAGCCCAAGATGCTGTCGAAGCCGTCGCCCGTGCTCGTGTAGCGGAACGTGTCGGCACCCGCGCCGCCGTCTATGGTGTCGTTGCCGGCGCCGCCGTCTATGGTGTCGTTGCCGGCGAAGCCGAGGAGCAGGTCGGGGCCGGATGTGCCGGTCAGGACATTGGCGTTGCCGTCGCCGAGAACGACCGTCAGGTCGTCGAAGCGCAGATACTCGACATTGCTCAGCCGATCGATTCCGTCGGCGCCATTCACCGTCGTCGTCGCGCCGAACGTGACGACATAGTCGGCATAGTTGCCCAAGAATATCGCCGTGTCGCTGTCCGCGCCGCCGTCGATGGTGTCGTCGCCGGCTTCGCCCGTCAGCGTGTCGTTGCCGGCGCCGCCGTCGATCACATCGTTGCCGGCGCCGCCCGTGATCTGGTCGTCGCCGGCGAAGCCCAGCAGCAGCTCGCGGTCGCCGTCGCCGGTCAGCGTGTTCGCCGCGCCGGTGCCGTTGACGAGATCGTAGGCGGTTCCGTTGAAGTTGAGCACCTCGACGAAGAACAGCAGGTCCGTGCCGTCGCGGCCGCCGACGCCGTCGGTCACGAGCACCGTGAGCAGCCCGCCGTCGGCGAAGCTGTACTCGGCCAGGCCGCCCTGGAAGATCACGGTGTCGGTGCCGGAGTCGCCCGCGATCGTGTCGTCGCCGTCGAGCGCCTGGACGACGTCGTCGCCGCTGCCGGTGAAGATCGTGTCGCCGAACTGCGTGCCGGTCAGGAGGTTGATGCCGTCGTTGGCCCGGATCGTCACGCCGTAGGTCAGGTTCGACGCGATCAGGTTCAGCGCGGTCGTTCCCGACAGGAGCGGGCTGATCACGATTCCCGCTTCGTCGCCCAGGTAGATCGTCGGCACGCCTACGACCCCGGCCTCGAGCACGAGCGTGTCGCCGGACGTCGTGCTGATGAAGGCGACCGTATCGAAGGAATCGCCGACGATCACCTCTCCGCCGGCATGGTGACTGCCCTGCCGGATGAAGTAGTCGTCGCCGTTGGCGCCGCCGATCAACGTATCGGCGCCGGCACCTCCTTCGAGCGTATCGTCGTCGCCCAGGCCGAGGATCAGGTCGGAGCCGGCCGTGCCGACGAGCGAATCGGGGTTGCTGGTGCCGACGACGACGGAGACGTTCTGGTCGGCGAAGCGCAGGGTCTCGACGTTGCTCACCGTGTCGGTCCCGTCGGTGCCGCCTCCGTCGATGACCTGCACGGAGGAACCCGCGACCACGAGGTCGTAATCCGCCAGGTTGCCGGCGAAAACCGCCGTGTCGCCGCCACCGCCGCCGTCGATCGTGTCGTCGCCGGCGCCGCCGGTGATCGTGTCGGCCTGGGTCGAGCCGGTCAGCGTCTCGT
>JAKLKW010000187.1 GCA_023150455.1 Alphaproteobacteria bacterium | reverse complement strand
TCATGCCGGCCTCAATGAGAATAGCCTTGGTCGGCACTACAGCCGTTTCCGCCGCAAAATCCGCCGTAAAACCTTGCGCCGCAGCCACTCGCCCCGCAAAAATCGCTCCCGGGCGAGTCGAATCGGCGAAGTTAGGCTAGCGACGGCGCCGGCATCCCGACGGCGCGCCAAAGAAAAAGGGACCGGAGTTCACTCCGGTCCCCGACTTCTGTCCCTCTGTCGTCTGGATCAGCAATCGTAGGCGAAGCTGCGGCCGGCCGGCCGCTCGATCGCCGTTCGATCCATGTTGGGTGCCGGCTGCGGCGCCGGGCGCAGCTCGATCTCCGCTTCCGCCGTGCCGGCGTCCGGCTCGGTCGGCAGCACGCGCGCCGCTTCCACGGTCAACGCCGCGGTGGCGATCTCCAGCACGCCGCGGCCGAGCCAGCTCTCGAGCATGCGGCGCGTGTCGCAGGCCATCTGGCGGGCCTGGTCCTCGTTCAGATCGGGGTAGAGACCCGGCTTCATCGGCGGCGCCTCGGCGACGTCGGTCTCGCCGCACATCGGGCAGCCGACCTGGCCCCGGGCCAGCTGGGCGTCATACGTCGCCCGGTCGCAGAACCAAGCGTCGAAATAGTCGCCGTGAACGCATTTCAGTTGGAACCGAACCATGGCCATCCTGCCTTTCCCCGTCCGCCGCCTACCTGCCGCGGCTAGCCGCGCTCGATACCTAGCGCGACTATGATGAACAGCCTCTTAACGGGCAGTGACGGGACGCACAAGAAAAGCGAAAATTCTTCGAAAATACAGTGATATAGCCAGCAGGTAGAATTTGCCTGTTAATTATAGTCGGTTTGATAACCGGCAAGGGTGAGGAGAATCGGGCAATGGAACCATGCAGGGTTGAAATCGGCCATGGCGGCAATGTCCCCTCGGCCTGGGTCGCGCGGTTCGCTCCTTTGATCCCCGTCGGCGGCGCGGTGCTCGACCTCGCCTGCGGGTCGGGCCGGCACGCGCGCTACCTGATGGCCCGCGGCCATCGCGTCACCGCGGTCGACATCGACCTTGCGGGGGTCGCGGACCTGGCGGGCGACGCGCGCGCGGAGCTGATCGAGGCCGATCTCGAGAACGCGCCGTGGCCGCTTGGCGGAAGGCGGTTCGCCGGGGTGGTCGTGACCAATTATCTCTGGCGCGCGCTGCTGCCCCTGATCGTCGCCGCCGTCGCGCCGGGCGGCGCGCTGATCTACGAGACCTTCGCACGCGGCAACGAGCGCTTCGGCAAGCCGAGCAATCCCGATTTCCTCTTGAAGAGCGGCGAGCTGCTGCGCGCGGTCGAAGGCCGGCTCAGCGTCGTCGCTTATGAATGCCTCGAGGTTGCCGAGCCGCGGCCGGCGCTGGTGCAGCGCATCGCCGCGGTCAACCGGCCGGACGAACCGTAGGGACCGGGAAGCGGACGATGATCGACCATGTCTCGATCGCGGTCAGCGACCTCGCCGCCAGCGCGGCGTTCTACACGCATGTGCTGGAGCCGCTCGGCCTCGTCAGGCTGGTCGAGCGTCCCGCGACCGTCGGGTTCGGCCGCAAGTATCCGGAGTTCTGGCTCAACGTGCGGCCGGGCATGGCGCCGGTCGCCCAAGACACGGGCGCGCATGTCGCGCTGCGCGCGCCCACCGAGCAGGCGGTAACCGCGTTCCACGCCCGCGCGCTCGCCCGCGGCGGACGCAGCGACGGCGCGCCCGGGCCGCGCCAGGCGACCATGACGACCTGTTTCGCCGCCTTCATCCGCGACCCCGACGGCAACAAGGTCGAGGCGGTGCATTTTCCGAAGCCGGCGTGATCTGCCGCATGCAGCGTCACCGCGGGGCGCGCTTCCGGCTGTTGATCTCGATCCACTTCGCGAGGTCCGCCTCGCTCAATTCGCCCGCGGCGAGGTCGAGGATCACGACCACGGCCTCGGCCTCGTCGGCGTCGAGCGCGTAGCCGTTCCCTGCAAGGAACATGTAGATCGCCATGAGCGCCGTGCGCTTGTTGCCGTCGATGAACGGGTGGTTCCTCGCGATCCCGAATCCGTAAGCGGCCGCCGGCTGGAAGATGGTCGGGTCGCCATAGGCCAACAGGTTTCGAGGTCGCGCCAACGCAGAACCAAGCAGGTTCCCGTCGCGGACGCCGTCCGCTCCGCCGTGCTCGACGATGAGCTCCGAATGAGCCTTGCGAACGCCGGCTTCGGAGAGCCAGTGCGGCTCCTTCACTTCGCGAGTTCGCGCAATGCATTGCGATAGCGCCGGCGCCCCTCTTCGAAGGCGCGCATTTCTTCCGATAGGTCTTCGGTGGCGACAGCCAGCTGATAGCCGCCGACCATCTCGGTCAACACGAGCGTGTCGCCTTCCGTCGCTTTCAGCTTCGCCAGCACTTCCTTGGGCAGGGTGACGCCGCAGGAATTGCCGACCTTGCGGACCTTGAGCGCGATCATCGGATGCTCCGTTGTTATGACAAATGTTATAACTCCGCACGCGCCGTCGCAAGCAGGTGCCGAGGGACGGACTGAAAAACCGAAAAGGAACAAAACGGTAGGCCGACCGCGGAACGCCAGGCCGGCTTGGCGGGTTTTACCAAGCGAGGGACACGGGTCGTGGGTCCCATCAGGCACCCTTCGGCCCGGCGGCATGCGGCCGCACCGGTTGTGCCCGGCAGCCGTCGGAGCCGGGTGGAACAGGAAGGAGCTGGACCATGCTCGCGAAGACGACGAAGACCCTGGTGGCTGCGGCCGCGACCGCCGCGCTGCTGGCGCTGCCGTTCGCCGCGCCCGCCGAGGCGCGCCATCGCGGCCACCATCACAACCATACCGGCGCCTATATCGGCCTTGGCATCGGTGCGCTGGCGCTGGGCAGTGCACTCGCCTATTCCGCCACGGCGCCGCGCTACTATTATGCGCCGCCGCCGGTCTACTACGCGCCGCCGCCCGTCTACTACTACCCGGCGCCCGGCTACTACGTGTCGCCCTACTGACCAAGGCCGGCGCCGCGCCCGGTATCGGCCGGCCGCCCGCGTTGCGGCCGGCCGATACCGGGCGCTTCCGTTTCTACCCCGCGCCGCTAAACTCCCGTCCTGCGATGGGAGTGACGGCGCGATGAGCGATTTCGCCAATAAGGACTTGGCCGACTGGACGGCGCTCGCGGCCAAGGAGCTGGGCGGGCAGTCGCCCGACACGCTGACCTGGCGCACGCCCGAGGGCATCGCGGTCAAGGCGCTCTACACCGAAGCCGATCTCGAAGGGCTGGAGACGCTCGGGCTCCTGCCCGGCTTCCCGCCCTACCTGCGCGGGCCGCGCGCCACCATGTACGCCAACCGGCCCTGGACCGTGCGGCAGTACGCCGGCTTCTCGACGGCGGAGGAGTCGAACGCGTTCTTCCGCGCCAATCTCGCGGCCGGCCAGATGGGCCTGTCGGTCGCCTTCGACCTCGCGACGCACCGCGGCTACGACAGCGACCATCCGCGCGTGGTCGGCGACGTCGGCAAGGCCGGCGTCGCGATCGATTCCGTCGAGGACATGAAGCTACTGTTCGACGGCATCCCGCTGGATCGCATGTCGGTTTCGATGACCATGAACGGCGCCGTGCTGCCGGTGCTGGCGTCCTTCATCGTGGCCGGCGAGGAGCAGGGCGTGCCGGCGGCGAAGCTCAGCGGCACCATCCAGAACGACATCCTCAAGGAGTTCATGGTCCGCAACACCTATATCTATCCGCCCGAGCCCTCGATGCGCATCGTGGCCGACATCATCGAGTACACCGCGAAGCGCATGCCCAAGTTCAACTCGATCTCGATCTCGGGGTATCACATGCAGGAGGCGGGGGCGACCTGCGTGCAGGAGCTCGCCTTCACGCTGGCCGACGGGCTCGACTACGTGCGTGCGGCGCTGAGCAAGGGCCTCGACATCGACGAGTTCGCGCCGCGGCTGTCGTTCTTCTTCTGCCTCGGCATGAACTTCTTCATGGAGATCGCCAAGCTGCGCGCCGCGCGCCTGCTGTGGGCGCGCATGATCGAGCCGTTCAAGCCGAAGAACCCGGCGAGCCTCGCGCTGCGCACGCATTGCCAGACCTCGGGCGTCAGCCTGACCGAGCAGGATCCCTACAACAACATCGTGCGCACGACGATCGAGGCCATGGCCGGCGTGCTGGGCGGCACGCAGTCGCTGCACACCAACAGCTTCGACGAGGCGATCGCGCTGCCGACGCCGTTCTCCGCGCGTATTGCCCGCAATACCCAGCTCATCCTGCAGGAGGAGACCGGCATCACGCACGTGGTCGACCCGCTCGGCGGCAGCTACTACGTCGAGCGTCTGACGGCGTCGGTCGCCGAGGCGGCCCAGGCGCTGATCGACGAGGTCGAGAAGCTGGGCGGCATGACCAAGGCCGTGGTCATGGGCATGCCGAAGCTCAGGATCGAGGAGGCGGCCGCGCGGCGCCAGGCGCGCATCGACCGCGGCGAGGAGGTCATCGTCGGCGTCAACAAGTACCAGCCCGAGGAGGAGACGCGGGTCGAGACGCTCGACATCGACAACGCCAAGGTGCGCGAGCAGCAGGTGGCGCGCCTCCGCCAGGTGCGCGCGACGCGCGACGAGAAGGCCTGCAAGGCCGCGCTGGCGGCGTTGGAGACGGCGGCACGCGGCGGCGGGAATCTGCTCGAGGCCACGGTCGCCGCGATGCGTGCGCGCGCCAGCGTCGGCGAGGTGTCGGACGCACTCGAGCGCGTGTTCGGCCGCCACCAGGCAGCGACCGCGACCATCAGCGGCGTCTACGGCCAGGCCTACGACGGCGACGCCCAGTTCCAGCGCATCCAGGCCGAGACGGCGGCGTTCGCCGAGGCCAACGGCCGCCGCCCGCGCATGCTGGTGGTCAAGCTCGGCCAGGACGGGCACGACCGCGGCGCCAAGATCATCGCCACGTCCTTCGCCGACCTGGGCTTCGACGTCGACATCGGCCCGCTGTTCCAGACCCCGGAGGAAGCGGCGCGCCAGGCGGTCGAGAACGACGTGCACGTGGTCGGCGTATCGTCGCAGGCCGCCGGCCATCGCACGCTGGTGCCCGAGCTGATCAAGGCGCTCCGCGCCCAGGGCGCCGGCGACGTGCTGGTCGTCTGCGGCGGCGTCATCCCGCCGGCCGACCACGAGCCCTTGAAGCGCGCCGGCGTCGCCGCGATCTACGGGCCCGGCACGAACATCCCGGCGGCCGCCGCGGAGATCCTCGCCATGCTGCGCAAGGCCAGGATGGCGGCGTGAGCGGCACGCTCCAAACGGCCGGCCCATGACGACGGGCCTCGTCATCATCGACATGCAGCAGGGCTCGTTCGGGCCGGACGCGCGCCGTCACGACGTGCCGGGCCTGGTCCGGCGGCTGAACGCGCTCGCCGGCCGCGTGCGCGCCGCGGGCGGCACGGTGATCTTCGTGCAGCAGGACGGGCCGGAGGGCGATCCGCATCACCCGAGCCGGCCGGGCTGGCATCTGCTGGCGGAGCTGGAGGCGCTGCCGGACGACCCGGTCGTGCGCAAGACCGCCTGCGACGCCTTTCTCGGTACCGACCTCGAAGCCGTGCTGTCGGAGCGCGGCATCAGCGAGCTCGTCATCACCGGCTGCGCCACCGACTACTGCGTCGACACCACGGTCCACGCCGCGCTCGCCCGCCGCTACAGGACGATCGTGCCCAGCGACGGCCATACGACCGCCGAGCGCCCGCACCTGAGCGCGGCCAGGATCATCGAGCACCACAACGCCATCTGGCGCGACTTCCTCGCCCCCGCCGGACCGGCGCTTGTCTGTCCGTGCGCGGACGTGCTGCGGCAGCCCCCGCGATGAAGAAAGGTCGTCCGGAGAATCAGCGGAGAACGGGAAGCGGGGCGAAGCCGCCCGCCGCGACCGTCGCCAAGTCCTGGCTGAGTCATGGACCGTCCGTGCCGAAGACCAAGACGCGCCCGGCCAGCAAGGGACGGGTTCACAAGGGCCGGACGCGGACCTGAGACCGGCAGGCGCCGACGGCGCCGCGGAAGCTGCCGCCGGTACGGATACTCCAGGCTGTCGACCAGCGCGTGCAGAACCTGGGCAGCCAATCCGAACCAGCTTGTCGTCCGGTCGGTTCGTAGCTACAATTCGGTAGTTACGGGGAGGCTCTGTGCGCTGGATCTGGGATGCCGACAAGAGCCGGAGCAACAAGCGAAAGCACGGGCTGAGCTTCGGTACGGCGCAGCTGGTGTTCGATGATCCTCTTGCACTGTCACGAGCCGATCCCTCGTATGAGGAAGAGCGGTGGCAAACGATTGGCATGATCGGCGGCGTGCTGGTGTTCGTCGTTCACACGTCGCCGCGACTTGACACGGAGACGGGCGATGGAATCGGCCGCATCATCAGTGCGCGCAAGGCCACGCCTCATGAAAGGAAGGCATATGAAGAAGGGCAGTTCACGTAGCCTCACGGCGAAGCAGCGCGGGGAGGTCCGGGCTCTGGCAATGCTTCCCGACAGTTCCATCGACACCGCCGATGCGCCGGAGATCCGGGATTGGTCGGGCGCGCGCCGCGGGCTGTTCTACCGCCCGGTCAAGCAGCAGCTCACGCTTCGCATCGATGCCGATGTGGTGGCCTGGTTCAGAAGCCGGGCGCCCAAGGGACGGGGCTATCAGACGACCATGAACGAGGCGCTGCGCCGCTACATGGATCTGCACAGCCGCAGGCGGAAGGCCGGGTAGCCGGACCGAAGTCCCGCCGGAGCCCGACGCGGACGTCCCCGCCGGACGGCCGGTCGCGGCGTTATCGATACGGGTTCTCCAGGCTGTCGACCAGCGCGTGCAGCACCTGGCGGATCTGCTGCTCGTCGCAGCCCATCAGCACGCCGTCCTCCAGCGCGTCCTGGCAGAGCTGGCGGATCTCGTCGAGATTGCCGTTCATCACCTTGAGCTTTTCGACGCAGGCGACCACGCCGCCGTCGGGCGTGCGCCAAGCCGGCGGAAGCCAGCCGCTCGATGCCTTGTCGTCCATCGTGTCTCCTTTCCTGGCCTCGCGCGTTCGTATCTGTGAATGGACGGCCGCGCGTGCAAGCGAGAGGCGACGCGCGCCGCCCCAGAATTGCCCCACCGCATTCAGCCGGCATTCAGATCGATTGCCCTACCGTTAACCCTATCGGCGGGCAAGCGCCGAAGCGGGCGGGGACGCGCTCGGACGGGAACAGGAAGACCGCCTAGGGCGTTCTACCACCCGGCCAGGAGGGAACGGATGCTGCAGAGCTTCAACAAGCGCCGCGCGCTGCGCTATGCGCTGGTCAACACGCTGGCGCTCGTCATGGCGGCGCCGTGGCCCGTCCTGGTCGCACCCAAGACGGCGGCCGCCCAGCAACGGCCGCCCTACTACCAGCCGGCGCCCTATCCGCCGGCCCCGGCTCAGTCGCCCGGGACGCCGCAAGCGGCGCCCGGCGGGCAGGGCACGGCCTCGATGCCCGGCGACCTGGCCGGCTTCGAGCAGCCCTGGCCGCGCGCGGTCAAGGGCACGGGCTTGAACCTGCTGGTCTACCAGCCGCAGGTCGAGGCCTGGGATGGCAATCGTCTGGAGCTCAGCGCCGCGGTCGGCCTGGACGTCGACGCCGGCAGCGCGGCCGACCAGCATTTCGGCCGCGTCCGGCTGGTCGCGCTGAGCGACGTCGACAAGGACCGCGGCATCGTGCAGCTCCGCGACGTGCGGGTGACGCGCGTCGACCTGCCGACCGCGCCGCATCGCGCGAGCGAGATCGACCGCGCGCTCGAGCAGCAGGCGGGCGTCGTCGCCCGCGTCGTGTCGCTGGAGCAGCTGCAGTCGAGTCTCGCCATCGCCAAGGCGCAGCGCGCCCAGGACCAGGAGGTCGAGGTCGCGAACGAGCCGCCGGTGATCCTGTTCAGCACGACCCCGGCCGTGCTCGTGCTGCTCGACGGCGAGCCGGTGCTGCGCTCGACCGCCCCCGGCATCGACCGCGTCATCAACACCAACGCGCTGCTGCTGCGCGACGCCGCTGGGCGCTACATGCTGCGCGTCGGCGGCCACTGGGCCGAAGCGGAGTCGCTGCAAGGTCCCTGGACGATCAAGTACGCCAACACCGCCGCGCTCGACCAGATCCGCGACCAGGTGCTGCAGGAGACCGCCGTCGACCTGCTCGACGACGACGACCAGCCCGGCCCGTACGGCGTCCTGCCCGACATCTACGTGAGCGAGGTCCCGGCCGAGCTGTTGCAGACGGACGGCGAGCCGCAATTCCTGCCGATCCCCGACACCAGGCTGCTCTACGTCGCCAACACGGCGAGCGACATCTTCGTCGACACGGCGACGCAGGACCACTACGTGCTGATCTCGGGCCGCTGGTTCCGCGCGCGCACCATGGACGGGCCGTGGTCCTATGTCGACAGCGCCAGCCTGCCCGAGGATTTCCGGCGCATCCCCGAGGCGCACCCGAAGGGCGGCGTGCTGGTCTCGATCGCCGGCACGCCGCAGGCGCAGGAGGCGGCGATCGCCAACACAATCCCGCAGACCGCGACGATCGACCGGCAGAACGTGCAGTTCCAGCCCGTCTACGACGGCGAGCCCCAGTTCCAGCCGGTCGAGGGCACGCCGCTTCACTACGCCGCCAACGGCCCGGTGCCGGTCCTTCGCGTCGATCCCCACACCTACTACGCGGTCGACGACGGCGTGTGGTTCACCGCGCCGGCGCCGGTCGGGCCCTGGGTCGTGGCCGAATACGTGCCGCCGGTGATCTACACCATTCCGGTCTATTCGCCGGTGCACTACGTCACCTATGTGCGCGTCTACGGGCATACGCCGCGCCATGTCCATGTCGGCTATACGCCCGGCTATCTCGGCACCTACGTGTCGCGGCGCGGCGTTGTCGTCTACGGCACCGGCTACCGCCACCGCCCGTGGGTCGGCCGCACCTACTACGCCGCGCCGGCGACCTACGGCGGCGGCGCCGGCTTCGCCGCCGGGGCCTTCACCGGCTTCGTGCTGGGGCTGGCCACGGCCGCCATCGTCAGCCAGCCCACCTGGGGACCCTATCGCTCCTGGCACTATCACGGCCGCCACGACCGCGCGCGCGGCCGCGACTGGCGCGATCGGGACGGCCGCTTTGACGGACGCAGTGTCGCCCGAACAGACGGGCGCAGCTCCGACCAGCGAACGGCCGCCCCGCGCGTCGTTGACCGGCGCACGGTCGAGGTGAGCTACACGACCAACGTCTACAACACCTGGGACAACCGCACGGCGGTGCGCACGACCAGCGTGCAGCCGGCGCGTACGCCCGAGACCCTGCGCGAGCGGCGCCAGCAGGTGGAGCAGCTGCGCCAGCGCTCGCAGGCCAGCCGCGAACGCGCGGCGCGCACGCGCACGACCGATCCGCAGGCGACGTCGGCTGCGCCCGCACCGGCCGGCACCGCGGTGGTGGCCGCGCCGGCGCGCAACGACACCTTCGTCGACCAGCGCGGCAACCGCCGCCGCGGCGGCGAGCGCGACGGGCGCACCGGGGCCCGGCAGCGCCAGGCGCAACCCGCGGCCACGGCGCCGCAACCGACGCAGCAGCAACCCACGCCGCAGCAGGCGCCACCGCAACAGGCCGCTCCGCGGCAAGCCGCGCCCGCGCCGCAGCCGCGCACGGTCGAGCAGCAGCGTCGCGAGCGCCAGCGCGAAGAGCTGCAGCGCCGCTCCG
>JAKLKW010000186.1 GCA_023150455.1 Alphaproteobacteria bacterium | reverse complement strand
CGCCGATTTCTTGTCGGCCAGGAACGGGGCCGGATTGAACGTGTAGGGCTTCACCTGCGCCTCGGTGAAGCCGAAGTCGGCGATCATCCACTGGTAATAGGAGGCGAACCCGCCCTTGCCGACCAGCAGCGTCGCCTTCTTCAGCGACTCGAACGTGTCGTAGCCCTGGTCGGGATGGGCGAGCAGGACCTGCGGCTCCTTCTGCATGACGGCGGCGACCACCTTGGTCGGGATGCCTTCCTTCACCGCGCTGAAGGCCTGGATCATGTTGCCGCCCATCAGGAACTCGATCCGGCCGGCCGGCAGCAGGGCGCGCTCGTTCGCTTGCGGCCCGCCCGGGCGGATGGTGACCTCGAGATTGTACTTGGCATAGGTGCCGTCGGCGATCGCCTGATAGAACCCGCCATGCTCGGCCTCGGCCACCCAGTTGGTGGCGAAGGTCACCTTGTCGGCGGCAAGGCCCGGCGCGGCGATGAGCGCCGCCATCGCCAGGCCGGACACGGAACCGAAGGTCAGTCGCTGGGCCGTCATCTTCCTTCTCCCCCGGAGGCCGGCACGCGGATTGCGCCCGCCGCCTCGACTACCTGAACCATTCGACTTTCGACACGCGTCTCGACATCATCTCGACATCATCTCGACATACAGCAAATCCTATGCCGGCTAACGCCGGTCCAGCAACAGCGACAGCGGGAAGCGGTGCACCTCTTCCAGCAGTGCCACGAGCTTGCGCGCGGCGAAGTCGACCAGCTTGGCGCCGCGCTCGGCGTCGGAGTTGCGCGCGTCGCCGCAGGCGCCGGCCGGGTTGAGGTCCTGCGTCTGCCAGCCGAACCTGGCGGTGCCGGTCGGCCCCAGCAGGCGATAGGCCTCGGCCATGCGGGCGCCGAGCGAGGGGAAGTCCATGAGCTTGTCGCGATGCACGAGATCGGGACGGAGATGCAGCATCATCGAGGTCTCGATCGCGCCGCCATGGATGCCGTGGCGCACTTCCTCGGGCGGGAACAGGCCCTCGGGCACGCCGAAGCCGTACCAGCTCGCCGCCACCGCCAGCATGGCGTGCTTGACGCGCAGCTCGCGCGCGACGATCTCGACCACCTGCGGCTGGCCGCCATGCGCGTTGAAGATGACGAGCCGGCGGATGCCGGCGCGCGCCACCGAATCGCCGATCTCGGTCCACAGCCGCGTCAGCGTCTCCGCGCCGAGCGTCAGCGTGCCGGGGAAGGCGAGGTGCTCGTTGCTCTTGCCGATCGCCTGCGTCGGCAGAACCGTGACCGGCAGCGAATCGGCCATGAGCGCGAGCGCGCGCGCGACGATGCCGTCGATGATCGTGGCGTCGACCGAAACCGGCAGATGCGGCCCGTGCTGCTCGATCGCGGCGACCGGCAGCACGGCGACGACGCCGGCGGCGTCGAGCCGGCCGAACTCCTCGGTCGTCATCTCCTGCCAGAAGCGGCGCGGTTTCGCGTGCGTCATGACTGGGCCGCGTAGGCCTCGACCTCGACCAGCCATTGCGGCTGGCCGAGGCCGGCGACCAGCAGCAGGGTCGAAGCCGGCTTGTGCCCGCCCAGCACGCGCTCGCGCACCTCGCGCAGCGCCGGCAGGTGCTCGCGCGCGACCGCGAAGGTGGTCAGCTTGGCGATGTCCCGGACCGACATGCCGGCGCGCGCGAGGATGGCGGCGATGTTGGCCCAGATGATCTCGGCCTGCTCGCGCGCGTCCCGGCCGACGCGGCCGTCGGCATGGACGCCGACCTGGCCGGAGATGAACAGCCAGCGCGCGCCCGGCCGCACTTCCATGCCGTGGACATAGAGCGCGGCCGGCGGCGCGATCGTGGGCGGGTTGTGCGGGATCAGCATCACGGCACCTCCGGAATCGCCGCCGCCACCTTGGAGCGGCCGCGCCAGGCCGACAAGACGCCGGAAAGCAGCGTCACGCCGAGCCCGGCCATGAGCACGATGCCCGCCGGGCGCTGGCCGAACAAGGCGACATTGGCCGCGAGCACGCGCCACGGGTCGACGCCCGTGAACAGGGCGTAGAACGCGGCCTCGCCCAGCGCGGTGGCCGCCGCGACCGCGACGGACAGCAGCACAAGGCCCGCGAAGGAGAGCGGGCGGCCCTTCCGCGCCGCGACGCGCCAGGCCAGGAGCCAGGCGAGCAGGCCCGCCATGATCGTCGGCTCGGTCGCGTTCAGCTTCGATTGCATGAAGAAATGCACCGACGCGAGCACCGCCGCCGCATGGACGAGCCGATGCAGCGCCTGCCAGCGCTTGGGCCCGAGGCGACGCATCATCCCGTCGGTCGACGTGGCGGCGAGCGTCAGCAGCAGAAGCAGGGTCGTCGCGCCGATGGTCAGGTAGTAGCGCAGCACGATCTCGGTCGCGACCACGCCGAGGTCGAACAGCTTGTCCGCGGCGAAGCCCAGGAAGTGAACACAGGCATACGCGCAAGCCGCCACGCCGATCATCCGCCGCACACCCGCGAGCGCGGGCCAGCGCAGCGTCCGGCGCAGCGGCGTGATCGCGAGCGACAGCAGCAGCAGCCGGATCGCCCAGAGTCCCGCCGTCTGGATCGCCGCCTGGAGCGGGCGCGGTCCGAACGGCCCCTGCCCGCCCTGCCCATAGCTCAGCGCGATGACCACGCCGGGCGTGAACAGCAGCGCGAATGTCGCGGCCTTCAGCGGCGCGAACCGGCCGGCGCGGTCGTTCCAGGGAAATCGCGGAGACATGCGGCGCGAGCATAGCGGCCGCCGGCCGGGGCGCAATTCACCGGGGCGCGAGGGCCGCTATTTCGGCTTCGCGCCGCGGATTCGCTTCAGCTGCATGAACGGCCACGGGCTCGGCATCTCGCCGACGGGCACGTCGATCAGCGCCGGTTCGCCCAGCGCCAGCGCCTGCGCCAGCGTCGTGCGCAGCTCGGCCGGCGTGCGCGCGCGGTAGCCGGCCGCGCCGAAGCTCTTGGCCAGCGCGACGAAATCGGGGTTGGCGAGATCGGTCGCGACCACGCGGTTGCCGTAATCCTGCCGCTGCATGCGCTTCACGTTGCCATAGGCGCCGTCGTTGAAGATCACGCAGACGATCGGGATGCGGTGTTTGATCGCGGTCGACACTTCCTGCACGTTGAACATGAAGCCGCCGTCGCCGATGATCGACACGACCGGCGCCTGCGGCAGCGCGTCCTTCACGCCGAGCGCGACCGGATAGCCCCAGCCGAGCGTGCCTTGATAGCCCGACGAGATGAACGTGCGCGGGCGATAGACCGGGAAAGCGATGCGCGACACGTAGCCGACCTGGGTCAGCTCCTCGACCAGGATGCCGTCCTCGCCCATCGCGTCGCGGATGGCGGCAAGGAACGGGACCTGCGGATCGAGCGCCGCGATCTCGCGCGCGGTCTGGGCCTTCAGCGCGCGCATCTCCTCGCTCCGCGAGGGGCGCTTCGGCGCGGCGAGATCGACCTCCTGCGCGAGGCGCGGCAGAACGTCCTCGGCCCGCCCGACCAGGGCGATGTCGGGCTCGCGGATCGTCTTCAGGTCGTCGGCGTCGATCTCGACCCGGACGACTTTCAGCTTCCCGTCGGCGCCCCAGTTGCCGATCGTCGTCTGCGTGCGCGTGCCGATCGCCAGCACGACGTCGCAGTCGCGCCAGAGCTTGTGGCCGAGCGGCAGGGTGATGGCGAGCGGATGGCGGTCGTCGAGCACGCCGCGCCCCATGCGGTAGGAAAGGACCGGCGCCTGCAGGCGTTCGGCCAGCGCCTTGACCCATTGGCCGGCGTCGAGCGCGCCGCCGCCGACCACGATGATCGGCCGCTCGGCCCTGGCCAGCAGCGAGGCCGCCGCCGACAGCGCACCCGCGTCGAGCGCCGGCCGCGGCAGCGGCGCGAGCGGCGGATGCGCCGCGAACGCGCCCCTGGCCGCCAGCGTGTCGGGCGGGACCTCCAGCGACACCGGACGCGGACGTCCGCTCGCCATCGCCTGGAAGGCCAGCGCGAGCTGGCGCGCCGCATCGGCGGGATCGACGCTGCGCGCGGCGTGCTTGGTCAGCCGGGCGAGGATGCCGAGCTGGTCGGGTATCTCGTGCAACTGCCCGGTGCCGCGGCCGATCAGCTTGCTGTGGATCTGCCCGGTCAGGCAGAGGACCGGCGCGTTGGTCGAGTACGCCGTCGCCAGCGCCGCGGCGGTGTTGAGCACGCCCGGCCCCGGCACGACCGAATAGGCGGCGGACCGGCCGGTGGCGAGCGCCGCGCCCAGCGCCATGTAGGCCGCGCCCTGTTCGTGCCGCGTGTGCACCGCGCGCAGCTTGTTGCCGGCGTCGTGCACGGCGTTGAAGAACCAGTCGTTCTGCACGCCGGGCAGGCAGTAGATCGTGCCGATCCCGTGCGCGATCAGCGTGTCCACCAGCGACTTGGCGCAGGTGCTCTCGGTCGTCGTTTCCATCCGGTCCATGCCGCCACCTTCCGCCGGTCTGCGCCAAACGTCCAGCGGCGGCAAATGTCCGACCATTGGACGAAAGCGAGCGCCGGTCATGCTAGGAACATGCCGGCCGGTGTCAAGCAACCGCTTGTCATCACGGCCCTGCACCGTCATGCTGCGGCCCGTCGCAGAAAATCAGCAGCAGACATGGTCCGCGCGCGTCCGTCGTATGGACAGCGCACGGTGGGAGGGGAGAGCGCGATGCCGATCGATCATCAGCATCCGTCGAGCGAGCGCGCCCAGGACGCCGGCCAGCCGACCGCGGAACGCGCGCACGCCGAGGGGAACGGGCGCGGCGGCGAGCCGGTCGGCAGCCTGCACCGCGCCGTGCAACTGATCCGCGCGGTCGCGCGGGGACGTGCCGCGGGTGCCTCGCTCAAGGACCTGGTCGGCTCGACCGGCCTGCCGCGCCCGACCATCCACCGCGTCGCGCAGATGCTGATGGACGTCGGCTGGCTGGAGCGCGACCGCGAGAGCCGGCGCTTCTACCTGGGCACCGAGATTCACGGCTTCGGCCTTGTGGCGGCGCTCCGCCATCCGATCGAGCGGCTGGCGGCGTCGGAGCTGGCGCGGCTGGCGCACGAGATGGGGCAGACCATCTACATGGTGGTACGCGCCGGCGACGACACGGTCTGCGTCGCACGCCATGAAAGCGCGGCGCCGATCCAGGCCCTGGTGCTGCAGGTCGGCACCCGCGAGCCGCTGGGCATCGGCGCCGGCAGCATGGCGCTGTTGGCGGCGCTGCCGGTACCCGAAGCCGAGCAGGCGATCGCGCGCAACCTCGAGCGCTACCGCCGGCGCGAGCGCTTCGCGGAGCCTTCATTCCGCGGCGCGCTGTCCGAGGCGCGCCGGCGCGGCTTCGCCTCGCATGACGGGCTGTTCACGCGCGGCGTCAGCGGCATCGGCGTCGCCGTGCGCGACGACAGCGGCTATCCGCTCGCGGCGCTCAGCACCGCCTTCGTGACCGAGTGGGTGGACGGCGAGCGGCGCGAGGTCCTTGCCCGACGCATGGCAGCGAGCGCCGCCGGCATCGCGGCCGGGCTTCTCGGCGCGGGCGATGGCGCGTCGGCCAGGCCCCGGTGACCCGGCCGCGACCGTCCGGTCGCGCCCTCAGTGGCCGGAACGCGGAGCGGCTGTTTCGTCTTTGATGCGGCGCGCGGCTGACCTGCGCCGCCGTCGCTCGAGCCGGTCGAGCAACCGCCGGCGCAGCGGCGGGATGTCGAGGGCGACCACGGCGGCGCCCAAGGGCACCATCCGGAAGCCGAGCACCGGCAGGAAACCGAGCACGCCACCGGCGATGGCGACGAGGCCCAGCAGGGAGCGGACGCCGGCCGGCACATGGCGGTCGCCCCAGCGCACGCCGCCGGTCACGGCGTCGAGCAGGCGGTCGCGCCAGCCCTCCTGACCCTAGCGCAGGACGCCCGGCTCGGTCAGCTCCTGCAAGTGCTGCTCGATCTGGTCGGAAGACAGCTTGGAGAAGTCCTTTGCGATCTCCAGCTCCACGATCTTCCGCAGCTCGTCGGCCATCGCGGCGCGCAGATCGCCCAGCATCTGCGGCGCCGCCACGACGGCCAGCCGTGCGAACGCGTTGTGGCGACGCTGCGCGTCGAGCAGCTCGACGACCTGTCGGGCGAAACGCTGCTTCTCGTAGCGCTTGGGATCGGTCGGCGGCTCCATGGCGTGCCGGCCCTGGCCGGCGCTGTCGAAGCTGCGCCCCGGGCGGTCGCTGGCAAGCTCGTGGCTCGGGACGTTGTCGGCGACGAGCTCGCGGTCGAGCGCCGGCGCCAGCCGGCTGCCCGGCCGCTCCAGGCGGAAGACGCGCGCGCGGGCCGCATCGGCGACCAGGATCCACATCGTCGGTCGTGGCATTCGCATTCCTCCCGTCCGGACCGCAATCGGCGGGGCCGCCGGCCTATCGTTGCTCGTGCGGCCGCTCCTCGACGGCGTCCATGGTAACCCCCTTGCCGCAGTTCGGGCACACGGAAGCGTCTTCCGGCATCATGGCGCTGCAATAGGGGCATGCCCGCGGCAGCGCCAGCGATCGTTCCGCATCTTCCTGCATCGTCGTCTCCCGACCGGTGCTTCGCGTCAGCGTTTCGCGCGCTTGGTCGTCTCGTAGCGGAGCGGCACCGCCGCCTCGAGCTCCTCCATCAGCGAGACGATGGCGCGGTGGCGGTCGACGACGTCGGGGGTCAGTCTCTCGGCAGGCTCGTGCAGGGTCGTGCTCGATTCCGACAAGGCGGGTCCTCCGACGGTGGCGCCTGGCTCCGGTCGCGCTCATCGCAACGCGCGAGCACCGGCCCCGGTTCCGCGGGCCTCCGCCGGGGGAACGGCCGTCCGGCGCCGGCGTTCCATTCCGGGGGGCCGCGCAC
Source organism: Alphaproteobacteria bacterium (assembly GCA_023150455.1). Classification (GTDB taxonomy): domain Bacteria; phylum Pseudomonadota; class Alphaproteobacteria; order JAEULC01; family JAEULC01; genus JAEULC01. The sequence goes on along the minus strand of JAKLKW010000186.1, from coordinate 2,942 downwards.
GGAGAACAGCATGCTGCCCTCGACCATCGATCGCGTGCCGCGCCACACGGCGGGCGCGCTCCCGCCCGACGGACACGCGGCTGAGATATCCGCCTGCGGACCGGCCGGACGTCACGATCGCCGACCCGACGCGGCGCGGGATGCCGCATCGATGCATCATCATGGAGGACTCGATGGCCAGCAAACGCACCAGAGCGGGGGACAGCGCCTACGCGCTGTACAACATCCACTACGAAGACGGCACGCGCAGCTCGAACCGGAAGGTTCCCCTGACCGAGATCGACAAGCTGAAGGAGGATGCTTCGGCGAGGGAAATTCTCGAGGCGCAGGATCGCCGCATCGCCGCCCTGTCCGGCCGGCCGCCGCGTGCCATCAAGTCGGTCGACCGCGTCTCGTGACGCGCGGGCAACTCAGCCTGGCTTGGCCTTGCCCTTTGCCGCGCCCGGCGCCGGGCGCTTGCGGCGCGGCTGAGGCGGTTTCAGCGCCGCGTTGCGGCGGTCTTCCTCTTCCTTTGCCAGGCGCAGGGCCCGCAGCCTGGCTGTCTTGGCCGCCTGGGCCGCTTCCGCCTTTTCCCGTTCGCGCACGAACGCGGATTCCCGTTCCTGGGCCTTGCTGAAATGCTCCTGCGCCCGGCGGCGGGCTTCCTCGGCGCGACCTTGCGATGGTGGATTCACGGGTAGGATCCTCCCTTGCGCGGGCGGTCGTGTGCGGGCGGGCCGGAAGGCAAACGGGGCAGCCGATGCTGCCCCGTTCATGTGCCTTACACCGGCTTCAAATTGGTGGCCGCGGGCTTGCCGCGGTCTTGCTGCACTTCGTAGCTGATCTTCTGCCCTTCGTTCAGCGTGTTCATCCCGGCCTTCTGGACCGCCGAAATGTGGACGAACACGTCCTTCGAGGCGTCCTCCGGCTGGATGAAGCCGAAGCCCTTCTGGGCGTTGAACCACTTAACCGTACCGATAGCCATAGTCTTCCTTTGGGTAGCGAGGACGTTCCGCCGCCCAGCGCTGGGCAGCGGGCCAGACTTCGTCACGGGGTGAAACCGGATCAGCCCTCTTCCGAGAAGAGCGGAGATGAGGCTAGCCCATAGCGGAGCCGACCCGCCTTTAAATAGCGAGGCTGGCACCGCATTACAATGGCCACTGCCGCCGTGATGGTTTCGGCCGGTCCCTGGACCGATCGCCCGGCGACCGCCTTGGCAACGAACGGAACACCGGATGCCGGCGGGCGTTGCCCTGGCAGCCGCCGGCCGACACGGCGGATCAGACGCCGAAAAGGAGGAGCAGATGACGGTTCACTCAACCAGGGAGCTGAGCTGCGGCGATGTGACGGGGATGTCCGGTGCGGGGGCTCCTTGCGCGTTCAAGGCCACCGGTGAAAGCGATGCGGACGTGCCGCAGCAGCTGATGGCGCATGCGAAGAACGACCACGGGCTGGCGGTGACGACGGAACTCGTCCAAACGGCCCGCGCGGCGATCCGGGCGCGCTGAAGCGACGGCCATGCAGACGCCTTTGGAGCTGAGCTTCAATGGTCTCGACGCGTCGCCGGCGGTCGAAACCAGGATCCGCGAGCGCGTCGCGCGCCTGGATCGCCTGTTCCCGGGCATCACGAGCTGCCATGTGGCGGTGGATTCCCACCATCGCAGTGAAGGCGGCGGCCGCAGCAAGGCCGTGGCCTACGACGTACGCATCGAGCTGCGCGTGCCGGGAACGGAGCTGGCGGTCAGCCGCAAGCCCGGCAACCGCCACGCCCATACGGACATCCATGTCGCCGTGCGCGACTCGTTCGACGCGATGGAGCGCCGGCTCAAGGCCTATGCCGACCGGCTTCATCGCGAGGTGAAAACCCACCCCGAGCCGCTGCAGGGAAAGGTCGCGCGGCTGTTTCGCGACCAGGGCTACGGCTTCATCGCCACCACCGACGGGCGCGAGGTCTACTTTCACCGCAACAGCGTGATCGACGAGGGTTTCTTCGGCCTCGATGTCGGCTCGCCGGTGCAGCTCTCGGTCGTCGACGGCGAAAGCCCGCAAGGGACCCAGGCGACGACCGTGCGGCCGATCCGGCCACGGCAGCTGCGCCAGCAGCCGCAATAGGTCGTGCGCCGTCCCATATGGGCGCGCACCGGAAGCGCATTTTCGGCGCGCGACGGGAACGCACCGGGGAGCATGGCGTTCTACGGAAGGCGAGCCTGCGGGCTCGAACGCGTCTTCGGCCCGAACCCACTGCGGCCCGAGTCCTCAGCGGGCGGTGCCGTTCCCGGCAAGGCAGGTGCACGATGGCCCGGATCGCGAAATCATCCCGTTCGACCGCAAGCCCACGGCCGAGGGCCGCTCCCGCGCCGAAGCGCGCCGCGTCGCATCCGGTCGCGAGCCTCGCGCTCTCCGGCCGCGGCGCCATGGCCTCGCGCTGGAACGCCGAGATCCCCTGGACGATCGCCTGCACTCCCAGGGCGCCGGGGCGGATCGGCCGCTAGGTCGGGGTGCGCCGTCACGCGCGCCGGCGTCACGGCCTTCGGCAGGAGCGACGCCGGCCAGCCGCTCGCTTCATGGTTCCGCATCGCCTGCGACGCCGCCTGGCGCGTGCGCCGGGTCGAAGCCGGCGTGGTCGGCGACGAGCGCCGCGTCCCGCTCTCGAGCGACGGCGCGGGAAGCCGGCGCGACAGCGCCGGCGCAGCCCTGCCGCAGCTCGACGGCGCACTCGACGTCGACCTGCCCGTCACGCCGTTCACCAACACGCTGCCGATCCGCCGCCTCGACCTCGCCGCCGGCCGGTCCGTGGACCTCAAAGTGGCCTATGTCCTGCTGCCGGAATTCCAGGTGATCGCCGACCCGCAGCGCTACGTGTGCCTGGAGAGGCTCCGCCGCTATCGCTACGAGTCGCTGGACAGCGACTTCGCGCGCAAGATCGAGGTCGACGCGGACGGGCTGGTGGTCGCCTATCCCGG
>JAKLKW010000185.1 GCA_023150455.1 Alphaproteobacteria bacterium | reverse complement strand
GGGCGACAGCGGCGAGCTCGACGGCCAGTACCACGGCGACGACCGCATCTTCGGCGGCGAGGGCAACGACACGATCTGGGGCAACGGCGGCGACGACCGTCTGTACGGCGAGGATGGCGCCGACTACATCGACGGCGACAACCAGGAGCTCGCCGGCGCGCATCACGGCAAGGATGTCATCGACGGCGGCGAGGGCGACGACAGCCACTTGGCCGGCTGGGGCAACGACGACATCATCTACGGCGGCGCCGGCGACGACGCCCTGTTCGGCGATAGCCCCGGCGCCGAACTGGAGGCCGCCTTTCATGGGGAGGACGTGCTCGACGGCGGAGAAGGCGACGATTCGCTCGTCGGCGGCGGCAAGGCCGACCGGCTCTACGGCGGCGCGGGCGCGGATACCCTGCGCGGCGACGCCGAGGGCCTGGCCGCGGAAGCCCAGGGCAACGACTGGCTCGACGGCGGCGACGGCAACGACGTTCTGATGGGCGACGGCGGCGACGACCAACTCCTCGGCGGCAGCGGCGACGACGACCTGTGGGGCGGGGCGGGCAACGACCGGCTCGAAGGCGGCGCCGGCGTCGACAACCTCATGGGCGAAGCCGGCGACGACACCTACGTCCTCAACCTGGGCGAGGGCGTGCCCGTGAACGGGCTGGCCGACACCCTCATCGACGCCGCCGGTGCCAACGCCATCGAGTTCGGGGCGGGGATCAGCCGCGCATCGATCCAGCTTAGCCGCAACCCGGCCGACGGCGAACTGGTGCTCGCCTACTCGGCGGAAGACCGCCTCATCGTGCGCGGCGGCTTTGCCGGCGCGGTGCAGACCCTGCGCTTTGCCGACGGATCGAGCGTTTCGCTGGCGCAACTGATCGGCGAGCAGATCAATGACCCGCTCAGCTTCAACCTCACCGGCGCCGGCGCCGCGGCCTACGGCGGCGCCTCGGTGGATCAGATCAATTCAACGGGAGGTGGCAGTACCCTCTCCGGCGGGCGCGGCGACGACACACTCACCGCCACGGGCGGCAACAACGTCTATCTCTACAACCTGGGCGACGGCGCCGACACCCTGCAGGACCTGAGCGCGAAGACCGACACCAACGGCGCCCCGCAGCCCAACACCCTGCGCTTCGGCGCCGGCATCGCCCCGGAAAACCTGCGCCTCGTCTTCCGGCCGGGGGAGCGCAACAACGGCCGCGAAGAGTACCTCATCCGCTTCGACCACTCGCCCGGCGACGAGATCCGCATCTCGCCCTTCACCAGCTACAACGTCGCGCAGACGCCCGGCATCGACCGCTTCGAGTTCGAGGCAACCGGCCAGACGCTCGGCTGGGCGGAACTCGTGCAGCGGGGGTTCGACATCGAGGATGCGGGCATACCCTATCAGACGCTCTACGGCACCAGCGTCAATGACCGCTACGCCCTGGATGACGGCAGCAGCTACGTTTATGCAGACAAGGGTGACGACGTCATCGACGGGGGCGGCGGCAGCGACGACCTGTCGGGCGGGGACGGCAACGATACCCTCCTCGGTGGCGCCGGCAACGATTACCTCTACGGCGAGGCGGGCGACGATTGGCTCGACGGCGGCTGGGGCAGCGATGTCCTCAATGGAGGCGGCGGCGCGGACAGCTATGTGCTGGCGCCGGAAGGCGGCTGGGACGAAGTGGATAACGCCGAGTCCGCGCAGGCCGGGGAGGACGTCGTGCGCGTCGCGGCGGGGCTGAGCGCGATCGACGTCGGCGTTATGCGCTCCGGCAACGACCTGGTGGTGCGGCTCCTCGCGAGCGGCGACCAGCTCACCATCCGGAACCATTACACCACCGCGCCCATCGACGGGCTGCGCTTTGCCGACGACACTTTCTGGGACCGGGCCACACTGGAGGCGCGCGCCAATCTGGTGCTGCCGACCAACGGCGACGACGTGCTCACGCTCACCGAAGGCGACGACGCGATCGATGCCCTGGCGGGCAACGATACGGTCGACGGGCGCGGCGGGAACGATCTGATTGTCGGCGGGGCGGGCATCGATTCGCTCAGCGGCGGCGAGGGCAACGACGCGTTGCGCGGGGGCGCCGACGGCGACACGCTGATGGGCGGCAACGGCGACGACGAACTCGACGGCGGCGCCGGCAACGACCAGCTCGCCGGCAGCAATGGCAACGACAACTTCCGTTTCAATCGGGGCGACGGCGCGGACACGATTTCGGATTTCGATTCCACGCCGGGCAAACTTGACCGGATCGTCTTCGGTCCGGGCATAGCACGGGAGAATGTGTTGTTGCGGCGCGTATCCGGCTATCTGCAGGACGATCTGGAGATCCGCGTGCCCAACGCCGTTCCGGGCCAGCCCGACGACAACACGATCGTCGTCAAGAACTTCTTCATCCGGCCGGACAACTGGCAGAAGGTGGAGGAGCTGCGTTTCGACGATGGCTCGGTCATGACGCTGGACGAGATCAAGGCGCGCCTGCTGACGTCCACTTCCGGGGCGGATTATCTGGTGGGCTACGAGACCGCCGACGACATCCAGGGGCTGGGCGGCAACGACAGCATCGATGGCGATGCGGGCAACGATCACTTGCTCGGCGGGGAGGGGGGCGATGCGCTGTACGGCAATGCCGGCGACGATGTGCTGGAGGGCGGCGCCGGCGACGACGTGCTCCAGGGCGACGGCTATCTGTATGCCCGGACGGTCGGCTACAACCCGGCTCACGGCAACGACACTCTGGTCGGCGGCGCGGGCGACGACCGCCTGGAGGGGGGCGGGGGCGACGACGTCTATCGCTTCGGCCGCGCCCAGGGCGCCGACCGGCTGCTCGAAGGCGACGGTTCGGCCGACGGCGGTGCGGACGAAATCCGGCTCGACGCCGGTATCGGCGAAGCTGCGGTGTCGCTGATACGCACCTCGGACGGCAGCGGCGCGGACGATCTGGTGCTGGTACTCGACGGCGGCGGCGAGCAGTTGCGCATCGAGGATTATTTCGACGCCGCGCAGGACCGGCGCATCGAACGGGTGGCGTTCGACGGCGGACCGGTTTGGAACGCAACAGACATCGCCGCGCGAATAGTCAGTCAGGCGGGCACGGCGAACACGATGACCGGGACGGCGGGCAACGACACATTCGTGGTCGATCATCCGCAAGACCAGATCGTCGAGCAGGCCGGGCAGGGTAGCGACACGATTCAGAGCAACGTCGGCTACACGCTGCCGGACAATGTGGAGAATCTCACCCTGACGGGCGCGGTGAACATCGACGGCACGGGGAACGGCCTCGACAACGTCATTCGCGGCAACGACGGCAACAACCGGCTGGACGGCTACGGCGGCAGCGACCAGCTCATCGGCGGGCGCGGCGACGACGTATATGTCGCCGGCAGCGTCGAGTCGCTCTACGGCTTTGGCGCGCAAGTTACGGAACTGGCCGGCGAAGGCAACGACACGGTGATTGCCAGCTACCGCGACGGTTACACGCTGCCCGACCATGTGGAGAACCTGACGTTCAATGTCAATGCCTATTACGTTGCCGGGCAGAGTGTTCGGCTCGCCGGCAACGCACTGGACAACACGATCGCCGTCGGCGGAACCTATGCCTCGGCCAGCCGCACCGTGGAAATCGACGGCGGCGCGGGCGCCGATACCCTGATCGGCTCCGCCACGAACGACATCTACGTTCTCGACAATCCCGGCGACACGGTCATCGAGCAGGGCGTCTACGCGGACGGCACGCAGATATCCGTGGATACGGTGAAAGCGGGGTTCGATTACGTGCTCGGCGCCAACCTGGAGAATCTGATTCTCACCGGCGCCGCCGCGGCGAGCGGCACGGGCAACGTGCTGAACAACACCCTGGACGGCTCGCAGAATGCCGCCGCCAACGTGCTGGCGGGCGGCGCGGGCGACGACACTTACATTCTCGGCGCGGGCGATGCGGCGGTGGAGCAGGCCGGCGAGGGCGCGGACACCGTGCTGCTCGCCTCGGGAGCGGTGGGCGCAACCTACGGCCTGGCCGGCTTCCTGAACATCGAAGGCCTGGCGCTCGGCGAGGCGCTCGGGGCAAGCAATCTGTCGGGCAGCGCGGCGAACGAGATCCTCACCGGCAACAACGCGGCGAATGCGATTCAGGGCGGCGGCGGCGACGATGTGTTGTACGACGCCGCGTCGAGAACGGCGACGCAGGTATCGGGTGCGGTGGATGCGCTGGAGGGCGGCGCCGGCAACGACCGGCTGGTGTCCTGGGGCGGGGCGGATGTGCTCGACGGCGGCGACGGCAACGACACGCTGGAATCCTATGGCGCCACTTATCGCTTCTCGGGCGCGTTCGGCGACGACACGGTTAAGAACGTCGCTTATGCCGGCTCTGCCGTATTCGCCGACCTCGCTGCCTGGCAGGTACAGTTCGAGCGCCAGGGGGACCATCTTGTCATGCGCGGCCCGCTCGGCACGGGCGCGATCACCGTGGAAAACCACTTCGTCTCGACCGGCAGCAGTCTGCAATCCATCGCTTTCGCCGATGGGGTGGCGTTGAGCAACGCGCAGATTGCGATTCGCGTGGCGCAGGGCAATGCGGTGACCGAGGGCGACGATGTCGTCGTGGGCGGCGCGGGCGGCGATACCTATTCGCTGCTCGGCGGCAACGACGTGGCCTGGGGCAGCGCGGGCGACGATACGATCGTCGCGGGCGCCGGCGAGGATTGGCTCTACGGCGGCGACGGGGCGGATCTTCTCGTCGGCGGCAGCGGCACGAGCTATCTCTACGGCGATGCCGGCGACGATGTGCTCGATGCCGGCGCGGGTACCGCGATCATGCGCGGCGGGGCAGGCGCCGACACCTTCCTGTGGGGGCTGAGCGATGGCGCCGATTACATAGGCGCCGCGGAGAATCCCGCGGGCGCGCAATGGACGGATGTCCTGCAGCTCGGCGCCGGCATCACGACGGGCATGGTCGATGTCGTGCGCCCCTACGACGGTTCGTACGATCTTGAACTGCGCGTACGCGGTACGCCGGACGTGCTGACCATGGCGGGATTCTTCTATACGAATCAGGATCGCTGTGAAGTCGATCTGGTGCGTTTCGACAACGGCGCCGTGTGGACCCGCGACGAACTGATTGCGCGTTCGCAGGACAAGTACGGCACCGACGGCGCGGACACCCTGAACGGCGACAGCGCCGACAACCGCCTCTATGGCCTCGCCGGAAACGACACCCTGAACGGACTGGAAGGCAACGACCTGCTCGACGGCGGCGCCGGCACGGATACCATGCGCGGCAACGAAGGCGACGACATCTATGTGGTCGACGCCACCGGCGACATCGTCACCGAGAGCGCGAATCAGGGCATCGATACCGTGCAATCGTCAATCACCTGGACCCTGGGTTCCAATATCGAGAAGCTGGTGCTGACGGGCTCCGCCGCCATCAACGGCACCGGCAACAGTCTGGCCAACACAATCGTCGGCAACGGCGCCGCCAACACCCTCTCCGGCGGCACGGGCGCCGACATCCTCATCGGCGGCGCCGGCAACGACACCTACGTCGTCGACAACGCGGGCGATAGCGTGGTCGAGCTGGCGGGCGAGGGCACCGACCTGGTGCAGTCTTCGGTGTCCCATACGCTTGCCGCCGAGGTGGAGAACCTGACTTTGACCGGCACCTCGGCCATCAACGGCACCGGCAATGCGCTGGCCAACGTGCTTGCCGGAAACGGCGCAGTCAACACGCTGACGGGCGGCGCCGGCGACGACCGGTTGGACGGCAAGAGCGGCGCCGACAAGCTGTTCGGCGGACTGGGCAACGATACCTACGTGGTCGACAACGCGAGCGATGTCGTCACAGAGAATGCCGGCGAAGGCACGGACACGGTCGAATCCTCGCGCACCTGGACGCTGGGAGCCAACCTGGAGAACCTGCTGCTTACCGGCACTACGGCCATCAACGGCACCGGCAACAGCCAGGCCAACGTGCTCACCGGCAACGGCGCCAACAACACGCTCACCGGCGGCGACGGCGACGACCGCCTCGACGGCAAGGCCGGCGCAGACAAGCTCATTGGCGGCCTAGGCAACGACACCTACGTGGTCGACAACGCCAGCGATGCCATTACCGAGAGTGCCGGACAGGGAACGGATACGGTGGAATCGTCGCGCACATGGACGTTGGGCGCCAATCTCGAGAACCTGCTCCTCACCGGCAGCAGCGCCTTCAACGGCACCGGCAACACGGCGTCGAACCTGCTGCGCGGCAATACCGCCAACAACACGCTGACGGGCGGCACCGGCGTCGACCTGCTCGAAGGCGGCGCCGGCAACGACACGCTCTCCGATGCGACCGCCTCGGACCGCGGCTACTTCAACGGCGGCACCGGCACGGATGCCCTCACCGGCGGCGCCGGCGCCGAGCTCTTCATCGGCGGCACGGGCAACGACACCTTGAGCACCGGCGCGGGGGCGGATGTGATTGCCTTCAATCTCGGCGACGGCCAGGATGCGGTCTCTTCGTCGGTCGGCCAGGACAACACGCTCTCGCTGGGCGGCGGCATCCGCTATGCCGACTTGAGCCTGTCCAAATCCGGCAGCAACCTGGTGGTGAGCGTCGGCGTCGCCGACCGTATCACGCTCAATAACTGGTACGCCGCCACGCCCGTGCGTTCGGTGCTCTCCCTGCAGATGATCGCCGAGGCGATGGCCGACTTCGACGACAACGGCGCCGATCCGTTGCGCGACGACCGCATCGAAACCTTCGACTTCGCCGGGCTGGCCGGCGCCTTCGACGCGGCGCTCGTCGCCAACCCGGGGCTCACCAGCTGGGCCATCACCAACGCGCTGACGAGCTTCCACCTCTCCGGCAGTGACACGGCGGCCTTGGGCGGCGATCTGGCGTATCAGTACGGCCGCTACGGCAACCTCGCCAACGTCGGCCTCGTCGGCGCGCAGAATGTGCTCAATAACGCCCAGTTCGGCGCGCAGGCGCAGGCCTTGCAGAGCGCGCCGGGGCTGCAGGAAGGGGTGGTGCGATTGACATGAAACCCTCCTTGATCGGCAGGTTCGCGCTGCCGCCGGCCGACCCGGCGGAATTCTTCCCGCCGCTCGTTCGCCTGCAGGATTCGCCGCCCTCGCCGCTCGGGCGGCGCGTGCTGCAAGTCCTGCTGGCCCTCCTGGCCGGGCTCCTGCTCTGGTCCATCCTCGGTCGGCTCGACATCGTCGCCGTAGCCGAGGGCAAGCTCGTGCCGCACAGCTACGTGAAGATCGTGCAGCCCGCCGAGGCCGGCATCGTGCAGGAAATCCTCGTGCGAGAGGGCCAGGCGGTGGCGGCGGGCGAAGTGCTCATGCGCATGGACAGCCGGCTCTCGGATGCCGATCGCCGCATCCTGGAGACTGACTTTTACCGCAAGTCCCTGACGCTCGCCCGCATCGATGCGGAACTGGGCGACATGGCCTTCCGCTCCGTCGCCGACGCGCCCGTTGTCCTGGTGCGGGAAGCCGAGGCGCAGCTGCGCGCCAACCGCGCCGCGCTCGATGCGGCGCTCGCAGAAGAGCGCGCCAAGCTCGAGCGCACCCGGCGCGAGCTGGCCGCCGCCGTCCAGGTGCGCGCCAAGCTTGCCGAGACCCTGCCGCACTACCGCGCCCAGGACGCCGCTTACGAGAAGCTCTCGAAGGACGGCTTCGCCGGACCGCTGATGGCCTCCGACAAGCGCCGCGAGCGCATCGAGAAGGAGCAGGAGCTGCAGACGCAGGAACATCTCATCGAGGCGGCGCACGCATCCATTGCCCAGTCGGAAAAGCGCCTGGCGCAGATCGCCGCCGACCACCGCCGCCAGCTCTTCGCCGAACGCAACGACATCCAGGGCCAGCTCGACAAGCTCGTCGAGGAACGCGCCAAGCACAGCCACCGGCAGGGCCTGCTGGAACTCAAGGCGCCCCAGGCCGGGGTGGTGAAGGACATCGCCACCCACACCGCCGGCACGGTGGTGCAGCCGGGCACGGTGCTGCTGACGCTCGTGCCGCAAGACGACGTCTTGCGCGCCGAGGTGTGGGTGTCGAACCAGGACATCGGCTTCGTGCGCGCCGGCCAGCCGGTGAAGCTGAAGCTCGCCGCCTTCCCCTTCCAGAAATACGGCATGGTGGAGGGCACGGTGGAACATGTGAGCGCCGATGCCGCCGACGGCAATGCGCAGGGGCAGCCGGGCGAGAAGAACCCGAGAGGGGCGCCGCTTGCCTACCGCGCACTGGTGACGCTGAAGGCAATGCAGATCGGCGCAGGCGATGAACGGCTGCCGCTGGGCGCTGGCATGCAGACGACGGCGGAGATCCTGCTCGGCACGCGCAGCGTGGTCGAATACCTGCTCTCGCCCGTGCAGAAGGCCTGGCACGAGGCAGCAAGGGAGCGGTGAGGGGGCGGGGCGGCGCCTCAGTGCCTGGCGTTGACGTTCTTCGCCGCGGCGAGGAGCCGTTCCAGTTCCTCGCCGTGCTCGCGCATGTTGCGGCGGTGCCAGAAGCCGACCAGCAGCATGGTCAGGCTGACGAAGACGCCGAAGAGGACGATCACGGCATAGATCGGCAGATCGAGGTATACCAGCAGGGCGTAGAGCCCGAGCATGACCAGGATGCTGGTGTTTTCGTTGAAGTTCTGCACGGCGATGGAATGTCCGGCGCCCATCAGGATGTGGCCGCGGTGCTGCAGCAGGGCATTCATCGGCACGACGAAGAAGCCTGCCATGGCGCCGACTGCCACCATCATCACCAGCGCCACCGGCAGCCCGGTGACGAAGATCATGCCCATCACGACGATGCCCATCGCGATGCCGACCGGCAATACTTTCACCGACTTGTCCAGTGAAATGACCTTTGCGGCGATGATCGCGCCGGCGGCGATGCCCAGCGCCACCACGCCCTGCAGCACGGTGGCCTTGTCGAGCGGCAGGCCGAGCGCCTTGTCGGCCCATTTCAGCACGATGAACTGCAGGGTGGCGCCGGCGCCCCAGAACAAGGTGGTGACGGCCAGCGAGATCTGCCCCAGCTTGTCGCGCCAGAGCAGGCGCACGCAATGCCAGAACTCGTGCATGAGGTACATCGGATTCTTGTGCAGCGGCTTGTGGTCGACGCCGGTGTCTGGGATGAAGAGGTTGAAGATTGCCGCGATGAGGTAGAGCAGGGAGATCACCAGCATGGCGATTTCCGCCGGCGTGTCGATCGAGGTTTCGATGCCTGGCGCATCGACCAGCAGCAGGAAGCCGCTCACCGTCGGATTGATCAGCACGCCGCCCAGCACCGTGCCGAGGATGATGGCGGCCACCGTGAGGCCCTCGATCCAGCCGTTGGCGACGACCAGTTTGTCGTGCGGCAGGTACTCGGTGAGGATGCCATACTTCGCCGGCGAATAGGCGGCGGCACCGAGTCCGACGATGCCGTAGGAGAGCAGCACGTAGTAGTAGAGCGGGATGCCGAACAGATCGAGCGCGGGTACCGTCGCCACGAGTAACATGAAGCAGCCGGCGATCTTGATGGTGTTGCTGAAGAGCATCACGCGGCCCTTGGCCATCGAGTCGGCGAAGGCGCCGACGAAGGCCGCCAGGGCGACGTAGGAGACGGTGAAAAACAGCTTCAGCAGCGGCTCGTACTGGGCGGGCGACTGGATGTCCCGCAGCATGGCGATGGCGGCGATCAGGAGGGCGTTGTCCGCCAGCGCAGAGAAGAACTGCGCCGCCATGATGATGTAGAAGCCGAGATTCATGCAGCGATATGCGGCGGAGCGGTGTAGACGGCCGGCATCGTTTTTTATAGGAATAATGTGGCGGCTTTATACCATGAAGCGGGAAAGCATGTC
>JAKLKW010000184.1 GCA_023150455.1 Alphaproteobacteria bacterium | reverse complement strand
GTGGTTGACTGGACCGGCACCAGTCCGCAGGTCAAGGGCGCGATCAACAACACGCTCTCCTTTACCAATGCCGCGGCCTATACCGGGGTGCGCTCGGTCCTGCCGCACGGGATCCCCAACAACGAGGGCGTGTTCCGCGCGGTCGAGGTGATCTGCCCGCCCGGCACCGTCGGCAACGGCGTGCTGCCGGCGGCCTGCGCCGCGCGCGGCCTGACCGGCTTCCGCATGACCGACTGCATGTTCGGCGCGCTGGCCATGATGCTGCCGGACAAGGTCAAGGCCGCGGGCGACGGCGGCAACACCGGCATCTCGATCGGCGGCTACCACGCCGACCGCAAGCCGTTCATCTATGTCGACTTCACCTGCGGGGCCTGGGGCGCCAGGCCCTGGGCCGACGGGCTCGACGGCAACTCGCACATGTTCGCCAACATGGCCTCGCACTCGATCGAGGTGACCGAGGCCGAGCACCCGATCCAGCTGCTCGCCTACGAGTTCGTGCCCGACAAGGCCGGCGCGGGCAAGTATCGCGGCGGCGTGCCGTTCCGCCGCGACTACCGCTTCGTCGAGGAGGAAGGCGTGCTGCAGGTGCGCTCGGACCGGCGCGACCACCGCCCGTTCGGCCTTTACGGCGGCAGCCCGGGCCAACCCTCCGAAAACTATCTGAACCCCGACGGCGAGAATCGCGTCCTGCCGTCGAAACTCACCATGACCATCCGCAAGGGCGACGTGTTCCGCCATGTCCTGGCCGGGGCCGGCGGCTGGGGCGATCCGCTGGAGCGCGACCCGCGGGCGGTATTGCGCGACGTGCGCAACGAGCTGCTCTCGCCGGCGAAGGCGGCGGCCGACTACGGCGTGGTGATCGACATGTCGGCTCTCGACGGTGGGCGCTGGGCCGTCGAGGACGAGGCGACCGGGCGCCGGCGCGCCGAGATCCGCAGGGCGCGGGGCTGGCGCGAGGTCCCCAAGGTGCAATGGCACGATCCCGTTCCGCTCGCGCGCGCGGCGGAGTAGGCCGATGACGCGGTTTCGCGTCGGCGTCGACATCGGCGGCACCTTCACCGACATCGTGCTGCTCGGCGCCGACGGCACGGTGCATACCAAGAAGGTCTCGTCCAGCACCGACAACTATGCGCAGGCGATCGTCGACGGCCTGGCCGAGCTGTTCGGCGAGGTCGGGCTCGACGGCAAGGCGATCGAGGAGATCCGGCACGGCACGACCGTCGCGTCCAACGCCATTCTCGAGCACAAGGGCGCGCGCGTCGGGCTGATCACGACCAGGGGATTCCGCGACGTCCTCGAGATCCGCACGCTGCGCATGCCGCGGCTCTACGACATCGGCTGGACCAAGCCGAAGCCGCTGATCGAGCGCTACCTGCGCGTCGTGGTCGACGAGCGCGTCAACGCCGGCGGCGAGGTCGAACGGCCGCTCGATCCGCAGGAAGCCGAGCGCGCGGTGACGCACCTGCTCGGCGAGAAGGTCGAGGCGATCGCCGTCTGCCTGCTCAACTCCTTCGCCAACCCGGCGCACGAGCTGATGCTGCGCGACGCGATCCGGCGCCTGGGAGATCAAGGAGTACGAGCGCACCTCGACCACGGTGATCAACGCCTATGTCCAGCCGATCGTCGCGCGCTACCTGCGCTCGCTGCGCCAGGGGCTCGACCGCGCCGGCATCCCGGCGCAGCTGCTGCTGATGCAGTCGAATGGCGGCCTGATGACGGACGCGGCGGCGGCCGAGCGCCCGATGAACATCATCGAATCGGGGCCCGCCGGCGGGGTGATCGGCGCCCAGGCACTGGCGCGCGCCAAGGATCTGCCGCGCATCATCACCTTCGACATGGGCGGCACGACCGCCAAGGCCGCTATGGTCGAGGACGGCGAGATCTCGCGCGCCGCCGAGTACTCGGTCGGCGCCGGCATCATGATCGGCTCGCGGCTGCTGACCGGCGCCGGCTACACGCTCAAGGTTCCGGCGATCGACCTGGCCGAGGTCGGCGCCGGCGGCGGCTCGCTGGTGTGGATCGACGCCGGCGGATCGCTGCAGATCGGCCCGGAGAGCGCCGGCGCGAATCCCGGCCCAGTCTGCTATGACAAGGGCGGCGCGGTCCCGACGGTGACCGACGCCAATGTCCTGCTCGGCTACATCAATCCGATGCATCTCGTCGGCGGCGCGTTGAAGCTGAACGCGGGGAAGGCGCGGCAGGTCTTCGCCGACACGGTGGCGAAGCCGCTCGACATGACGATCGAGCGCGCGGCGTACGGCACGCACCAGATCGCCGCCTCGAACATGATCCGCGCGATCAAGGCCGTCTCGAGCGAGCGCGGACGCGACCCGCGGGAGTTCGCGCTGTTCGCCTTCGGCGGCAACGGTCCGCTCTTCGCCTGCGGCATGGCCGCCGCGCTCGAGATGCGGCGCATCGTCGTGCCGCCCTCGGCCGGGCTGTTCTCCTCCTTCGGCCTGCTCTATGCCGATGTGGAGCATCGCTATTCGCGTACCTTCCGCCGCCTGCTGCGCCAGGCCCGGCTGGGCGAGATCCAGGCGGCATGGGACGAGCTTTCGCGCCAGGCCGCCGACCAGCTTGCGGCCGAGGGGTACCAGGGCGCCAGGGCGAGGCTGCGCCGGTCGGCCGCGCTGCACTACAAGGGCCAGAGCTACGAGCTGACCGTGCCGGTGCCCGACGGCCCGATCGACGCCGCCATGGTCGCCCACCTGGAAGAGGCGTTCGGCCAGGAGCACCAGAAGACCTACGGCCACCGGGCCGGCGCGGACGAGCCGGTCGAGCTGGTCTCGATCCAGGTGATCGGCCAGGGCTTGCGGGATGGGCCAGGCGTGCCCGAGCGCCTCAATCCGAGCCGGCCCGAGCCCGCGCCGCCGCCGCCGCGCCCGGCCTATTTCGGGCCCGACCACGGCTGGGTCGAGACGCCGGTGCTGCGCCGCTCGGACCTGTCGACGCCGCGCTTCGGTCCGCTGATCATCGAGGAATACGATTCGACCTGCGTCATCCCGCCGGGCGCCCGCGCCAGCCTGGATGTCGCCAGCAACATCGTGATCGAGCTCGGCGCCTAGCGTTGCCGGGGCCGCTGGCGCAAGGCGGCGGCGGAGCAACACGGAGGGGGAAACCGGATGCAGAACGATACCGCCGACCTGAGCGGGCGGCTGCGGCAGCTCTACACCGGCGCCATCGCCGACATCATGGACGACATGGGCTACCGCAACCAATGCCTGCCGGCGGACATAGGGCCGCTCGAGCCGCGCATGAAGGTGGCGGGACCGATCTATCCCGTGCGCGGGCGCGCGAAGCCGCCGGGCGAGCGGCCGGACCCGCGCTACCGGCAGATGGACATGCTCGACGGCATCTTCCCCGGCAGCGTCGTGGTGATCGACCCGGGCGACGAGACGCGGGCCGCGCACTGGGGCGAGCTCATGAGCAATACGGCGCGGCAGAAAGGCGCCACGGGCTGCGTCATCAACGGGGGCCTGCGCGACTCGATGCAGATCCTCGAGATCGGCTTCCCGGTGTTCCGCAAGTTCCACTCGCCGCTGACCGCGGTCTACCGCTTCGAGATCACGGATTTCGGCGAGCCGATCGAGATCGGCGGCGTGACGATCATGCCGCGCGACTACGTCTTGGGCGACATCGACGGAGTCCTGGTGATTCCCCAGGCGATCGTCGCCGACGTGGTCGCCACTGCGGAAACCGTGCGCGACAAGGAGACGATCGTGCGCGGCCAGCTGCAGTCGGGCGGCAGCATCCGCGAGCTGTTCGACAAGTATCGCGTGTTCTGAGCCCGCCGGTCCCGCCGGCAGTTGCGGTCGGCGGACGACAGGCGCACGATTGGCGCGGAAATTGCCCTGACGAAACGGCCGCGGACCTTCGGAAGGGCAGCCCGGGGTGATCAACGTACAGGGGGTAATGATGCGAACTCAGGTCCTCTCAACCGCAGTGTCACTGACATTGGCCTGCGCGCTGGCCGCCGCGGCCACTGCCCAGAACCTTCCGAAGACCAATGTCAAGATCGTGGGCTTGAACAGCCCGACCGTCGCATCGATGCTGGACGAGAAGCCCTTCTGGGGCGAGACGATCCCGAAGGCGTCCAACGGCGCCGTCACCGGCGACTACACGACGGTCGACCAGATGGGTGTCGACGACAAGACGCTGCTGCGGCTGTTGAAGCTCGGCGTCATGGACTTCGCAGGTATGGACATCTCGAAGATGGCCGGCGACGACCCGCGCTTCGAGGGCTGCGACCTTGCCGGGATAGCGCTCGACATCAAGGCCGCGCGCGCCGCCTGCGACGCCTATCGCGATGTGATCGACAAGCGCATGCAGGCGAACTGGAACGCCAAGCTGCTCGCCTTCGGCACCAACCCGCCGCAGGTCTTCTGGTGCAAGGGCGCGATCGGCGGCTTGAGCGACCTCAAGGGCAAGAAGGTGCGCGTCTTCAACAACACGATGCGCGACTTCCTGGAAGGGGTCGGCGCCACCGCGGTCAGCATGGCGTTCGCCGAGGTCGTGCCGGCGCTCAACAACGGCGTGGTCGACTGCGGCGTCACCGGCACGCTGTCCGGCAACACGGCCAACTGGCCCGAGGTCGCGACGCATCTCTATCCCATGTATCTCGGCTGGAGCATCAACGTCCAGGCGGTCAACCTCAACAGCTGGAAGAAATTCTCGCCCGCGCTGCAGGCCTTCTTCACCGAGCAGTTCAAGAAGTTCGAGGACAAGATGTGGCAGACCGGCGAGGCAGCGCTGCTCGACGCCGAGAACTGCAACTTCAACAAGCAGCCCTGCAAGATGGGCAAGCCCGCCAAGATGACGCTGGTCGCCGTCAAGCCGGCCGAGATGGAGACCCACAAGAAGCTGATGGAGACCGCCGTCCTGAAGAACTGGGCCAAGCGCTGCGGCTCGGCCTGCGCCGCCGAATGGAACAACACGGTGGGCAAGGTGCTGAAGCTGTCCGCGCCGACCAACTGAACGGCCGGGGCCGCCGGTCCCGGACATCCGGCCGGCGGCCCTTTCTGCGGGAAGGGGGCTCCGTGGATCGGCTGTTGTCCGCCGCAAGGACGTTGTCGCGCCTCGGACTCTGGTTCGGTGGCGCGCTGGTCCTGCTCTCCGCCGTCGTCATCGGCGTCGACGTCGTGCTGCGCAAGGCCTTCGCGCTGTCGATCGGCGGCGCCGACGAGCTGGCCGGCTTCGCGCTCGCCATCGGCACGGCCTGGGGCCTCGGGGCCACCTTGCTCGACCGCGCGCACATCCGCATCGACTCGCTCTACCTGTTGCTCCCGGTCGGGCTGCGCGCCCTTCTCGACCTCTGCGGCCTCGCGGCCTTCACCGTCGTGTTCGGCTTGGTCCTCTGGCACGGTAGCGGCGTGATGCTGCAATCCATCACCGCGGGATCGCGCAGCATGTCGGCGCTGCAGACGCCTGTGGCACTGCCGCAAGGCGCCTGGCTCGTGGGCCTCGTCCTGTTCCTGGGCACGGCCTTGCTCCTTCTTGTCGCCGCGCTCGTCCGGGTTGCGAGGCGGGACCTCGCCGGCGTCGTCGGGATGATCGGCGTGCGCACGACCGAGGAGGAGACGGCCGAGGAAGTCCGCAGCGCCGAGGCGATCCATGCGACCGACGGCGCGCCGCCCCGCGACGGCCGCGGGCGTGCAGCATGATCGCGTTCGCGCTGGTCGTGCTCGTCGCGCTGCTGGCGCTGGCGGTGCCGGTTGCCGCGTCGCTGGGCATGCTCGCGATCGTGCTCGATGCCGTCTACTCCAAGCTGCCGCTGACGCTGGCCATGGGCGAGATGGCCTGGCACACCTCGAACAACTTCCTCCTCGTCGCCATCCCGTTCTTCGTCATGCTGGGCGAGATCCTGCTGCGCTCGGGCATGGCGGAGCGGATGTACAACGCGCTGGTCAAGTGGATGCCCTGGCTGCCGGGCGGCCTGATGCATTCGAACATCGCGGCCTGCGCGCTGTTCGCGGCGACGTCGGGGTCGAGCGTGGCCACGGCGGCGACGATCGGCACCGTGGCGCTGGGCGAAATCGACAAGCACCGCTATTCCGAGCGCCTGTTCCTCGGCACGCTGGCCGCCGGCGGCACGCTCGGCATCCTCATCCCGCCCTCGATCAACCTGATCGTCTACGGCGCGCTGACCGACACGTCGATCCCCAAGCTGTACCTGGCCGGCATCGTGCCGGGCATGGTCCTGGCGGGCCTGTTCATGCTGACGGTGCTGATCGCCTGCCTGGTCAACCCGGCGCTGGGCGGCCAACGGGTGACCGCGACGTGGGACGAGCGCATCAGGAGCCTGCCCGACCTGCTGCCGCCGCTGATCATCTTCGTGGCGGTGATCGGCTCGATCTACGGCGGGCTGGCCACGGCGACGGAGTCGGCGGCGCTGGGCGTGGTCGCGGCGCTCGCGATCTGCGCCTGGCACCGGCGCTTGAGCATCGCGGTCCTGCGCCAGGTCTTCGAAGGCACGATGCGCACGACGGCGATGGTGATGGCGATCCTGCTGGCGGCGTATTTCCTCAACTTCGTCATCACCTCGATCGGCCTGACCGCGCAGGTCAACCGCGCGATCACCGCGCTCGGCCTCGGGCCCTACGAGCTCTTGTTCGCGGTGATCGTCTTCTACGTCGTCCTCGGCATGTTCATGGAGACGCTGTCGATGATGGTGGCGACCATCCCGATCGTCGCGCCGGTCGTCTTCGCCGCCGGCTTCGACCCGGTCTGGTACGGCATCATCATGGTGCTGCTGATCGAGACCGCCATGATCACGCCGCCCGTCGGGATCAACCTGTTCGTGGTGCAGGGCGTACGCCGCCGCGGCAAGATCAACGACGTGATCGTCGGCGCGGCGCCGTTCGTCCTGACCCTGCTGCTGATGGTCGCGATCCTGGTCGCGTTTCCCGACCTCGCGCTCTACCTGCCGCGCAGCGCCGCGGAGTGAAGCGCGCGCCGTTCGCCGTCAGTGCTCCCGCGGGATGGGCGCGCCGCAGGCGAGCTCCGAGTCGCGAAAGGCGGACTGCCAGTTCCGGCTGGCGATCAGCTGCTCGCTCGATAGGAACTGCGCACCGACGAGATGGGCGCCGGACAGGTCGGCACGGTCGAGCACGGCCCGGAAGAGGTTGGCGCCCTCCAGATGCGCGTCGGCGAGCCGGGCCCCGGTGAAGTTCGCGCCCCGCAGGTCCGCCTTGCGCAGGTCGGCGCCGGTCAGGTCGGCGTTGATCAGGTCAACCCCGCACAGATCCGCGCCCGTAAGGTCGGGCTTCGCGTCGGCGTGCGCCGCCCGCCAGGCGTTCCAAGCGCCCGCACCGTCCTTCAGGATCGACAATTGCACCTTGTCCACCATGGCTTGTTCCTCCCACCTGCTGATGCGCCGGCTGCGGATGTGTCGTGGCATCAGAGCATGATGATGATCAGCCGGACGCGAAAACGACGTTGCTATGCCGCATGGTCGGTCGCTCCTCCCTGCACCAGCGCGAGCAATCCCCTGAGCAGGGCGGTCGGGCCGGGCGGACAACCGCGGATATGGAGGTCGACCGGCACCACCGCGGAAACCGCGCCGACGCAGGCATAGCTTCCGGCGAACATCCCGCCGTCCGCCGCGCAGTCGCCCACCGCCACCACCCATTTCGGGTCGGGCGTCGCCCGCCACGTGCGCTCCAGGGCCTCGCGCATGTTCCTGGTCACCGGGCCGGTCACCAGCAGCACGTCGGCGTGGCGCGGCGAGGCGACGAAGCGCAGCCCGAACCGCTCGACATCGTAGAACGCATTGCTGAGGGCGTGGATCTCGAGCTCGCAGCCGTTGCAGGAGCCCGCATCGACCTGGCGAATGGCCAGCGAGCGGCCGAAACGCCGCCGTGCCGCGCGCTCGAGCGCGGCGGCGTATTCGGCGACCGCGTCCGCGTCGGCGCCCGGCGACCGCTCGGTCAGGGGCCCGTGGATGAAGCTCTCGAGGATGATCTTGCGCATGCCGGTTCGCCTTCAGAGATCGTGGCCCGAATACGAGCAGTTGAACGACTTGTTGCAGAGGGGAAAGTCCGCCACGATGTTCCCCTCGATGGCGGCTTCGAGCAGCGGCCATTGGAACCAGGACGGGTCGCGCAGATGGCAGCGCTCGACGCGGCCGCTTCCATCGAGGCGCAGCCAGACCAGCACGTCGCCGCGGAACCCCTCGACCAGGGCCATGGCTTCCTGCGCGCTGCCGGCGGCCGGCGTCTCGACGCAGACGGCGCCCGGCGGCAGCCGATCGAGGATCTGGTCGATCAGCGACAGGCTCGCCTCGACTTCGCTGATGCGCACCCAGACGCGGGCGTTGACGTCGCCGGCATCGAGAACGGGCACGTCGAAGCGCAGCTCGTCGTACGGCGGATAGCTCGGCGCGCGCCTGGCGTCGAACGTGCGGCCCGAGGCGCGCCCGACGAAGCCGCCGCAGGCGTATTGCCGGGCGAGTGCGGCCGACAGGACGCCGGTTGCCACGGTGCGGTCCTGCAGGGACGCCGTGTTGTCGTAGAGCTCGACCAGCTTGGGGAAGCGCCGGCGGATCTCGGCGATCAGCTCGCGCAGCCGGGCGACGCCGTGGTCGCCGAGATCGGATGCGACTCCGCCCGGCACGATGCGATCGCGCATCAGGCGGTGGCCGAAGCAGGCGTCCGCGGCGCGCAGGACGCGCTCGCGCAGGATGCCGCAGTGGGCGTGCATGAGCGAGAACGCCGCGTCGTTGCACACCGCGCCGATATCCCCGAAATGGTTCGCCAGGCGCTCCAGCTCCGCCATCAGCGCGCGCAGCCAGGCCGCGCGCCGCGGCGCTTCGATGCCGAGCGCCGCCTCGGCCGCGCGGGCAAAGGCGAGGCCGTAGGCGACGGTGCTGTCGCCCGAGACGCGCCCGGCAAGGCGCGCCGCCCAGCCCGATTCCGCGCCGGCCATGAGGCTCTCGACGCCCTTGTGGACGTAGCCGAGCCGCTCTTCGAGGCGCACCACGGTTTCGCCCTGCGCCGTGAAGCGGAAGTGACCGGGCTCGATGATGCCCGCATGCACGGGGCCGACCGCGATCTCATGCAGGCTTTCGCCCTCGGCCGGGAGGAACTCGTAGGGACGCGGCTCGGCCGGTCCGTCGCGCCGGCCGAGCGGGTGACGGATGTCCCAGCGGCCGTGGTCGAGCCAGGGCCGGGGATCGGGCGAGCCGCGGGGCTCGAGCCCGAACAGGTCGCGGATCGCCGCCTCGAGGTGGAGCGCGGGCGGGTGGAGCTGCGCGACGGAGGGGAAATGGCCTTCCGGGCAGTCGAGGCTGAGCACGCCGATCGCGCCCGAGCTTTCCTCGAACGCGGCCATGTGCACGGCGTCGCGCTCGCCCCAGTAGCCGAGCAGGGCGAGCCGCTCCGCTGCGAGCTGCCGGGTCGCGAGAAGCCAGGATTCCGGCGTGACGGCGGCCCGCGGCCAGGGACGGTGGTTTGCGACCGCGCGGCCCGCGCCGAGCAGGTCGGCCAGCGTCGGCGGGTCCTGCATCGCTTCGCTCGTCATCGTCTACCCCAACTGCCCGGCGACGTGCTGGAACCACGCCACCACCGGCGGCGGCAGGTACAGCCCGGCGCCGAGCACCAATGCCAGATGCGCGTAGAGCGGGACGATCGATGCCTTGGCCGGCTCGGTGCTGCCCCTCGGCTCGCCGAACGCCAAGGTATTGACCCGCAGCAGCAAGGCGCCGAAGGCGACGATGATCCCGGCGACGAGGGGCACCGCCAGCACGGGCGCGCGGGCGAAGGTCGAGCTCACGACCAGGAACTCGCTGAGGAAAATCCCGAGCGGCGGCATGCCCGCGATCGCGAACACGCCCAGGACCAGCCCCCAGCCGAGCATGGGGTGCGTCTCGGTCAGGCCGCGGATCTCGGACATGTTCTGCGTGCCCTTGACCTGCGCGATGTGGCCGACGGTGAAGAAGATCGCCGACTTGGTGAGGCTGTGCATGGTCATGTGCAGCAGCCCGGCGAAGTTGGCGAGCGCCCCGCCCATGCCGAAGGCGAACGCGATGATGCCCATGTGCTCGATCGACGAGTAGGCGAACATGCGCTTGATGTCGCGCCGGCGGTACAGCATGAACGCGGCGAAGAGCAGCGAGCCGAGCCCCAGCGCCACCATCAGCGGGCCCGGCGCGACCGCCAGGGCGTTGGCCGCGAGCAGCATCTTGAACCGGAGGATGGCGTAGAGCGCCACGTTGAGCAGCAGGCCCGACAGGACGGCCGAGATCGGCGTCGGCCCCTCGGCATGCGCGTCGGGCAGCCACGCGTGCAGCGGTGCCAGGCCGACCTTGGTGCCGTATCCCAGCAGCAGGAACACGAAGGCGACGTTGAGCAGCGCCGGGTCGAAGCGCGCGACGCGGTCCATCAGCTTCGTCCACAGCATGGCGTCCATCCCGCCGCCCATCACCGGCTGCGCCGCCAGGTAGAAGAGGATGGTGCCGAACAGCGCCATGGCGATGCCGACGCTGCCCAGGATGAAGTACTTCCAGGCGGCCTCGATCGCCTCGTGCGTGCGGTAGATGCCGACCATGAGGACCGTCGTGAGCGTGGCCAGCTCGATCGCGACCCACATCAGGCCGATATTGTTGGCCGAGAGCGCCAGGTTCATGGCGAACATCAGGACCTGGTACATCGCGTGGTAGAAGCGCAGGTAGTTCGGCGTCAGGCGGCCGGTCTCGAGCTCGTGCGAGATGTAGCTGGCGCTGAACACGCTGGTCGTGAAGCCGACGAAGGTGTTGAGCACGATGAAGACGATGTTGAGGTCGTCGACCAGCAGGTACTCGCCCGGCTGCGGCCGGTCGAGGAAGAGCAGCGAGAGAGCGGCCAGCAGCGTCAGCAGCGTCGCCATCACGTTCAGGCGCGCGGTCGCCCGGTAGCCGGGCAGCAGCGCCAGCAGCGCGGCGGCGGCGACCGGGATGATCAGGATCGCGGCCAGGGCGTCGAACGCGGGCGCGTTCACTGCTGCTCTCCCCGGAAGCGGTCGAGCGCGTGCACGTTCACGGTGTCGAACCGCTCGCGGATGCGGAACAGGAAGATGCCGATGACGATGAAGGCGATCAGAATCGAGAAGGCGACGCTCATCTCGACCACCAGCGGCATGCCCTTGGCCCCGGTCGCGGCCAGGATGAGGCCGTTCTCGAGGGACAGGAAGCCGATCACCTGGCTGACGGCGTTGCGCCGGGTCACCATCATCAGGAGCCCGAGGAGGAACACGGAAAGCGCCAGCGCGGCGTCCTCGCGTGCCAGCCGGTCGGCATCGGGAGTGACGCGCAGCATGACGACCATCGATATGGTGACGAGGCCGATGCCGAGCAGCATGGTGGGGCCGATCCCAACCACGGTCTCGATCTCGCGGTGGATGCCGAGCCGCTGGATGATCCGGTGCAGCGCGACCGGGAT
>JAKLKW010000183.1 GCA_023150455.1 Alphaproteobacteria bacterium | reverse complement strand
GCGCATCGGCTTCCTTGTCGCGCACGTCGCCCGCGGCGCGCGTGCAGAGGTTGCGCGCCCGGTCGGTCGCCAGCAGCGTCGCGTCCGGGTGCCAGCGCCTGCCGTCCCAGACCATCCAGCGCTTCCGGGCGGCGACGTAGCGCATCTCCTCGGCGTAGTCGCCGCAGAAGCGCAGCGCCAGGGCGTCGGGCGTGGCGAGGGGGCGGGGAAGGTCGTGCTGGAGCATGGGCGGACTCCTGTGGTCGCGCCGGGACGGGCCGCGTTCGCGCGAACGCGGCCGGCCACGGGTCGTGGTCGGATGACAAGGGCACGCGCGCGTACACGGGCCGACGGCAAAGGTCGGCTGAGCGGCGGCGCGCTTCGGACGCAATGTTGGAGGATGCGGTTCTTCTACGCTTCGACCGCGCGGCGGTCAAGCCGCGCGCGGCGTTCGCGGGTGTTCACGCCAAGGCGCGGGCCGGCCATAGGCTCCGAGGACGGCGGGACCGTCGAAGATGTTCCGCGTCGCGGGGGCGCGCTATCCCTCGTCGGCAGCCGGGGGCCGCGGGCCTGTGCATTTTCGCACAACGACGCGGGAGCCCCTGCGCCGGAAGACGGTTCCTTGTACGACGGAACGGAGGACGCCATGACGGTGAACGTGAAGCAGTTGATGGAGGCGGCCAACGCCGCGGTGCCGCGGATCACGCCGGCGCAGGCGCGCGAGATGATGGCCAAGGGCAACGCGCTGGTCGTCGACGTGCGTGACGCGCCGGAATTGAAGGCGAGCGACCCGTACTGACGTACCAACGAGTGAAAAGCTCCGACCCGTCTCCTGTAGACCGTCTCCACGCCTGCTACTCTGTCCTTCCGGCGGATGGCGGCTTGACAAGATACGGGTATCCCGTAGATCATGGGCGATGACGAGTTCGAATGGGATGACGCAAAGGCGACGGCGAATCTCGCCAAGCACGGCGTCGCCTTCGAGCAGGCGCGCGAAGCACGATTGGCGTCGCCTCGACGCGATGACCGCGGCTGAAAAGCACGCAGCGGCCCTGAGCGACCTCGACAACCTGCCGCTGACCGAGGCGGACATGAAGCGGATGCGGCGCACGCCGCGCGCCAGGATCATCCGCCGCGCCCTCGGCCTCAGCCAGGAGGCGTTCGCGGCGCGCTTCCGCATCCCGATCGGAACCCTGCGAACAACGGGGTCAGAGTAGATTTATCTGCCGCTTGTCCGCCGGGGCCTTCGGCGGGCGTCCCTTCGGCAGCGGCGCCACGCGCCTGCCGAGCGTCTTGGCGATCTCCCGCTTGAACCGTGCATCGCCGAGCGCCCAGCCGCCGTTGGTCGCGTGGCGCAGCGCGTCGACGAAGTCCGGCTCCAGCTTCCCGCGGAACAGCGCGCGATAGGCTTCCTGGCGCGCCGCGGCATCGCGGCCGAGCGAACGGTAGATCGGGTGGTCGGCGACCAGCGGGTCGACCGCGCCCTCGGCATGCATCCGGTAGCTCGACCAGCGGTATTCGCGCGGATGCCGCGCCATGCCGGCGCGCACGGGATTGAGCTCGATGTAGCGGCAGCAGTCGAGGAAATAGGCCTCGCTGTCGATCGGCGCCGCGCGGTAGCGCCCCTCCCACAGCGTGCCGGTGCGCCGGCGGACGGTGTTGACGTGGCGCACGTAGCGGCGGCCGAGCGACTGCATGACGCGCGGCAGGCTCTCGGGCGTGCCCGGTGTCGCCAGCAGGTGCACGTGGTTGGTCATCAGCACATAGGCGTGGATCTGGAGCCCGTATTGCGCCGCCGCCTCGGCCAGCCAGGCGCGGTACTGCGCGTAGTCGCCGGGCGCGAAGAAGATGGCGCCGCGGTTGTTGCCGCGCTGGATCACGTGCAGCGGCTGGTCGGGCAGGAAATAGCGGCCGAGCCGGGCCATCGGCGCCTCCGACAGGTGCGGTGTTGCAACCCTATCAGGCGGGGCGGAGAAAATCCACTCTGACCCCGTTTACGGACCTGGAGCCCGTATTGCGCCGCCGCTTCGGCCAGCCAGGCGCGGTACTGCGCGTAGTCGCCGGGCGCGAAGAAGATGACGCCGCGGTTGTTGCCGCGCTGGATCACGTGCAGCGGCTGGTCGGGCAGGAAATAGCGGCCGAGCCGGGCCATCGGCGCCTCCGACAGGTGCGGTGTCGCAACCCTATCAGGCGGGGCGGAGAAAATCCACTCTGACCCCGTTTACCCCCCGGTGTCGCAACCCTATCAGGCGGGGCGAAGAAAATCCACTCTGACCCCGTTTACCCCCGCATCCTGTGGAACCGTCTGCCACCTACCCCTTCCTCGGCACGATCAGCGCGTCGACCGCCATTCCGCCCTTCGGCAGCACGATGAACGGGTTGATGTCGATCGACTCGATCCGGTCGGCGTTGGCGGCGGCGAACACCGACAGGCGCACGAGCGCGTCGGCGAGGGCGTCCTGGTCCATCTTCGGGCGGCCGCGGGCGCCGTCGAGCAGCGGGAAGCCCTTGATCGCGCGGATCATCTTCTTGGCCTCGTCGTGCGCGAAGGGGGCGAGCTTGAGGGTCGAGTCCTTCATGATCTCGACGAAGATGCCGCCGAGGCCGAAGGCGACCACCGGGCCGAACACCGGGTCGCGGTTGACGCCGAGGATGCACTCGACGCCGCCCGCGACCATCGGCGAGACCAGGATGCCGTCGAGCCTGGCGCCGGGACGGTACTTGGCGACGCGGACCTCGAGCTCGGCGAAGCCCTTGCGGACGGCATCGGCATCCGCGAGGCCCAGCATCACGCCGCCCATCTCGCTCTTGTGCGCGATGTCGGGCGAGGCGACCTTGAGCACGACCGGGTAGCCGAGCTTCGCGGCCGCCTGGGCGGCCTCGTCGGCGCTCTTGGCCAGCACGTCCTCGACCACGGGGATGCCGGCGCTCGCGAGGATGCGCTTGGCCTCGGCCTCGCCGACCGTGGCGGCGGGGGCGGGCAGCGCGCCCGCGGGCAGGGCGGGGGCCGGCGCGGCTTGCGGCCGCTCGAAGGCGCGGCCGAAGCCGACCAGCGCCGCGAGCGCGGCGACGGCGCGGGTCGGGTCCTCGTAGCAGAGGAAGCCTTCGGCCTCGTACTGCCGCCACACGGCGGGCGGCGCCAGGATCGACAGCGCGAAGGGGATGCCGGGCTTGCGCTCGGCCGAGGCCTTGACCGCCTTGCGCAGGGGCTCGCTCATCGACGGCGCGCTCGGCCACGACGTGAAGAAGCCGGCGATGGCATCGTAGCCGCCCTTCTCGATCATGGCGTCGAGGAAGCCGGTGACGATCCCGGTCAGGTCGTTGAAGGCCTGGCCGGTGATGTCGACCGGGTTGCGCGGGTTCGAGAACGGCACCAGCTTCCTCAAGCCGGCCTGCGCGTCCTCCGGCATCGGCGGCATCTCGAGCCCGTAATCGGCCGCCGCATCCGACATCAGCACGCCGGCGCCGCCGGAGATGGTCATGATGCCGAGCCGGCCCTTGACCGGGTACTGCCTGCGCGCCGCGGCATAGGCCACGTCGAACATCTCGTCGGCGCTCATGGCGCGGTGCACGCCGAAGGACTTCAGCACCATGTCGCACACGGCGTCGGAGCCGGCGAGCGAGGCGGTGTGCGCGCGCGCCGCCTCGGCGCCGATCGCGCTGCGGCCGACCTTCATCATGACCACGGGCTTGCGCGCCTTGCGCGCCGCCTCGAGCGCCGCGAACAGGCGGTCGCGCTCCTTCAAGCCCTCGGAGTAGAGGCAGATGACGTGCGTCTCGGGATCCTCGACGAAGAAGTCGATCGCGTCGGCGACGTCGACGTCGGCCTCGTTGCCGGTGGTGATCCAGGACGAGATGCCGAAGCCGCGCTGGCGCGCCAGCACGAAGAGATGGCTGCCATAGGCGCCGGACTGGCTGGCGATGGCGATGTGGCCGACCTTGGGCCGCCCGTGCTCGATCGACGAGCTGAAGGTCATGAAGTTGCCGCGCTGCGCGTTGAAGGCGCCGAGGCAGTTGGGGCCCAGGAGCCGCGCGCCGCCCTTGCGGGCGATCTCGGCCACGCGCGCCTGCATCGCCGCGCCCTCGCTGCCGACCTCGGCGAAGCCCGAGGACAGCACGACCAGGCCCTTGATGCCGCGCGCGACGCAGTCCTCGACCGCCTGGATCGTCGCCGCCGCGGGCACGACCAGGATGGCGCAGTCCGGCGCCTCGGGGATGTCGCGCGCGGACTTGTAGGCGGTCAGGCCCTGGATGGTCGGCCGGTTCGGGTTGACCGGGTAGAGCGGGCCGTCGAAATGCTCCTTGCAATAGCGCACCGGCCGCCCGCCGATGCGCGTCGGGTCGTCCGAGGCGCCGATCACGGCGATCGAGCGCGGCTTCATCATCGGCAGCAGCGACCGGGCGCCGCGGCCGGGGTCGGTTCCCCCCATCGTCATTTCCTGCGCGTTGTGGTTCTCGGGTCCTCGATCGTGACATGCGCGGCGGACCAGGCGCCGGGCCAGACGCGCGCCTCGCCGGCGCGCATGCGGCGGACGGCGTCGACCGGCAGGTCGCGCACGACCAGCAGCGGGCCGGCATCGTCCGTGCTGCCGCGCGGCGGCAGGGCGGCGAGCGTGCCGGTGCCGCCCAGCGCCTCCTCGCACGGCAGGTAGACGGCGGCGCCGCCGACATTGGTGCCCGGCTGCTCGCAATAGGGCACGTCGCCGATGGCGCCGACCGCGCAGATCACCGTCTGCAGCTCGATCGCCCGCGCCTTGGCGCAGTCGAACACGCGGTGATAGCCCGAGCGCGCCTCGGTGTTCGACGGCACCAGGATGACGTCGAGGTCGAGGCTCGACAGGATCGCGCTCAAGGCCGGCAGCTCGATGTCGAGGCAGACGACGACGGCCAGGCGCAGGCCGCGCCATTCCACGACCGTCAGCGCGTCGCCGGGCGTGACGTTCCAGTCGCCGGGGTCGGCCTCGCCGGGCGTCAGACACAGCTTATCCTGCACGAACGTCGCGCCGTCCGGCAACAGAAGGTGGGCGCGGTTGACGTGCGTGCCGTCGAGCTTCACCGGCATGGTGCCGGCCAGCAGGCCGATGCCGTGGCGCGCGACCAGCGGCTTCAGCCGCGCGAGCGCGTCGCCGGCCTGCGCGGCCATCCAGGGGATTTCCTGCTGCGTCGTCGTGCCCGCCGGGGCGAAGGAAAGCCACTGCACGCACGCGTATTCCGGCATGACCAGCAGGTCGGCGCCGGCCGACTTCGCCGCGGCCATCTTCTCGTCGACCCCGGCGATCCAGGCGTCGATGCCGTTCAGTCGCGGCGTCAGGTTGGCCGCCCAGAGGGCAATGGAGAATTGCGTCTTGTGCATGAGTCCGCGGGGCCGGGAAAGTGGCGCGACCATATCACGCTCCCTATGATCGCGGCCAGCAATCCGCGGCGGTCTTCCGGCGGGGGAATCCGGTCATGCGCGAGGGGCGGCACGGGATTCTGCCCGTGGCGGCGATGGCGGCGACGTGCCTGATGTGGGGCACGATGGTGCCGTTCACCGCCGAGCTGTTCGAAACGGTCGACCCGCTGTTCTTCTCGGTGCTGCGCTACCCGATGGGCGCCGGCGCGCTCCTGTTCCTGGTGCTGGCGACCGAGCGGCGCCTGCTGCACCCGGCGCGCCTGCCGGTCGGCCGGGTGCTCGCGCTGGGCGGCGTCGGCACGGCGGGCTGGGCGACGTTCTACGCCGCCGGCATCTATCTCTCGGACGCCATCACGGCCGCGGCGGTGCTGGCGACGGGACCGGTCGTGGCCGCCGTCTGGACGCGGTTCCTCACCAGCGAGCGGCTGCAGGCGCGGCTGGTCGGCGGCGTGGCGCTCGCCGTGCTTGGCGGCGTCCTGGTTGCGCTGGGCAAGCCCGGGCCGGCGCGGGCGGCCGGCATCCAGGGCGGCGAGGTGTTTCTCGTCGCCGCGCTGTGCTGCTGGTCCTGGTACTCGATCAAGGCGCAGCAATGGTTGGCGCCGCTCGGCGTGTCTCAGGTGCGCTTGACCTACTGGACTCTCGCCGCCGGCTGCCTGTGGGTATGGCTGGTCTATCTCCTGGCCTGGGCGCTCGGCCTCGCCGCGCCGCCGGCGCCGCTGGAATCGACGACGGCCTGGGCCATGCTGGTGTGGATCGGCCTCGGCGGCACGGGCGTCGCCGCCTGGTTCTGGAACTACGGCGCCAGTCGGCTGGGCGTCACCGTCGCCACCATCAACATCAACCTCGTGCCGCTGATCGCCGTCTTGACCAGCACCGCGCTCGGCCACAGCCCGACCGCCGCACAGCTCGCCGGCGGCGCCATCGTGATCGCCGGCGTGCTGTGGGTGCAGCTCGGCGGGCGCAAAGGTCGCTAGGGCGCGTTGGCGACACCTGTCTCTTCGAAGACCCACGAGAGCGGGACGGTCATGTCGATTGCTTCCAGCGCCAGACCCGCCGCCAAGCCGTCGAGGGCCGCATAATGCCAAGTCCCGTCACGACGCGTGTAGCTCTCGGCATGTGCGGAGTCCCGGGAGATCAGAACGTACTGACGGAGGCTCGCGATACCCTGGTAGAGGGTCCACTTTCTCCCCCGGTCGAACAGCTCCGTTGACGGGGACAGGACTTCGGCGATGATGGCCGGCTCGCTCAGCAGGTCCGAGTCGAGCTGCTGAGGCGAGCAGGTGACGGCGAGGTCGGGATAGGTGATCGCGAGCCCGACGCGAACCTTGACGTTCTCCGAGTACGCGGCGCAGCGCGTACCACGCAGCTTCGGGCGAAGCGCCGCCACCAGGTTGTTGACGATCCGGCTGTGGGCGAGCGTTCCGCCGACCATGGCGCGAACGATACCGTCGTGCCACTCGTAGCGCTCTTCCTGCTGGCGTTCCCAGGCCAGGAAATCTTCGGTCGTCCAGGGTCTGGTGGCTGCCTGCGGCATGCCGGCATGATAGCGAAAACGTCCGGCGCCGCCTACATCAGCCGTTCCTCGAACGGGAAGGTCGACATCACCTCGCAGCCGGTCTCGGTGATCAGCACCTGCTCCTCGAGCTTGACGCCCTCGGCGCCGCCTTCCTCGCCGATATAGGACTCGATGCAGATGGTCATGCCGGGGACCAGCGTGGCGTCGTACTGCGAGCGGGCGACGTCCTGCGCGTGCGTGACCTTGGGCCACTCGTCGCACATGCCGATGCCGTGGGCGACGCAGGAATAGCGGTTCTTCACGAAGGCGTTGGGGATGCGCCAGGCCTTCTCGGCGAACTCGCGGCAGGTGATGCCGGGCTTCACCAGCTCGATGTTGTAGTGGATCTGCTCCATCGCGAGGTTGAACAGCCGGCGCTGCTCGTCGGTGCCCTTGGAGCGGCCGCACAGGTAGGTGCGCGAGATGTCGGCGCAGTAGCCGAGCGGGCCGATCATGTCGGTGTCGAAGCTGACGATGTCGCCCGGGCGGATCACGCGGTCGCTGCACTCCTGGAACCAGGGGTTGGTGCGCCCGCCCGAGCTCAACAGGCGGCACTCGATCCACTCGCCGCCCATGCGGTGGTTGGTGTCGTTGAGCGAGGCCCAGAGCTGGTTCTCGGTCACGCCCGGCTTCATCTCCTCGTACATGCGCGCCATGCCGGCCTCGCACACGGCGATGGCGTGCAGCATGCACTGGATCTCGTCCGGCGACTTGATCGAGCGCGCGATCTCGCACGGCTCCTGCGCGTCGAACACCTGGAAGCCCCGCTTCTCCAGCGCGTGCAGGCCGAGCGGGTCGAGGTGGTCGAAGGCGATGCGGCGCGCGTTCGCGCCGACCTTGCGGCGGATGACGTCGGCCAGCTCCTCGCCCCACAGCTCGGCCTTCTCCGCCATGCGGTTGCCGGCGGAGAAGAAGAAGAACGCCTTGGCCGGCCGCACCTCCTCGATCGTCTCGAGCCCTTCGGCCAGGTGCTCGCAGTTGTGGAAGTCGAACAGCACGGCCTTGCCCTCGGCCGGCACGAAGGCGTAGCGCGCGGCGTTGTGTAGCGTCCACACCGCCATGTTGCGGCTGCCGGTGGCGTAGCGGATGTTGATCGGGTCGAACAGCACCGCGCCGGCATAGTCGAGCCGCCTGAGCTCGGCCTGGAAGCGGGCGAGGCGGTACTGGCGCATGCGCGCCATGTCAGGCTGGCCGCCCTCGAAGTCCTTGAGCTCCGGGCCGACCGACTTCCTCATGCGCGGAAAGCGCTCGTACAGATTCATCTTGTGATGTCCCCCTCCGCCGGCAGGCCGGCAGCATCCCGTGGAACGCGCCCGGCCGGATGGATGGTAAGCGATATCCCCTGGCTTGCCAGCGACATGCGGCAAAGGGTCCCGCGCGCCCCGGCCGCGGCGCGCCCCGGCGGGTGCGCCTCACATCTCGGCGAAATGCCGCAGCATGCGCTCGGGATCCGCCGCCCTGCCGGTGAACAGGCGGAAGGCCTCGACCGCCTGGAACACCGCCATGCCCGCGCCCGACATGGTGCGGCAGCCGCAGGCGCGCGCGCGGCCGAGCAGCTCGGTCTCGAGCGGGAAATAGACGATCTCGGCGACCCACAGGTCCGGGCGCAGCAGGCGCGCCGGGAAGGCCATGCCGGGGTATTTCGCCATGCCGCAGGGCGTGGCGTTGACGACGCCGTCCGCGCCGGCGATCGCCCCGTCCGCGTCCGTGCGCGCGACGACGCGGCCGGCGCCGAAGCGCGCCGAGAGCGCCTCGGCGAGGGCCTCGGCGCGCCGGCGGTCGGTGTCGACGACGGCGAGCTCGCCCGCGCCGAGCGTCAGCAGCGCGTAGGCGACCGCGGCGCCGGCGCCGCCGGCGCCGAACAGCGCGACGCGCCCGCGCCCGGCATCGGCCAGCTCGCGGCGGAAGCTCTCGGCGAAGCCCGACCAGTCGGTGTTGTGGCCGATGCGTCGCCCGTCGCGCAGCACGACGGTATTGACGGCCTGGAGCGCGCTTGCGTCGTCGTCGAGCGCGTCGAGGTGGGCGATCACCGCCTGCTTGCAGGGATGGGTGACGTTGAGTCCCGCGAAGCCCAGGCGCTCGGCGGCCGTGAGCAGCCCGGGCAGGGCCTCGACGCCGAGGCCGAGCACGTCGAGGTCGATCAGCTTGTAGACGTAGCGGATGCCCTGCGCGTCGCCCTCGCGCTCGTGCAGGCGCGGCGAGCGCGACTCCCGGATGCCGGCGCCGATCAGCCCGACCAGCACCGAGCCGGGTGCCGCGGCCGGCGTCTCGGTCGCGGCCGGCGCCGGCCGGCGGCCGGACTGCGGGCGGCTCATGCCTGTCCGACGAGATCGCGCATCGCGCGGACCGCGATCGGATAGCCGTTGACGCCGAGCCCGGCGATCACCGCCGTCGCCACGCCCGAGACCAGCGATTTTTCGTACAGCGGCCCCCGGCGATGGATGTTGGAGATGTGCAGCTCGATGATCGGCCCGGGGAACATCTTGAGCGCGTCCATGATCGCCATGGAGGTGAAGGTGAACGCCGCGGGATTGACGATCAGGCCGCTGCCGTGGTCGATCGCCTCGTGGATCCAGTCGACGAACTGCGACTCGCTGTTCGTCTGGCGGAACTCGAGCTTCCCGTCGCCGGCTGCCGCGCGGCACAGAAGCTCGACCTCGGGCAGCGTCGTGCGGCCGTAGATCTGCGGCTCGCGCGTGCCGAGCCGGTTGAGATTGGGTCCGTTCAGCACGTAGACCGGCTTGGCCATGATCGGGGTCCTTTCCTTCAGCGCGGCATCCGCCGCTCAGCCCTTGTAGCCCAAAAGCCGCCGCCGCCGGAGCACCGTCTCGGGCACGAACGTGATGAGGGCGAGCGCCACGACCATCGCCGCCACGAACGGCATCTTATTGCGGATCACGGCGCCGAGCGGGGCGCCCTCCACTTGAGGCTGGC
>JAKLKW010000182.1 GCA_023150455.1 Alphaproteobacteria bacterium | reverse complement strand
AGCGCATGCGCCTGGCCGAGCTCGATCACGCCGAGATCGCGCTTAGCGCCTGAGCATCCCGCACCAAAACTGTAGTGCCGACTTTTCGGATAACGCCTTGATTCTGCTCAGCCGCATTGCCGATTCTGCGCAAGTTGGGCTAACGTTGGAACGCCCCGGTGAAGCGGGGTGCAAGGGTCGTCGGCGCCAACGGAGCCGGCGACCGAGCGAACGAGAACGCGGCGGGGGCCGCGATCCGAACGAAGGGGGGTACCGAATGCGCATTTCCTACGCGATCGCGGCTGCGGCCATGCTCGGCCTGGCGCTCGCGGCCGACGCCGCCGCGGGCACGCTCGACGTCGTCAAGCAGCGCGGCACGCTGATCTGCGGCGTGCACGGCTCGCGCGCCGGCTTCTCGATGGTGGACAGCCAGAGCAACTGGACCGGCCTCGATGTCGACACCTGCCGCGCGGTTGCGGCCGCGGTGCTGGGCGACGCCGGCAAGACCCAGTACGTCAAGACCACCGCGCAGACGCGCTTCACCGTGCTGCAGACCGGCGAGGTCGACCTCGCCACCAACAACATCACGATCACGCTGACGCGCGACACGTCGCTCGGGTTCAACTTCGCGCCGGCGACGTTCTACGACGCGCAAGGGTTCATGGTGCCGAAGAAGCTGAACGCCAGGAGCGTGAAGGACCTGGACGGCGCCACGGTCTGCGTCGCGCCCGGCACCACCTCGGAGAAGGTGGTGGCCGACGTGTTCCGCCGCTTCAACATGAAGTACACGCCGATCGTGATCGACAAGCCGACCGAGCTGTCGCAGGCCTTCTTCTCGGGCCGCTGCGACGTCAACGTGCAGACGACCTCGGGCTTGAGCTCCCAGCGCGCCATCTTCGCCAAGGACCCGAGCGAATACGTGATCCTGCCCGAGGTCTACGGCAAGGACCCGATGGGCCCGGTGATGCGCCACGGCGACGAGCAGTGGCGCGACATCGTGACCTGGGTGGTCTACGCCATGATGGAGGCGGAGGAGATCGACGTCTCCTCGGCCAACGTGGACGAGAAGCTGAAATCCGCCGACCCGGCGATCAAGCGGTTCCTCGGCGTGACGCCCGGCCTCGGCAAGGCGCTGGGCCTGGACGAGCAGTGGGCCTATCGCGTGATCAAGCAGGTCGGCAACATGGGCGAGGTCTACGACCGCAACTTCGGCGCCAAGTCGGCCCTGAAGCTGGATCGCGGCATCAACGCGCTGTGGACCAAGGGCGGCCTGATGTACGCGCCGCCGTTCAACTGACCCAGGCAAGCCGACCTCGGGCCGATGGCCGGGATCGGCCTGACCTCCCCCGCGTCGCCGCCGGCCGTGCCGCCGCGGCGGCGGCGACGGGGCTGGCACAGCCTGGCGGCGCGGCGGCTGGCCTATCAGGTGGTCGCCGTCGGCGCCGTCGTGGCGCTGTTCGCCTATCTGTTCGGCAACGCGGCCGACGCGCTGCGCCGGCAGGGCATCGCCTCGGGCTTCGACTACCTGTGGACCGAGGCGGGGTTCGGCATCGGCGAGGGCCTCATCAGCTTCAGCCCCTCGGACAACTATCTGCGCGCGTTCCTGGTCGGGCTCGGCAACACCTTCAAGGTCTCGGTGGTCGCCGTGCTGGCGGCGACGGCGATCGGGTTCGTGGTCGGGCTGATGCGCCTGTCGGCGAACCTGGGCGTGGCGAATCTGGCCGGCGCCTATGTCGAGCTGTTCCGCAACACGCCGCAACTGCTGCAGATCATCCTGTGGTACTGGCTGATCACCCGCCTGCCCGGCCCGCGCCAGGCGCTGTCGCTCGCGCCCGGCCTGTGGCTGAGCAATCGCGGCGTCGCCTTCGCCTGGCCCGCTTCGCATCCCGGCTGGACCGTGGCCGGCCTCGCCCTGCTGGCGGCGGTCGTGCTGAGCGTCCTCGCGTGGCTGTGGGCCGGGCGGCGCCAGCGCGCCACGGGAAGGCGGCCGCGCCTGGGCTGGCCGGTCGCGGCGATGCTCATCGGCCTGCCGGTGCTCGGCTGGCTCGCGGGCGGCATGCCGACGGCGATCGACCAGCCGGTGCTGCGCGGCTTCAACTTCCGCGGCGGCGGGTCGTTCTCGCCCGAGTTCACGGCGCTGTTCCTCGGGCTTTCGCTCTATATCGGCGCCTTCATCGCCGAGATCGTGCGCAGCGGGCTGCAGTCGGTCGGGCGCGGGCAGATCGACGCGGCGCTGTCGCTCGGCCTCGCGCGCGGGCAGATCTACCGCCTGATCCTGCTGCCCCAGGCGATGCGCGTGATGGTGCCGCCCGCCTGCGCGCAGTACGTCAGCCTGGTCAAGAACAGCTCGCTCGCCGTCGCCATCGGCTACCCCGAGATCGTCAACGTCTCCAACACCACGCTCGGCCAGACCGGCCACGTGGTCGAGGCCATCGTGATGATGTCGGCCGTCTACCTCGCCATCAGCTTCGTCATCTCGGCGCTGATGAACTGGTACAACCGCGCCGTGCTGATCAAGGAGCGCTAGCGCGATGGCGGCGTGGCTCAAGCGCAACTTCTTCTCGTCGCCGCTCAGCACGGCACTGACCGTCGCGCTGGTCGCGCTGGCGGTGTGGCTGGGGCCGCGCCTCGTCGACTGGGCGCTCGTCGGCGCGGTGTTCCGCACGGCCGATCCCGAGGACTGCCGCAAAGCGACGGGCGCCTGCTGGGCCGTGATCGCCGAGAAGCACCGCGTGATGCTGTTCGGCACCTACCCCTACGACCAGCACTGGCGCGGCCTCGTGGCGGTGGCGCTGATCTTCGCCATGATGCTGGCCTCGACCGTGCGCGCCTTCTGGTCGTGGAGGCTGCTGCTGGCCTGGGTCGCGGCGATGGCGGCGGCGCTGGCGCTGCAGTTCGGCGGGTTCCTCGGCCTGCCCCATGTGCCGACGACGCGCTGGGGCGGCCTGCCGCTGACCATGCTGCTGTTCCTCGGCACGGTCGCGGGCGGCGTGCCGCTGGCGATCGTGCTCGCGCTCGGCCGCCGGTCGGACCTGCCGGCGATCCGCATGCTCTCGATCGGCTACATCGAGACCATCCGCGGCGTGCCGCTGGTCAACGTGCTGTTCATGGCCTCGCTGATGATCCCGCTGTTCCTGCCGGAGGGCGTGAACTTCGACAAGCTCTTGCGCGCGCAGGTCGGCATGATCTTGTTCTTCGCCGCCTATGCCGCCGAGGTCGTGCGCGGCGGCCTGCAGGCGGTGCCGCGCGGCCAGTACGAGGCGGCCGATTCGCTCGGCGCCAGCACCTGGGACCGGACGGTCAGGATCGTGCTGCCGCAGGCGCTGCGCATCGTGATCCCGCCGCTGGTCAACGACATCATCCGCGCCTTCAAGAACACCTCGCTTCTGCTGATCATCGGCCTGTTCGACGTGCTCGGCGGCACCATGGCGGCGCTCGAGGACCCGAACTGGTCGCGCTTCTACGCCGAGGCGTACCTGTTCGTGGCGGCGATCTACTTCGTCGTCTGCTTCTCGATGTCGCAGTACAGCCAGCGCCTGGAGACGAGCCTGGCGCGCGGCCGCAACTTCTGATGACCGCTTCCGACCCGATCGTCCGGATCGACGGCGTCGTCAAGCGCTTCGGCGCGTTCGAGGCGCTGAAGGGCGTGGACCTGACGATCCGGCGCGGCGAGCGCGTCGTGGTCTGCGGCCCGTCCGGCTCGGGCAAGTCGACCCTGATCCGCTGCATCAACCGCCTGGAGGAGGCCGACGGCGGACGCATCGTGGTCGACGGCATCGAGCTCGGCGACGACGTGCGCGCCATCCGCGCGGTCCGGCGCAGGACGGCGATGGTGTTCCAGAGCTTCAACCTGTTCCCGCACCTGACCGTGCTCGAGAACCTGACCTTCGCCCCGGTCTCGGTGCTGGGCATGCCGCGCGCGGAGGCCGAGGCGCGCGCGATGAAGTACCTGGAGCTGGTGCACATCGCCGAGCACGCCCTGGCCTATCCCGGGCGGCTGTCGGGCGGGCAGCAGCAGCGGGTGGCGATCGCCCGCGCGCTGGCGATCGAGCCGGAGATCCTGCTGTTCGACGAGCCGACCTCGGCGCTCGACCCCGAGATGATCAAGGAGGTGCTGGACGTGATCGTCGACCTGGCGCGCCAGGAGCGCACCATGATCGTGGTGACGCACGAGATGGGCTTCGCCCGCGCCGTCGCCGACCGCGTGATCTTCATGGACGCGGGACGGATCGTCGAGGAGGGCCCGCCGGCGACGTTCTTCGCCAACCCGCGGCACGAGCGCACGCGCCTGTTCCTGTCGCAGATCCTCGAGCACTGAGGGCGGCGGCGCGCGGGCGCCGCCGCAATGCCGCGCCCTAATTGCCCCGCGCCAGGGCCAGGACCTGGTCGATGTCGCCGTCGTCGTTGTAGACGTGGGTGGCGAGGCGCAGCAGGCCGCGCCGGATCGAGAAGCGCACGCCCGCGTCGCCGAGACGCCGGGCGACCGCGTTCAGCCGCGGGTCCGTGGTCTCGTAGGCGCCGCCGTCCATGCGCCCGGCGGTGACGATGTGGGTGCGCAGGGAGTTCTCGGGCGCGCGGCTGACGGTGAAGCCGGATTGTTCCAGCCCGTCGCGCAGCCGGTCGGCGAGCCTGAGCGCGTGGCGCTCGATCGTCTCGGCGCCGACGCGCAGCAGGATGTCGAGCGACGCGTCGGCCGCCGCGACGCCGGGCCAGTCGTAATGGCCGACCTCGAAGCGCCGCGCATCGGGCAGCAGCTTGTAGTCGAGGCTGCCCATCTCGGATTCGTGCGCCGCGCCCTGGTCGACGCTGAAGCGCGCGAGGTAGACGGGCTCGAGGCGGTCGATCCAGGACTGCCGGACGAACAGGAACCCGTGGCCGTAGAGGCCGAGCAGGCCCTTGCTGGTCGCGGTGGCGAGCGCGTCGATGCCCATCGCGTCGACGTCGACCTTGAGCACGCCGCAGCACTGCACCGCGTCGACCGCCAGCATGGCGCCGCGCTTGCGGCAGGCCTCGGCCAGGGTCGCGACCGGCGCGCGGAAGCCGGGCGTGAAGCTGACCAGCGCGGCCGTCACCACGCGCGTGCGGCCGTCCATCGCCCGCACCACCGCGTCGGCGTCGATCGCGTGGTTGCGCGCCTCGACCGTGCGCACCTCGACGCCGCGCCGCTTGAGGTTGAGCCAGGCGTAGATGTTGTTGGGATGCTCGACCTCGGGGCAGACCACGACGTTGTCGCCCGGCTGCCACGGAAAGGAAGCGGCGACGATGTTGATGCCCTCGGCCGTGTTCTTGGTGAAGGCGACCTCCGCCGGCCGGGCGCCGATCAGCCGGGCGAAGCGGCCGCGCAGGCGCTCGCCCAGCACCGCCCAGTCCTCCTTCAAGGCCGTGCCGTCCTGGTGTCCGCGCACCAGCGCGTCCATCGCCGCCACGGTCGGCTCGGCCAGCGTGCCGCGCGCCGCGACGTTGAGGTGCGGCGCGTCGACCGCGTTGGGGAACAGCCGGCGCGCGTCGGCGACGCTCAGGCGGTCGGCGGAGTCGATCTGCTCGGTGATGTCCATCGCAAACCTGCCGGCGGGAAGAACTCGAGCCCGCACGTTACCGGAGCCGGGTCACGCGCGCCAGCCCGGCGCGGAGCGGTCGGCTGAAGGAGCGCGCCCGGCATCGGGGCAAGAGCATCGCCGGCGTCTTCCTTGGCGCAACGATCCGGTTGTGCGCACGCCGTATTCGAATACGATACCTAATATCGCCATAGAGTACGGCGGCAAACTCCGCTAGACTCCGATCCCGTGTCAGGGAGAGGCGTCGCCATGGATCGCGCGGTCGAAGCGAACGGACGCTCGGGCGGGGCCGGCGCGACGCGGCCCTACCGGCCGGAGGCGGAGGCGATGCGCGCGCTTCTCGCGCCGGCCTCCGTCGCGATCGTCGGCGCGAGCGCCCAGCAGGGCGCGCTCGGGCAGCGGCTCCTCGCCCATCTCGTGGCCGGCGGCTACAAGGGCCGGATCTATCCGGTCAATCCGCGCTACCAGGCGCTCCAGGACCTGCCCTGCTATCCGGACCTGGCCGCGCTGCCCGAGCGGGTCGACTGCGCCGCCTTCGCGGTGTCGGACGAGCGCGTCGAGGCCGCCCTTGCGGAAGCGGCAGCGGCCGGAACGCGTGGCGCCGTCGTCTATGGCCGTCTCTACGAGCCGCCGGACCGGCCCGGCCCGAGCCGGCCGGCGCGCCTCGCGGCGATTGCGAGGGATGCCGGCATGGCGCTGTGCGGCGCCAACTGCATGGGCTTCATCAATACGCACGCCGCGCTCGTCCTCTCCGGCAATCCGCCGCCCCTTCCGTCCGCGCCCGGCCGCATCGCCATCGTCTCGCACAGCGGCTCGACCTGGTCCGGCCTGGTCGGCAACCAGCGCGACCTCCACGTCACCTACGCCGTTTCCGCCGGTCAGGAGCTTGCCGGAACCATCGCCGACTATGTCGACTTTCTCCTCGACGATCCCGCGACGCGGGCGATCGGCCTGGTGGTCGAGACGATCCGCGACCCGGACGGCTTCGTCGCGGCCGCCGCCCGGGCCAGGACGCGCGGCGTGCCGATCGCGGCCCTGAAGCTCGGGCGCAGCGAGCTGGGTCGCCGTTTCGCGCTGGCGCATAGCGGCGCGCTTGCCGGCAGCGCGGCGGTCTACGAGGCCTGGTTCGAGCATCTCGGCATCCCGGTCTGCACCACGCTGGATCAGCTCATGGACGTGCTCGAGCTGTTCTGCCGCGCCCGGCGGCCGGCCGCGGGCGGCCTTGGCGCCGCGACGGATTCGGGAGCGGAGCGGCAGCTCGTCGTCGACATCGCCGCCGAGGTCGGCTGCCCGATCGCGCCCCTCGCCCCGTCGACCGAGACGCGGCTCGCCGCGATCCTCGATCCCGGCATGCTGACCCAGAACCCGGTCGACGTTTTCGGCGACGGCCGGATGGTGCTGCGCGAGTGCCTCGATGCGATCGCCGACGACCCCGGCGTCGGCGCGGTCGCCATGGTCACGAACCTCGTCCACGGCCGTCCGTATCTCGCCACGGCGGTCGCCGCGGTCGAAAGCGCCGCAGCCGCGACGGACAAGCCGGTCCTCGTCCTCGGCAACCTGCACAGCACCGTCTCGCGGCAGGCGGCGACCTCCTTGCGCGACCGCGGCATCGCGGTGCTGATGGGCACCGAAACGGGCTTGCGGGCGATCCGCGACTTCCTGCGCTGGCACCAGCGGCGCCGCGAGGAGCGCCCGGACGCCGATGCGGCGCCGGCCGACATCGTGTCGGCCTGGCGCGCCCGGATCCGGGCCGGCGCCCTCGACCCGGCCGACGCGCTCGCCCTCTACCATGCCTTCGGCGGCCCCGTCGTTCCCGGCGCCGTCGCCGCGAGCGAGGCCGATTCCGTCGCCGCCGCGGAGCGGCTCGGCTTCCCCGTGGCGCTGAAGACCGGCGAGCCGGCCATCGCGCACAAGACGGAGGCGGGCGGCGTCGCCCTCGACCTTCGCCATGCCGCCGACGTCGCCACCGCCTATCGGCGGGTCGCCGCGGCCTGCGGCCCGCGCGTTCATCTGCAGAAGCAGGTCCCGGCCGGGGTCGAGCTCTTCCTCGGCCTCGTGCGCGACCCGCAGCTCGGCCCGGCCTTGACCATCGGCTTCGGCGGAATCTTCGTCGAAGTCCTGCGCGACGTGGTCACGGTGATCCCGCCGGTCGACGACGCCCAGGCGGAGATCCTCCTCCGCCGCCTGCGCGGCTTTCCGCTGCTTGCCGGGGCGCGCGGGCGACCGCCGGTCGATCTCGTGGCGCTGCGCGCCGCGATCGTCGCCTTCGGGCGGCTCGGCGCCGCCCTCGGCGACGAGCTCGCGGAATTCGATCTCAATCCGCTGATCTGCTCCGAAAGCGGCGTCGTCGCCGTCGATGCGCTCGCGGTAGCAAGGGAGAACCCATGACCGAGACCATCCGCACCCGGATCCAGGACCGCGTCGGCATCATCACCTTCGACCGGCCGGACGTGCTCAATGCCATGAACCGGCAGCTCAAGCGCGAGGCGAGCGAGACCATCGCCGCCTGGTCGCGCGACGACGGCGTGCTGGCGATCGTCGCGCACGGCGCGGGCCGCGCCTTCTCCGCCGGCTTCGACATGAAGGAGTCGGCGACGCGCAGCCTGACGTCCGTGACCGACTGGCGGCTCGCCCTGCAGGAGAGCTTCGACTTCATCATCCAGTTCTGGGACTGCCCGAAGCCGACCATCGCCGCGGTGCACGGGTTCTGCCTGGGCGGCGCCTTCGAGCTGACGCTGGCCTGCGACATCGCCGTCGCGGCGCGCGGGACGCGCTTCGGCGAGCCCGAGCCGCGCTTCGGCTCCGGCGTGATCTGCATGCTGCTGCCCTGGGTGACGACGCCGAAGTTCGCCAGGGAGATCGCCTTTACGGGAACCGACCGCATCGACGCCGACCGCGCCCTCGCCATGGGCCTCGTCAACCGGGTGGTCGAGCCGGGTGAAGAGCTCGATGCGGCGCTCGCGATCGCCGCCGACATCGCCGCGGCGGCGCCGGCCGCGGTGCAGATGACGAAGCGGGCGATGAACCGCTCCTACGACGCCGCGGGCCTTCGCGTCGCCCTCGCCCAGGCGCTCGATGCGGACGTCATGATCGAGGCCTCGGGCGGACCCGAGCGGATGGAGTTCAACCGCATCCGGCGCGAATCCGGCCTGAAGGCGGCGCTCGCCTGGCGCGACGCCCGCTTCGGCGGGTCGTGACGTCGCGGCGCGCGTCGTTCGGCGAAGCCGGGCGACGCGCGCGGCGCACGCGCCCGGGGATCAGCCGGTCAGCAGCCACTCCTTGAAGCGCGGCGCGATCTTCAGATAGTGGTCGGCCCACCAGTCGTCGTTGTTGATCGCGACCTTGGGCGAGGTCGGATCGGGCAGTACCTTCAGCACCTCGGGCTTGACGAGATGGTTCGCGTTGTTCGTCACGAGCCCGGTGCCCGGCAGCGCATTGGCGAAGGCGCCCTGCATCTCCGGCGAGATCAGCGCGTTGAGGAACCGCATGGCGGCCTCGCGGTTGCGGGTGCCACGCGGGACCGCGACGAGGGTCGTGTTGACGAGCGGGTACTCGTCCGCGATCTCGATGGAGACGCCCTCCGGCTGCGCCGCCAGGACGCGGCCCTTGTAGACGTAGGTGAAGTCGACCTCGTTGCTCTGGATCAGCGAGACGGTCTGCTGCGTCTGCGCGATCCAATGCGCCACGGCCGGCTTGACCTTGTTGAGCGACCGGAACGCGCGCTCCACGTCGAGCGGATAGAGCTGCTTCGGCGGCACGCCGTCGGCGAGCAGCGCCAGCTCCAGCATCTCGTCGGGACGATTGCGCAGGCCGCGCCGGCCCGGGAAGCGCTTCGCGTCCCAGAACTCGGCCCAGGTCGTCGGATGGCGGCCGGGCGGATGGCGCTTCGGGTCGTAGCCGATGCCGCCCCAATAGAGGTACCACGGCAGGCAGGCTTCGCGCTTCGGCAGCGTCAGGCTGGCGGCGTTCTTGACGATGCTGTAGTCGATCGGCTCGAGCAGCTTGTCGCGCTCCGCGCCCACCCCCATGGCGCCCGTGAGCGACATGAGATCCCATTCGATCTTGCCGGTCGTGACCTGCGCCTTCAGCTTCGCGAGGTCGGGGCCGTAGGCGTTGATCAGCGTGATGCCGAGCGACTTGGCGATCGGCTGCAGCACCGCCTCGTCGTAGATCTTCTGCTGCGTGCCGCCCCATCCGACGAAGACGAGGCTGTTCGCGGCGTTCGCCGCGCGCGCGCGCAGCACGGCGGGCGCCGCGAGGGTCGCCGCGGCGCCGGCGAGAAAGGCTCGGCGGGACAGCGGCGAGCAGGCGTGGATGATGGTCTGGCGCTTGTCGGTCATC
>JAKLKW010000181.1 GCA_023150455.1 Alphaproteobacteria bacterium | reverse complement strand
CCGGCTCGGCCACCGGCGCCGGCTGGTCCAGCCTGAAGCCGTGCTTGCCGGCGACGTCGGGCGGCACGAGCTCGGCCACGCGCTTGAGCGCAACCGCGCTTCCCGCGACGCCGCGCGCGCCCTCCGCCACGGTGTTCGCCATCGTCTCCACGTGGCCATAGCTGCTGTAATAGACGACCAGGATGTTCGCCATGCTCATGCCCTCCGGGTGATCGGCGCGCCTGTGCTCGGGCGCGCGGGATTGCCGGTGAAGGTAGAACGTCAATGACAACTTGATAATTGGCTCCGGTGGAATAAGATTGTTTCCATTAGTAAACAATAGGGCGTCATGGACCAGCTCGCCGGCATGGCCGTCTTCGCCCGCGTGGTCGAGGAGAAGGGCTTCACCGCCGCGGCGCGGTCGCTGAACCTGTCCAAGGCCGCCGTCAGCAAGCAGGTGGCGCGGCTCGAGGACCGGCTCGGCGTGCGCCTGCTGAACCGGTCCACGCGCCGGCTCGGCCTGACCGAGGCGGGGCGCGACTATTACGAGCGGGCGCAGCGCATCCTGGCCGAGGTCGAGGACGCCGAGCAGGCGGCGTCGAGCCGGGTGGTGCATCCGCGCGGCCTGCTGCGCGTCAACGCGCCGGTCAGCTTCGGGCAGACTTACCTGACGCCGATCCTGCCCGCCTTCATGCTGCGCTGGCCCGAGCTCAAGGTCGAGCTGACGCTGATCGACCGCTTCGTCGACCTGATCGACGAAGGCTTCGACCTTGCCGTGCGCGTGGCGGTGCCCGACGGCTCGCCCCTGATCGCGCGCAGGCTGTGCACGGCCCGGCACGTCGTCGCGGCGGCGCCGTCGTACCTGGCGGCGCGCGGCACGCCGCAGCGCCCGGCCGACCTCGCGCGGCACGACTGCCTGCTCTATCTCTACCTCACCACCGGCGACGAGTGGCGCTTCCTCGGCCCCGACGGCCGCGCCTTCGGCGTGCGGGTCGCCGGTCCGTTGCGCGCCAACAACGGCGACGCGCTTCGCCATGCCGCCGCGGCCGGGCTCGGCGT
The DNA here is from genome assembly GCA_023150455.1 of Alphaproteobacteria bacterium. Lineage (GTDB taxonomy): Bacteria > Pseudomonadota > Alphaproteobacteria > JAEULC01 > JAEULC01 > JAEULC01. Next base: position 9,071 of record JAKLKW010000181.1, on the reverse strand, counting down.
CCTCTACTCGCCCGACTTCCTGATCGCCGACATGCTGCAGCGGGGCGTGCTGCTGCCGGTGCTCGCCGACTGGCGCACGCCGGAGCTCGCGATCCAGGCGGTCTACCCGCCGGGAAGGCCGCTCGGCGCCAAGGTGCGCGTCTTCATCGATTTCCTGGTCGAGACCCTGGCGCACAGAATCCGCGGCGCAACATCGCGTTGACAGGGGCGGGCGGGGCGCTGAAGCTGCGACGGCCCGGGGCACGCGGCGCCATCGGTTCGATGCCTTGGCGCGAAGGGGGGATCATGGCGCTGAAGCTCAAGCATCCGACGACGCAGGATCTGCCGCAGAAGCTGCCGCGCGAGTTCCTCGGCCAATGGCAGGACGTGGTCGAGACGCCGGAATACCGCTTCATCAAGGAGATCGAGATCCGCGAGGAGGGCAGCGCGCAGATCATCTCCGGCATGGCCGAGCTCTCCTCGCGCGGCACGCTGAAGGACGCGCTCGCCGGCACGCCGATCCAGCTCGTGGTCAACTATTTTCCCGGCTTCACGCTGCGCGAGCAGCGCCCGCGGCGCCTCAAGGCCTGGTTCGAGGTCTCGACCACGGTCGAGCCCCGCACCGTGATCGAGTACCAGGGCAAGCCGATCGTCACGTCCTTCCGCCTGCCCGCCTTCGCGCGCACCATGCTGCTGCGCTTCAAGATCGACGGCACGCGCCTCAAGATCGGCACCGTCGAGGGCCAGCTCGCGACCGAAGGCCTCGACTTCCACGTGACGCAGGCGCACGACCTCGTCGGCGGCTACCGCAGGGTCGGATGAAGAGGAAGGGCGCGGCGCCGCGCCCTTGAAGAAACGGCCCTAGTCGAAGTTGAAGTTCAGCCCGATGCCGAAGCCGGGATAGACCGGCGGCGGCGCGTAGACCACGGGCGGCGGCGCGTAGTAGTAGCCCGGCGCCACGTAGACGTCGGGGTGGCGGTGGCGCCATTCGCCGTAGTGCCAGTCGCGGTGGCGCCAGCGGTGGTCGTTGTCCCGCTGCCGCCAGCCGCGGCGGTCGTCGCGGTCGGCGAAGGCCGGCGGCGCCATCATCGCCCCGGCGAGCCCGACGAGCGGCAGCGCCAGCACGGCGGCGCGGATCGCGGTTCTGATCGTCGTCATGTCGCGTCTCCTTTCGCTTCGGCGTGCCGGGCTACTGCGTCTTCGGCGGCGTCGCCGTGGACGACACCCGCTTGCGGTAGCTGGTGAACTCCTCGTCGGCGACCTTCTTCTGCTCGGGCGAGAGGCCCTGGTACAGCGGCTCGAACGCGGCGACGAGGGTCTCCATGCCCTCGGCATGCTTCTCGGACAGGGCCTGGTAGGAGCGCATGTCCTCGAGCGCGGACATCCTGCCGGCGTTCTGGCGCCGGTGCTGGATCACGTCCTCGATCGCGTCGGCGTTGGCGCGCATGGCGGCCACGACGTTGTCCCACTGCGGCTTCTGCTGCGGCGTGATCCGGAGCTTCTTCTCGAGCTCCGCCACGCGGGCTTCCAGCCGCTCGGGATTCGTATAGGTCCGCGGCGAGCCGACCGGCGCCTTCTTGGCCGTGCCCCTTCCGTTGGTGGCGCCGTTGGTGGTGCCGCTCTGCGCGGCGGGTTTCTGCTGCACCTGCTGCTGCTGGTCGGCTTTCTGGCCGGCGGCGCCGGCGGTGCCGATGAAGGCGGTGCCGCACAGCAGCATCGCCGCCGTCATGCCGTAGGCGAAGGGTTTCAGGGTTCGCACCATGTGTCGATCTCCGTCGTGCTTCGTGGAACGCCGATATCCCCGCCCGCGCAAACGCGGCACGGGCCCGGCACGTTCCGGCGCGGCGGAACTGCGGCGGTTTGATGGCAAAGCGCTGTCTGACGGCGACCCGAGGGCGGACGAGAGAGATGGATAGAGCGGCTTGGCTATGGTGACGAAGCAACTGACCGTTGCCGCTACTTGATGATCGTGGGCGGTTCGAGAGCCTTTCCGTGAGGCCCGTCGAGGTCAGCGACGCGAGACCTTGATCACTCGTCCCGGTCCAATCGCCGCAGCTGCTCGAGCAGGGCGGGAATCTCCTCGGTCACCGTTTTCCAGAGAATGTTCCGGTCGATATCGAAATAGGCGTGAATCAGGCGGTTTCGCATGCCCGCGATCTGCGGCCAGGGAATGGACGGCGCGCCCTCACGGGTGCGGTCGGAGACCTTCGACGCTGTCTCTCCGATGATCTCGATGGCCCGTTCCAGCGCAAGCAGCAGCATGCGGTCGGTGTCCAGATCGCCGCGCGTCCGTCTCTTGACGAATCCGATCGCGGTTTCCGCCGCGTCGATCATGTGGCGGATGCGGACGCGGTCTTCAGGCCGCATATTGAACTGTGGCCGTGCGTTCGACCTCGTCGCGGAAGTGCGGGCTCAAATCCTCGGCGGTGCGCAGATCGACGCGCCTGCCGCCGAGCAACGCCGAGAATTCGGCCTCGATGCCCGCGAGCCGCAACAGGCCGGGCTCCTTGCCCGGGGCGAACGCGACCAACAGGTCGATGTCGCTGTCCGACCGAGCCGCCCCCTTGAGCCGCGAGCCGAACAAGGCGAGCCGGACGATGTCGTGTCGCTGACAAAGCCGGGCGAGTTGCTGCGGGTCGACCGGCAGCAGATCAGCCATGGCACTGCCTCCTCTCACCAATCCGGCCCGGATCGGCCACGCGGGCTTGCTCTGCAACGTGTAGAGCAGCCAGACGGCTCTGCCCGTGGCGCAGCGATGGCTTCTCCTTCGACACCACTTCAGCCTGATGAAGTTTCGCGAGAAAGGCAATTCGATCCGCCATCATGGGGATTGCCCGTCGGATGCGATGAATCCGGTCAAAATGCATGTGGAAGCAGGGAAGGCAAGGCGAACGGTACCCACAGGCCTGCCCGGCCGGATCTCGGTATGATTTGGGATTGCCGCGTCGGCTGGATTCGTCGCCGGACGGATGCCCGAAGCCGCTACTTCCCCTCGCGCCACCAGGCCATGGCGAGGCCGCCGAGGGCCAGCGTCAGCACCAGCACGACGGGCAGCAGCGGGATCTGGTTCACGCCGATGACGCGGTACTCGCCGTTGCGCACGAGGCCGATCCAGTCGCGGCCGGCGGTCGAGCGGCCGGGCAGCACGCGGCGAATCTCGGGGATCGCGACGGCGGCGCCGGCGCCCGAGGCGAGCCAGCGATGCGTACCGCGGCTCGACTCGATCGCGTGCGCCAGCCTCTCGGCGCTGGCGCGCAGGTCGGCGTATTCGAGCGGATTGAGCGAGCCGGCCGCGGCGATGGCGGTGCGCTGGCCGTCGCCGACGCGGTAGAGCCCGGGGTCGGTGACGGCGAGCGCGGCGGTGGCGCGCCCGGCCGCGTCCTCGACCAGCTCGAGGTTCTTCTCCTCGCCCGACGGCAGCGTCACGGTGACCGAGCGGTCGTCGCGCTCGAGCACGCGGCGCGTCACCATGAGGCGGCCGCCCTGCACGCTCGCCTTCAGCACGTTCTCCTCGAGCTCCGGCTCCTTCATCAGCCAGTGGGCGAGGCGGCGCAGCAGCTCGGCCTGCGGCCCGCCGCCCTCGAAGCCGCGCGCCCACAGCCACATGTGGTCGCTCAACACCTGCGCCACGCGGCCCTGGCCGACGCGGTCGAGCAGCAGAAGCGGCTGGTCGTTGACGCCGCTCATGACCGAGCGCCCGCGCACCGCGTCGGCCTCGACCTGGCGGAACCAGCGGCCCCAGCTCGGCTTCTCCGCCTCGCTGCCGGGCAGCTCGGCGGTGACCGGGTGGCGCTTGCCGATGGCGGTGATGCGCGGCTGGAAGCCCTGCTCGAACACCTGGCCGGTCGGCTCGCCCGGCAGGATGCTCCCGAGCGGGCTGCGGTAGAGGCCGAGCGCCGTGCCGTAGTTGGGGCCGGCCGCCTCGAGCAGCGCGCCGCCCTTCTCGACGAAGCCGGCGATGTTCTGCAGGTAGGCGTTCGGCAGCACGCCGCGCCGGCGGTAGCGGTCGAAGATGATCAGGTCGAACTCGTCGAGCTTGATCTCGAACAGCTCGCGGATCGGGAAGGCGATCAGCGACAGCTCGCGGATCGGCGTGCCGTCCTGCTTTTCCGGCGGGCGCAGGATGGTGAAGTGCACGAGGTCGACCGACGGGTCGGACTTGAGCAGCGAGCGCCAGGTGCGCTCGCCGGCATGCGGCTCGCCCGAGACCAGCAGCACGCGCAGGCGGTCGCGCACGCCGTTGACCGAGATCACGGCGCGGTTGTTGATCAGCGACAATTCCTGCCGGCCCGGCTCGACCTCGAGCTCGAACACGCTCAGGCCGCCGTGGTCGATCTTCAGGTCCATCTGATGGTCGACGCCGATCGGCACCGGCTCGGCCTGCGGCGGGCCGCCGTCCTGCCGGACCGTGAGCCGCGCCCGCTGGCCGCGCGCAGCCGTCTCGTCGTCGACCCGGACGGTGACGGTGAGCTTCTTGCCGACCAGGCCGAAGCTCGGCGCCTGCACCACGCGCAGGCGCCGGTCGCTCTCGTCCGGGCGGCCGGTCAGGAGCACGTGCAGCGGCGCCGGCAAGGCTTCCGGCTGCTGCGCCGGGGCGCCGCCTTGGCCCGCGGAAGGCGGCGGCGCGCCGGCCTGCTCCTGTCGCTGGCCCTCGGGGCGCTGGGCCTCGGGGTGCTGGGCCTCGGGCCGCTTGGGTGCGTCGTGCACCTGGCCGTCGGTCACCATGACGATGCCGGAAAGCTGCTTGCGCGGCGTCTCGCCCAGCGCGCGCTCCAGCGCCTGGAACAGCCGCGTGCCTTCCTCGCCGCCGGTGAGCGAGGCATCGGCGGAGCCGGCGCGCACCTCGCGCAGCTCCAGGTCGCGCTCCTCCTTGAGGCGCTCCTTGATCCCGGCGACGACGGCGTCGCGCTGCGCCGCGCGGTCGCCGATGCGGTTGCTGGCGGAATCGTCGACCACCAGCAGCGCGATGTCGGGCAGGTTCTCGCGCTGCTCGTTGACGAGCGACGGGTTGGCCAGCGCCAGCAGCAGGAGCGCCCCGATGGCAAGGCGCCAGGCCGCGCCGCTCGCGCGCTTCCAGAACGACAGCGCCAGCACGACGACGAGCGGCGCCGCGAGGGCGGCGAGCGCCGCCCACGGCAGCAGCGGCGCGAAGGCGATCGTGGTGCCCGCCATCATCGCCGCACCGACATTGCCCCGGCCGTCACTGGCCGAGCCTTTCGAGGATCGCCGGCACGTGCACCTGGTCGGCCTTGTAGTTGCCGGTCAGCGCGTACATCACCAGGTTGACGCCGAAGCGATAGGCCATCTCGCGCTGGTGCTCGGCGCCGGGCACGACCGGGTAGAGCGCGCGGCCGCCCTCGTCGACGGCCCAGGCCGCGGCCCAGTCGTTGCTGCCGATGATGAGCGACGAGACGCCGTCGTTGACGCGGCTGTCCGCCTGCTCGACCCAGAGCTGGCCGCCGGCGTAGCGCCCGGGGAACTCCTGCATCAGGTAGAAGGCCTTGGTCAGCACGTGGTCCGGCGGCACCGGCGCCAGCGGCGGAATGGCCAGGCCGCGGCCGATCTGGCGCAGGCGCTGGGCGTTCGCCGTCATGCCGTCGAGCGAGGCCGGCGCGTCGCCCTGGTCGCGCGTGTCGATCAGGATCGAGCCGCCGTTGCGCAGGTAGTCGTTCACCTTGCGCGCGGCGGCGGGCGTCAGCGGCCGCTGCGCCGGGTCGATCGGCCAGTAGAGCAGGAAGAAGAACGCCAGCTCGTCCTCCTCCAGGCTGACGCCGATCGGCTCGGCCGCTTCCACGGCGGTGCGACGGTTCAGGATCTTGGTCAGGCCCGACAGCCCGGCGCGGCTGACCTCGTCGAGCTGGCCGTTGCCGGTGCGCACATAGGCGAGGCGCGTCTCCAGCGTCGCCTCGAGCGCGAAGCCGTCGTTGCCGCCGCCCGGGCGCGTCGTGCGGGTCTGCGCCGCCGCCGTCCCGGCCAAGGCGAGGGCCGCGACCAGCAGAAGCGCGGCCGTGCCGGCGCTGCGGGCGGGGACCCGGACCGGCGCGGGGAGCAGGCCGCGCAGCATCAAGCCGACCAGCGTGTCGGCGACGAACAGCAGCAGCGCCGCCGCCAGGAGCCAGGGCTTGAGGTCGGTCTCGCGCGCCTCGGCGAAGCTCGCGCGCTCGACGCCCGAAGGCAGCGCCCCGATCGGCTTCGGCTCGCCGAGCGAAGGCGACAGGTTGAGCGCGCGCCGCGCCGCTTCCTGGCCGTAGAAGCCCGGCGGGTGGCGCGGGCCGGGCCTGGTCTCGGCGAAGGCGCGGCCCATGATCGGGCTCGCGGTCGCCGGCGGCGTCTGCAGCCGCGCGAACCCGTCCATCGTGTAGAGCGGCGGCAGCGCCGTCTCCGGCGCGGCGCCCGCGGCGACGCCGTGGCTCATGCGCACGATGCGCCGCAGCATCTCGACGTAGAGGCCCGAGAGCGACAGGTTCGACCACGTCGTGTTGGCCGAGGTGTGCACCAGCACCAGCATGCCGTTGCCGCGCTTGACCGCGGTCACCAGCGGCGTGCCGTCGCTCAGGCGCGCCCAGGTGCGCTCCGGCAGCTCGAGCGAGGGCTCGGCCAGGACCTGGCGCGTGACGGTGACGTCGCCCGGGATCGTCAGGCCCGAGAACGGGCTGGACGATTCGAACGGCGCCAGCCGCGCCGGCTGCGTCCACAGCATCGAGCCGCCCAGCATGCGGCCGCCGCGGCGCAGCGTCACCGGCACCAGGTCGTCCGGGTTCTCCGCGAGCGTCGGGCCGGCGAAGCGCAGCAGCGTGCCGCCGGCCTCGATCCAGCGGCGGATCGACTCGCGGTCGTCGGCGACCGGCGTGGTCGAGTCGGGCAGGATCATGACCGACAGCTCGCGCTTCAGAAGCTCGGCCACCGGCCCGCGCCGGACCTCGGCGAAGGGCGCGAGCGCGCGCTCGGTGTAGTAGGTGTCGGACAGCAGCGGCTGCACCGTGTCGAGCGGCGCGCTGGTGGCGATGCCGACCGGGCGGCGGCGCCAGCGCTCGTCCAGCAGCACGGCGGCGCCGGCGGTGCGCTCGCCGTCGACCTCCAGCCGCGCCAGCTCGTTCAACAGCTCGCCCGGCAGGGCGATCTTGGCCTCGGCCGACGTGGCGTCCTCGGCGAAGTCCGCCGGCTCGCGCGCCAGCAGGCGGCCGTCGGTCGCGACCGCGCGCAGGTACTGCCGCTCCGGCCCGAACGCGACCGGCCGCAGCAGCCTGGCGATCCAGTCGTTGCCGTCGCTCGACGGCGGCAGCAGCACGTGCGCGGCGCGCGGCGGCGGCGGCTCGACGACGCGCAGCCCGCCGAGCTCCTGCAAACGCTGGGCGAACTCCTGGTCGCCGGCGCCGGCCAGCCCGTCGCTGATCCACACGGCAAAGGCCTGGCCGCTGACCTTGATGTGGTCGGCACGGCTGCGCGCGGCGGCGCGGTCGACCGGCCAGGGCTTGGGCTGCAGCGCGCGCACCAGGCTGCGCGCGTCGGCCGGCCGCAGCAGGCCGCTCGGCTGGGGCACCTCGCCGGTATCGGCCGGCGCCGTCGTCATCAGGACGACCGCGCGGTCGTTGCGCTCGGCCTTGTCGATGAGGTCGATCATCGCCGCCAGGCGCGCCGGCCAGTCGCGCGCGGCGGCCCAGCCGTCGTCGACGACCAGGATCAGCGGCCCGCTGCCGGGCAGAAGGCTGCTTGGGTTCAACAGCGGCCGCGCCAGGGCGAAGATGACCAGCGCGGCGATCGCGAGGCGCAGCAGGATCAGCCACCACGGTGTCGAGCGCGGCGTCTCCTCGCGCTGCTTCAGCCCCAGCAGCAATGCCAGCGCGGGGAAGCGGATGCGCTTGGGCGCCGGCGGGATCACCCGCAGCAGCAGCCAGAGCAGCGGCAAGGCCGCGAGCGCCGTCAGCACCCATGGCGTTGCGAAAGCGATCGGCCCCAGGCTCAGCATCGTGTCGACACGCTCGGGTTCTCGCGTCGGCTGGCGCAGCATACCATTGTTCGATGCGTCGTGCCGTGTCGGCGCCTTTCTTCCTTCGAGACGCCCGCCCCTTCGACAGGCTCAGGGCGCGGGCCCCTCGGGATGACGCGTCTCATCGTGCTCGAACCGAACGCGTCATCCTGGGGAACGAGCGCAGCGAGTGTCTCGAAGGATGATTCGCTCGGACCCGCCGGCCGCGGTCCATTGCCAGGCGCTCTCACCGTTTCACCGACTTCGCCAGGGCCTGGTACACCCCCAGCAGGGCGGTTTGCGGTGATCGATCGGTGGTATGGCGGGCGAAATTCCATTGCGCGGCGCGGGCGATCGCGGCCAGGCCCAGGCGCTGGCGCTCGAGGCGCTCGCGGTACTCCGCGCGCACCGCCTCGACGCGGCCGATGACAGGGCGCTCGACCTCGCCCTCCAGCCCCTCGAAGCGGGCGCGCCCGGCGAAGGGCAGGGCGGTCTCGGCGGGATCGAGCACCTGCAGCAGGTAGCCGCCGATGCCGCGCGCGGCGAAGCGGCCGACCAGCGCGTGCAGCTCCTCGAGCGGTCCCAGGAAGTCGCCGATCATCACCACGTGGGCGAAGCGCGGCAGCAGCTCGAACGCCGGCAGCGAGCGCGCCGCGTCGGTCGACTCGGTCAACAGCGCGTCGGCCAGGCGGTTGAGCGCGCCGCGGCCGGTCATCGGGCGCACCGGGCGGCCGAGCAGCGCGATGCGCTCGCCGCCGCGCACCAGCAGCGCCATCAGCGCCAAGGCCAGCAGCTCGGCGCGCTCGCGCTTCTCCGGCAGGTCGCGGCCCGAGCGGTAAGCCATCGACGGCGAGGCGTCGCGCCACAGCCAGACCGACTGCGCGGCCTCCCACTCGTTCTCGCGGATATAGGCGTGCTGGCGCTTGGCCGACTGGCGCCAGTCGATGCGCTGCACCGAGTCGCCGGGCTGGTACTGGCGGAACTGCCAGAAGGAATCGCCCTGGCCGACGCGCCGGCGCCCGTGCACGCCCTGCGCCACGGTCGAGGCGACGCGCTCGGCGGCGACGAGCAGCGGCGGCAGCGTCGCCGCGATGCCTTCGGCCTGGTGCCGCCGCGCCAGTGCCTG